>JBIJCX010000058.1:0-30831 GCA_044344465.1 Opitutaceae bacterium
CAAACGACGGCCAAAAGAGTATCAGCTGCTGAACCGGCCCCGCCACCGCATGCGTGTATCCGACTCACGGCGACTGCGATGATCTCCGATCGCCATCTTCCCTCGTGCCTTATCTTAGCGCCATTCGTGCCTGACCCGTTCTGGTCGAGGCGGCTGACAAGCAAACCGCCCGCCCTCGCCCCGCCGGAAAACATGGAATTACGTACGACCAAGAGGTTGCGTAGAAACACGCGTTGACACGGGCGGGCTTGGAATCTGTTTTTACAAAGTGATATTTTCTTCGATCGCAAAATTGACCAATGATGGAGGAGCCGCGCGGCCTCATCCGTTTGGCGGGTTCCGTTCTGCGATTTCTTTTTCCTGACCGATCATGTCCAGCCATTGTCGAGCGTCTGAACCAGCTCCGAGACCGGTCGCCATGCGCGCATCCGATCCGGGCTGGCGGGCGCACCGCGCGAAGTGGCGGCGCGTTGCGGCATTCTCGATCTTGGAAGTGTTGGTGAGTGTCACGATCGTGAGCTTTGTGGCCGCGGCGGGACTGCCGCAGGTGAGGAAGGCTCAGCGTCAGGCCAAGGCGACGATCATCGCCAACGATCTTCGGACCTTTGCGACGATTTTCGAGGCCTACGCCCAGGAAAGAGGGGCCTGGCCGGCTGAGACCGCCGCTGGCGTGATTCCCCCGGAATTGGCCGGACAACTCACCGCGGGTGGCTGGCAGCGCATCACGCCGCTCGGCGGGCAGTACAACTGGGAAAACAGCCAGACTCATAACGGCACGGTCTTCAAGGCGATCGTTTCCATCAGCGAGACGGCGTCGGCGCCGCTCCCGATCGATGCGGACATGGTGCTCGAAGTCGATCGCCTGATGGATGACGGCAACGTCGCGACCGGCAACTTCCGGGTCGGCGTCAACTACGATCCGATCTTGATCCTGCAACAATGAGCAAACCGGCAACACCGACCTATGCGGTCACGCTGTTTCAGCTGGCGCCCGACGCGAAGAAGGCGGGGGGCGAGTTTGCGGCCGCGGAGCGGGCGGCCGTCGGGGAAAAGGAGCTGCGCGCCCTCTTGCTCGCGGCGGCGGCGCTCGCGCCCAAAGTCACGTATCCGCTGGCGCCGGAAATCCGCATCACGGCCCCGAGCGGAAAATTCGTGATCCGGGTCAAGGACGGACAGCTGCGATTCGTCAGCTGGTCGTCGGCCAAATCGAGCGTCGTGGAGCCCTCGATCGACGAGATGCTCGCGATCATTCGCGGTGAACTCGTGGAGGGTGGCATCCGGGGCGACACCAGGGCGCATGAACCGGGGGAGAAGAGTGTACTGAAAGGCTGGATGCGCATTGCGGCGATCTACCTGCTGGTCTTTGTGGTCGTGGGCCTGAATGTCCTGACGATCATGCGCGACAAGCGTCCGCCCCGAAGTTTCCTGCCGGAATTCCGCCTGATTGAGCCGGAACCGGCCGGCCGGGTGCTGGCGTCCGTCGCGGGCAATTACGAAACCGGCCGGGCGGCGGGCAGTCGCCGGCTGCAGATCAATCGTGATGGCACGGTGCGGTGGATCAAGTTCGGTCCCGAACGCTCGGTGGCCGAGGAGAAGACACTGAAGGTGCGCGCCGCCGAGTCCAATGGGGCCAAGACGCTGCTCACGGACCGGCAGAGCATGATCAACATCAAGGATCCGTCGACGGTGGTTCTTTTCGGCGACACGTATGTCCGGGTGCTGAACTGAGACGGTCCGAGGCCGCTTTGGGCGTCGCCATTCCCGTCGCGCTCACCCATGGTCGGGGCATGAATCGCCGCCGATTTATCACGCACACGGCCGGGGCCGTGGCCGCCGGGACCGTGTTCCCCCGCGTGGCCACCGCGGCCCCCGCCTCGACTCCGCCGGCTGCGGCCGTCCCGGCCTACGTCCCGCGGCCCAAGCCGGTTCCGGTCGTCAAGCCGGGTGAGTTTGTCTTCGCCGCCGCCCATCTCGACCACGATCACATCAACGGGCAGTGCAGTGCCCTGATCGCGGCGGGCGCGACGTTGAAGTGGGTCTATGAACCCGAGGCGAAGAAACGCGCGGCGTTCCTCGCCCGCTTCAAGCAGGCGAAGGCGGCGCGGGCGCTGGACGAGATTTTCGCCGACTCCGCGGTGCAACTCGTCACCGCGGCGGCGGTCACCTCAGAGCGCGGCCCGCTGGGCTGCCGGGTGATGGAGGCGGGCAAGGACTATTTCACCGACAAGGCGCCGTTCACCACGCTCGAGCAGCTCAGCCAGGCGAAGACGGTCGTCGCCCGCACCGGCCGCAAGTACATGGTGTATTACAGCGAGCGGCTGACGTCGGAGGCGGGGATGTTTGCCACCGATCTGATCCGCGACGGCGTCATCGGCCGGGTGGTGCAGGTGGCCGGCCTCGGTCCGCACCGGCTCAGGAAGCCGACGCGGCCGGCCTGGTTTTTCGAACGGGCGAAATACGGCGGCATCCTCTGCGACATCGGCAGCCACCAGTGCGAGCAGTTTCTTACCTACGCGGGGGCAAACGATGCCACGCTGGTCCACGCGGCGGTCGGCAACTTCGCCAACCCGGATCACCCCGAGTTCGAGGACTTTGGCGAGGCCTCGTTCATTGGCGACAACGGTGCGACCAATCAGATTCGCGTCGACTGGTTCACGCCCGACGGGCTCAGCACGTGGGGCGACGGACGCACGTTCATCCTCGGTACGAAAGGCTATATCGAGCTGAGAAAGTACGTTGATGTGGGCCGGGACAAGCAAGGCGACCAGGTGTATCTCGTGGATGCGCGGGGCGAACACCACCTGCCGGTCGCGGGAAAAGTAGGCCAGCGCTTCTTTGGCGAGTTCATCCTCGATTGCCTGAATCGTACGGAGAAGGCGATGACGCAGGCCCACGCGTTCAAGGCCGCCGAGTTGTGCCTGCGGGCGCAGGCGGCGGCGCGGCGGCTGACGTAGGCAGCACTCGTCCCTGGACGGCACCCGGGGAAAGAGGCGCATTGCGCGCGGCACGGTGCGCACGCCGAAAAGTGGAATACCGAGCAGCGGGGGCCAACGACCCCGTGCTCCGTAGCCGCGCCGAAAGCGTGGTTCTCCACCCTGCACGAATCCACCCTGTCACCACCCACATGGAAACGCGCCCCAACATCATAATGGCGGCCGCCGAGATTAGGCATTACTTTCAGCCAAAAAATGAACCTCTCCGAACAAAAAGCCGCCCTCACGCTCGCCCTCATGGCCGCTTTCTCCGATGGTGAAAACGCCGACTACGAACGCGCCGCCGTCCGCCGCATGGCCGAAGGTTTCGGTCCGGCGGGCGATCTTGACCTGCTTGCCCTCACCCAGGACGCGCTGCTGAAACGGCGCAGCACGAACGAACTCGCCGCCGAATTCACCTCGATCGAATCGCGCCTGCTCGCCTACGAGTTTGCGCTCGGGGTCTGCGAAGCGGATGGTCCCGCCAACGAGCGCGAACGCGCCTATCTCGGCGAGGTGCGCGCGGCGCTCGGCCTCGGCACGCCGGTCGCTGGCGGCTCGCCGGCGGCGGATATTCCGCCGGCGAGTGTCGCCGGAATGGCGATCCCAGAGTCGGTCGCGGATGCCGCCTCGCCCCCGCTGGCCCCCCGCTCCACCAGCGAGCCGGTCGATCCGGCTGAAATCGACAAGATGGTCCTCAACTACTCCATCCTCAACGGAGCCTTGGAACTGCTCCCGCAGAGTCTCGCGACGATGGCGATTGTGCCGTTGCAGATGCGGATGGTCTACCGCATCGGCCTGCGTCACGGCTATCCGCTCGATCGCGGCCATATTCGCGATTTCATTGCCGCCGCGGGCGTCGGCTTGGCATCGCAGGCGGTGGAAAACATCGCGCGCAAACTCATCGGTGGCCTGGCCGGGAATCTCCTCGGCGGCCTGGGCCGCGGGATTGGCAGCGTTGGCACGGGCGCCGCATTCACGTTCGCCGCGACATACGCGTTGGGGCAGCTGGCCCAGCGCTACTACGCGGGCGGCCGCCAGATGGACTCAGCTGTGCTGCGCGACACTTATGCCCGCCTCGTCCAGGAAGGCCGCGGCCTTTTCAGCCAGCATGCCGGCGCGGTCGAGCAACGGGCGCGGTCCATCACACCCAGCGAAGTGATGAATCTCGTGCGGAATCCGGAGTAGGACGAAGGCGGGAGAACGGACCGACGGGTCCGTCTCATCGTAGATTCCGTCGTTCCCTACTCTTTCACCGGCGCCTTGGCTGGTTGCATCAGGTGGGCGGGGCGCGCCTGCGCATATTGGTCGAGGGTGGCCTGCAGTTTCTTCGCCACGGCGGCGGCCGGGCCGGTGAGATCGGCGGCTTTCCGGGGATTTTTTTCAAAGGGATCGACCGTCAGGTCAAAGAATGTGCCTTCGCGATACAGTTTGTGGGTGGTGCTCTGCGCGTACTCGAATGTCGCCTTCGGCCCGCCGTTGCGCGCATACCAGACATAGAGCGACTCGCGCGGTTCGCCCTTCTGGCCGAGCAGTTGCGGGAGGAAACTGCGCCCGTCGATCCGCAGCGCCGCCGGCACCTGGGCGCCCGCGACCGCGCACAACGTCGGTAGAAAATCCACGCTGCCGACGAGGTCGGCGCTGACGCGACCCGCCGGGATGCGGCCGGGCCAGCTGGCAATGAGCGGCACGTGGTTGCCTTGCGCGGTGCGCGTGCCCTTGCCGCCCGGATAGGGCTGGCCCTTGAACTGCGAGGTGACGCTCACGCCCGTGCCGTTGTCACCCAGGAAAAGTACGAGGGTGTTTTCGCGCAGGCCGAGTTCATCGAGCTTGGCGAGGAGCCGGCCGACCATCTTGTCCATATAGGTGGTCATCTCCGCGAAGTGCTTCACGTCCCGCTGCATCTTCTCGCTCTTCGTCTTTGGATCCCAATCTGGACTGTCCGGGGTGGGCTGAAACGGGTCGTGGGTGAGAATCATCGGGTAGTAGAGGAAAAATGGCTGCGCCCGGTGCCGCGTGACGAAGTCGAGGGCGAAGTCATGGATGAGCTTGGGTCCGTACTCTCCGTTGGAGAAATCCTGCTCGACGCCGTTGAGCTCGAGGCCGGGGTTGGCGTAGCGGGGTGGGCGGCGCGTGTGCTGCCAGAGAAAGGACTCGTCGAAGCCGAAGTGCCGCGGCAGTTCCTTGCCCTTGCCGAGCTGCCATTTGCCGGTGATGCCCGTGGCGTAGCCCGCCTGCTTGAGCAGGTGGGCGAAGGTGGTCGCCTTGGGATCGAGCAGGCCAAATTCGATGTAGTTCCGGACATTATAGATGCCGGTCATCAACTGGGCCCGGGTCGGCGTGCAGAGCGGCTGCACATAACAATGCTCGAAGCGCATCCCGGTGGCGGCCATCCGATCGAGGTGTGGCGTCTGGTACGATTGCCCGCCGTTGGCCGTGACCGCCTCGTAACCGAAGTCGTCGGCCATGATCAGGATCACGTTCGGCTTGCGCTCAGCGGCGGCGAGCGCACTGCCAAGGGCAAGGACTGCCGCCAAGATCGCCGCGAGCGAGCATCGGCGGCGGGTGGCAGGGAAGGGGCGGGCGGGTTGCATTCGCATGAGATTTGAGTCGCGGAATTTTGCGTTGGCCTGGTGGTGGAGGTAGGAGCCTGCAAGCAGGCTCCTGCAAATAGTCGAAGGAAAGACGGACGGGGTTCTTGCGCGGGATCGGTTCACTGGTCTTTCTGCGCGGCTTTTTTTCTTTTGCCGCCCCCGCCGCTCCCGGGCGGGCGGGCCGGGTCCTTGGCCGGGACTTTCAGCTCCGTCCGCAGGCGGGCGAGCTCGGCGTGCAGCGTCCGGCGCGTCGCGGCATAGGACGCGTCGTCGTAGACGTTCTTCAGTTCCAGCGGATCTTTCTCCCGATCGATCAAAGTCCAATAGTTCATATCCGGCTCGTAGAAGTGGAACAGCTTGTAGCGATCGGTCACGACGCCGTAGTGCCGCCGCACGCTGTGCGCCCCGGGGAACTCGTAATAGTGATAATAGAAACTCTTGCGCCAGTCGGCCGGGATCTGGCCCTGCAGCACCGGCACGAGACTGCGGCCCTGCATGTCGGCCGGGATGGGCTGGCCCGCGGCGGCGAGAAACGTCTCCGGCAAATCGAGGATCGACACCAGCGCGTTGCTGCGCGTGCCGGGCCGCGTGACGCCCGGCCAGCGGATCATCATCGGCGTGGTCAGCGATTCCTCATAAATCCAGCGCTTGTCGAACCAGCCGTGCTCGCCGAGGTAGAAACCCTGGTCGGACGAGTAGACGACGAGCGTGTTTTCGGCGAGGCCCTCGTCGTCGAGGAACTTCAGGACGCGGCCGACGCTTTCGTCCACCGCGAGAACTGTGCCGAGGTAATCGTGCATGTAGCGCTGGTAACGCCAGCGGACGAGGTCCTGGCCGCTGAGGCTGGCCTGCTGAAACGCCGCGTTGCGCGGTTCGTAGTAGGCATCCCACACCTTGCGTTGCTCGGCATTCAACGACGGTGGGGCGGCGAGCTTGGCATCGCGGGCGGTGAAGGTTTTGGCCAAGGTCATGTCCTGCTCGTGCTCGGCACGGCCGCGGCCGGAGTAATCGTCGAACAAGGTCGGCGGCTCGGGATGCTTCCGACCCTGGTCCCAGCCGAGATGCCGAAGCGCGGGGGACCATTCGCGGTGGGGCGCCTTGTGCTGCATCATCAGGACGAAGGGTTTCGCCTTGTCGCGCTGTTTCAGCCACGCGAGCGAGAAGTCGGTGATGAGGTCGGTGGCATAGCCGGTGTGCTGCACCCGCTCGCCGTCGCGGATCATCGGCGGGTTGTAGTAGGCGCCCTGGCCGGGGAGAATATGCCAGTGATTGAAGCCGACGGGATCGCTGACGAGATGCCACTTGCCGATGACGGCCGTCTGGTAGCCGGCTTTTTGGAGGAGCTTGGGAAACGTCTGCTGCGAGCTGTCGAAACGGCTGCCGTTGTCGATGAAGCCGTTGATGTGGCTGTATTTTCCCGTCTGGATCACCGCGCGACTCGGGCCACAGATCGAATTGGGCACAAGCGCGCGTTGAAAAAGCATGCCCTCCTTCGCGATCCGATCGAGGTTCGGAGTCTGGACGAGTTTGAGCGGATGATTGTACGCACTGATCGCCTGCGAGGCATGGTCGTCGGCGAAGATGAACAGGATGTTGGCCGGTTTGGTTGCGGCGACCGCGGAGCCGCCCAGCAGGCCAAGGACCGCCGGGAACAGGAATCGAGACAGGATTTTTTTCATGGACGCAAAAGAAGTGAGCCACATCGGCGCCGCGCCGTCGAGACTCCGGGCGCGGCCAGGTCAGCTCGTGAAACGGCAAGGCCGCGGAGGAGTTAATCCGGCGCGATGCCCTGGGCTGGAAAGCCGGCGCCGAGAAAACAGAGTTTTTATGTTGCGTGACACCAAACTCGTGTTCGCATTCGCCGCAACCCTACCCCTTGAATTGAGACATCGCACTCGTTGCCGGAAGGTGACGGCGGAGAAAGCAGCGCTTTGTCGAGGTTTGCCGCGAGCGATCCCACACCCCTCCTGCCCATGATTCGCCTTTCCCCGGCGGGCTTCACCCTTTTTCCGCGAGGGGTTGGAAAACGCCATGACCCGCATCCCTCGCGACGAACTCCCCGATAATTTCGAGCCGTCGTTCACGACCGCCGTGCACACAGGATTACCAAAGCCAAAAAACTCACATCACATGAAAAGATCCCTAACTCCAGCGACACCCCATGGCACCTCGCGCCATCGTTCGATCATCCCCATTTGTATTCTGGCGCTCATCGCCCCCGGGGCGAGCCGATCCTCGCTGCTGGCCCAGGCGACCACGCGTCCGGCCGCCCCCAATGCTCCGACGGCTGAAGCCGAGGCGAAAGATGTGATCAAGCTTTCGATCTTCGAGGTTAAGGGCGACGCCGACGAAGGCTACCGGGCGACGCAGACCCTCTCGGGCTCCCGCACGGCCACGCTGCTGAGAGACACGCCGAGCTCCATCTCGGTGCTGAACCGCACTTTCATGGAAGATTTGATCGTCACGGATATATCCGAACTCTCGATGTTCAACATTTCGGGGGAGGTCGGTAACAACAACGAGTCGCCCATCAGTTCCGGCGGCGGCGGGACCGTTTCTCGCGGGACGAGCAGCACCAATCTCCGGGATGGTGTCGTCTTTTATGTCAGCTTGGACAGCCACAATATCGACCGCGTGGAGCTCTTGCGGGGGCCAAACGGCTTTCTGTATACCGGCGGCGGTGCGGGCGGGATCTCGAATCAGGTGACGAAGCAGGGGCTGCGGAAGAACTCCCAGAGCTTTGCGCTCATCACCGGCTCAAAGGATCTCTACCGGGGCGAGTTCGACATCAACCGGATGCTTAACGACAAACTCGCCGTCCGGGCGTCACTGGCGTACCAACGCGGCGGGGGATTTCACAATCATACGGAGCGATCGTTCCGGGGAATGTTTTTTAGCGCCAATTACCGGCCTTTCCAGAACACCAATATCAACCTCAGCGCGGATTTTGGGGAGAACGTGGCGGTGATGGCGCCGAATATGCTGGCCGACCAGTTTGCCACGACCGATCGGACGGGTACGGCCGCCCTCCACACGGCGACGCAGGGCGGCTTTACCTACGTCCCGGCCACGAACACGATCTTCGACACCGTGGGAACCCGGCGGAGCAGCGGCACCAACCTGGTGCTTTTCGACGGCAGCATCGTGCCCGACAAGCTGAATTTGCAGGGCCCGGGTGCCTACAACAAGACGGATCACTATGCGCACAGCATCTCCATTGATCAAAAAATCGGCGATAAACTGAACATCCAGCTGGCCGGGACGCTGCAGGAAGGCATCCGCGAGATTGGGATCAAGGGCGGGGCTTCTCAAGCGGCCGTGTATCGGGATCTGGTTGCGACGCGGGCCGACGGTTCGCGCAATCCGTATTTCAACGATTACTATACTGAATTCTACCACGGTATCCGGAATTACCCCGAGCCGATGGTGAGCGTGCGTGCTTCCGGGGTGTACGATCTCAAACTGCGCTTCATGACCCAGCGCATTGTCGGCGGCCTCCATCACCAGAGCCAGGAGCCGCTTGATGCGCAGTATGCGGAATTCGTCGATCCTGCCAGTCCCTCCTTCAAGGGCACCTTGATCAACGCCAACACCCTGGCGGCCTACCAGGCCAACGTGGCGACCCTGAATCAAAACCGGGTTTTCCGGCGGTTCTACTTCAAGGACGGCGATGACGCGCGGTTCACCGAGCGGGGAGCAATTCCGGGCCGGACAAAAATGTTGCGCGACATCGCCATTGACGGCGCCGCCGGACGTTTGATGAACCGTTACTATTGGAACACCGGCGGCATGATCGGATCCAGCGGGACCTACTTCAAGCAGCGGCTCCATTCCATGGTCGGCTGGCGCTCCGATTCGTTCAACCAGGATCCGGGCCGCGATTTCTATAACATGGTCTCCGGAGAAACCTACCAACTGGCCAGTGCCCCCAATGTCCGCTACCGCGTCAGAAACAATTCGTACAATTTTGGCGGGGTGGTTCACATCACCAAGTTCCTGGCCGCCTACGCCACGTACGCGGAGAATGTGGTGCTCACCACCACCTCCGGGACTCCCGGCTTTTTGCCCGGGTCCGTGGTGGCGGCACCCAAGGGATTCGGCAATGAATACGGCCTGCGCTGGCTGTTCCTGGACGGCCGGTTGGAGTCCAACTGGACGTATTATGAAACCAACCGGAAGGCGAGCGCCGCCATCCCGGCGGCGGTGGGAACGAACGAACTGGCCATTCTTTTTTCCGACCTCAATCCCGCTGGCGCGGACAGCCAGGTGGTGGCCGCGGACGGGCTGGAGTTTGAAACCATTGCCAACCTCAACCGGAATTGGCGGCTGCTCTGGAATTTTTCCAGCAACCGGCTGGCGACCTCCGAGCGGTATCCCGACTTGAAGGCGGTGCATGCGCGGGCCAAGGCCCAAAACCTGCCCACGCCGCAGACGGATGCGTACCTGGCCTCGATCCCCGACGGGACTCCCGTTGCGGGCTTCACCAAGATACGTTCCAACCTGGTGACATCCTATCGGTTCGAGAGCGGATTCCTGAAAGGGTTTAACATCGGCGGCGGGCTGCAATACCGGCAGGAAAGCTATCAGGGGAATTTCGACCGCGACCGCAATGGCACGGCGGAGGAGATTTGGACTCCCGGCTATACCGTGGGCAATCTCATCCTGGGTTATCGCACGCGACTGATGAACCGGTCGGTCAACATCGGCATGAACATCAACAACGTCTTCGACAAACACTACTACCGCGCCTCGAGCCTTTCCACGGGCGCGATCGGAGTGGGGCGTGACTTCCGCCTCTCGATCCGGGTCAATCTATAAAGCGCCCGCGGGCGCCGTCGCGGCACGCCGCCAACGTTCACTTGCTCCCCAGGCGCGACCGCGCCTGCGGGAGCACGGGGTCCTTGATCTTTTCCATCTGGGCGAGGAGCCGGGCATCGAGGGCGGCGAACGCGCTTCGGGCCGCGGGGCTGGAGTCGTCGATCCGGTTGCGGGTTTCGCCGGGATCGGCGGTGAGGTGATAGAGCTCATCGCGGCCCTCGTGGTTGAAGTCGCGGATCAACTTCCATTCTGGCGTGCGGATCATGCGCAGATGAACCCGGGCGCCATGCTTCATGGAATACTCGGCGTAGAAGGTGTCGTCCCATTGTTTCGCCTGCCCGCGCAGCAGCGGCCCGAGGTCGCGGCCGCGCACGAGGGTGCCGGCGGGAACCGGCGCGGCCCCGAGGGTGGCAAACGTCGGCAGCCAGTCGAGGTGCGACACGGTGTGCGGGTTGACGGTGCCGGCCTTGATCACCCCGGGCCAGCGAATCGCCAGCGGGACCTTCACCGAGGTATCGAACATGTTGGGACGCTGGCCGGCCGGCACATGGGGCGTGCCCGGTGGCATCGCCTCCTTTTTCAGCAGCCACTGTGCGTTGCCTTTGAACAGGAGACCATGGTGGCCCACGTTGTAACCGTGGTCGGAAGTGTAGATGACAATCGTGTTGGCGGAGAGCTTGAGCGCATCAAGGGCGTCGAGGAGATGGCCGAGGTTGCGATCGAGGGCGGCGATGGCGGCGAGGTATTCGCGGGTGATCTTTTTCACGCGCGCCGTGTCGAGCCCGGGAAAATCGGGATTGGGAATCGCCGGATCGAGATCCTTGAACTTGGCCCAGTCCTCCTCGGGCACCGGCAGGTGCGCGGCGTGGGGCTCGCGGAAGTGGATGCTGACGGCGAAGGGCTTGGCCGGATCCCGCTGGCGGAGCCACGAGATGGCCTCGTCGGCGACGATGTTCACGATGAAGCCCTCGCGCTTGGCGCTGACGCCGTTCTTCTCCAGCACGGGATCCTTGGGCGGAGTGCCGCCGCCGCGAAAGCCCATGAACGTGTCGTAGCCCCGCCGGGTCGGATGCTGCTCGTCGGTGTCGCCGACGTGCCACTTGCCAAAGAGGGCCGTGGTGTAACCAGCCTGCTGGAGCAGCCGCGGCCAGGTGACGAGGCTGGCATCGAGACCGACCCCGGCGTCGGCCTTGGGGTTGATCCAGTCGGTGATGCCGAGCTCGCTGCCGTAGCGGCTGGTCAGGATGCTGGCCCGCGCGGGACTGCAGACCGGCGTGGGCGTGAACGCATTCGGAAAACGCGCCCCCTCCCGCGCGATGCGATCCATGTTCGGCGTGTGGGCCTGCGCATGCCCGGACGCCCCGAGGGCCCACGGCGCCTGATCGTCGGCCAGGATGAAAACGATGTTGGGCCGGGCGGCCGCGAGTGGCGAGACGAGGAGCGCGGACAAACAGAGTGAAGGGACAAACGGGAATTTCATCGGATCGGCGACGCAATGCGGCAGGCGAGGCGGAAGTAGCGACAGTCTACAGCATCACTTCGTCAAGCAGCTTGCTTCGATATCCGGCCGTGGAATCAAGGGTCGAGTAACCCAATGCGTTACCCGACCAATCGGGGCCTGGCCGCCCACCGCCGGGCTGGACCCACATTTTCCGTGACCCACCGTGCTCATCACAACACGATGACGCCGCAAATAAAAATGGCCGCCGCCGCGGCGACGGTGCCATCGTCGCGCGACCTGCCCGGACTCCGTCACACCATGAAAAACTTTCGAATCCCCGCCCTGGCCCTCGTCGTTTTCGTGTTGGGTGCGCTTTGCCCCCCGGCCGCCGCCGCCGCGGACCGCCGGCCGAATGTCGTGGTCATCCTCGCCGACGATCAGGGTTGGGGCGATTTGAGCGTGCATGGCAACTCCCAGGTGCGCACGCCGGCCATCGATTCGCTCGCGCGCGACGGCGCCCTGTTCGACCGCTTCTTCGTTTGCTCGGTCTGCGCCCCGACGCGCGCGGAATTCCTGACCGGCCGTTATCATCCGCGCGGCGGCGTGCGGGGTGTTTCGACCGGGCTGGAGCGGTTGAACACCGACGAGAAGACCCTCGCCGACGCCTTCAAGGCGGCCGGCTATGCCACCGGCGCATTTGGCAAATGGCACAACGGCAGCCAGTGGCCCTACCACCCGAACGCGCGCGGCTTTGAAGAGTACTACGGCTTCACCTCCGGCCACTGGGGCGAATACTTCGACTCTCCGCTCGAGCACAACGGCAGGATGGTCCGCGGCCAGGGGTACATCGCCGACGACCTCACCCGCCACGCGATCGAGTTCATCGAGCAAAACCGGCAGCGCCCGTTTCTCTGTTACCTGCCGCTCAACATCCCGCACTCGCCCTTCGCCGTGCCCGACCAGGACTGGCAGCGGTTCAAGGCCAAGCCGATCCCGCAACGCGGCCCCGACGGCGACAATGAGACGATCGAAATCACCCGCTGCGTCCTGGCGATGACGGAGAACCTCGACCAGAACGTCGCCCGCATCCTGCGCCGGCTGGAGGAGCTCAAGCTCGCCGACAACACCATCGTCGTCTATTTTTCGGACAACGGCCCGAACAGCTTTCGCTGGAACGGCGGCATGAAGGGCCGCAAGGGCTCGACCGACGAGGGCGGCCTGCGGGTGCCGTTCCTCATGCGCTGGCCGGGAAAGATCACACCCGGCACGCAGGTGCGCGAAATCGCCGGCGCGATCGATCTGCTGCCCACGTTGACCAGCCTGGCCGGCATCCCGCGGGTCGGCGCGAAGCCGCTTGATGGCCGGGATCTTTCCCCGCTGCTGCTCGGCACGGCGCGCAACTGGCCCGATCGGACGATTGTTTCCCACCAGAACGGCCAGGTCAGCGCCCGCTCGCAACAATACCGCCTCGACAGCCGCGGCGTGCTCTACGACCTGGTCGCCGATCCGGGCCAGCAGCGCGACATCACGGGGGAGCAACCCGTGGTCGCCGCGAAACTGGCCCAGGCGGTCGCGGACTATCGGAGGGACGTGCTGCGCGGGGCCCCGGCCCCGGTCGTTGACGCCGGCAAAGGCAAGGGCAGGGGCAAGGCCAAGGTGCAGGCCGTCGCCGCGGACGACCGGCCCTATCCGGTCGGCTACGCGGAATTCCCGATGACCCCGCTGCCCGCCCGCGACGGCGTGCCGCACGGAGAGGTGAGGCGCAGTGCCAACGCGCCGAACAGCTCCTACTTCGTGAACTGGAAGCAGGCCGAGGACAAGATGACCTGGGACATCGAGGTGAACACGACCGGCCAGTATTACGTGACCATTTATTATACGTGCCCCGTGCCCGACGCCGGCTCGACGATCGAGCTCAGCTTTCGCGGCGACAAACTCGCCGGCAAGGTCGCCCCCGGTTGGAATCCGCCGCTCTACACGAATCAGGACACCATCCCGCGTCCGGCGGGAGAATCGCAGATGAAGGAGTTTCGTCCGCTGAATCTCGGCCCGATGCGCCTGGAAAAAGGCCGCGGCCTGTTGACGTTGCGGGCCTCGCAGATCGCCGGTCAGAGCGTCATGGACGTCCGGCAGATCAACCTGACGCTGAAGAAATAACTGCGGGCGGGTGCGATTCCAAGGGCAGGAGCCGGCTTGCCGCGGTTTGGCGTGCGCCAATGGGCCATGCTCCTCAGCGCCTGCGAGCCGGCTCCTGCCCCCGTCCGCGGCCAATCACCCAATTCGTAGTGTCACGACCGGGACCGGTCGGCGGCTTCGAAGCCGAGCCGCCCGTTTTTAACCTGAGGTGAAAATCCTCCCTATCGGGGCGTCGACGTCGGTCGAGTCGCGCCGTCGGCCGGCCCGAACAGGGGGAGGCCCAGTTCGCGCCGCGCTCCGCCGATCACGCGGTCCCAGTCGAAGGCTGGACCGGGATCGACCTTGTTCGTCTGAATGTGGAAATGCCCGAGCACCCCGCCGAAATTCTTCAAATGGTCATCCGGGAGTTTCTGCGTGACCATTCTCCCGTTGGTTCCGCGGGGATAATCGCAGGCCAGCTTGGGAAAGATCGCGCACAGGGCGGCCGTGAGTTTTGTGAGCGCGGCGTACTGCTCGGGCGTGAGATCGTATTGGTTCAGTTCGACGCCCTGCACCACTCCGCGCACCGGCTCAGGCCGCGCCGGGCGGCCGGTGAAATTCTGCGTGTGAAACATCGGGTCGCCGAGGCGCTCGGGCACCTTGATATAGGGCCGGCCCTGCGCGTCGCGGCGATACCACTCGTTCAACGTCTTCATGTCGCCGTTCGGATACGCGCCCATGTTGGCGATCTCGATGCCGACCGAACGGTCGTTCGCGATCGTGGCGTGCCGGGCGCGCTCCTTGAGATCGAGCGTCTGGTAAATGGTGCCGTCGAGATCGAGCATGAAGTGCACGCTGAGCCCGCGTTGGTCGTGCAGGACATTGAAGCAGGCCTTGCTGATTCCGCAGACATCGTAGTGGACGACAAACTGGTCCACGACGCGCTGCAGCAGGGGCAGATCCCAGCCGCCGCCGCGCACGCGTTCGATCTCGGCGGGCGACAGGGTGTTTTGGCGGAGGCTGTAGCGGTTGGGAGAACCGAGCGCCTTCGCGGCGTCGGGCGTTTTCTCCCAGCTGCTCACCGCGACGGGACTGAAGCGCCGTTCCACGCGATAGGCATCGTAGCCGCCCGGGTCCATCCAGGTGATCACGCGCGTGCCGGTGTGGAACAGCTGGCCGGCGACGACGATTTCGTCGCCGGTGCGCGGGACGAAGGCGCGCGGCGGTACGGTGCGGCAGCCCGTGACGAAGAGGGCGGTGAGCCCGAGCGCAGATGCCACCCACCAGACGCGGAGAGAAAATCGAGGCATGGGGGAAATGTGGCGGAGACGTTGAGCGGAGTGCGGCGGCGGGCTCAATCGCGAAAGGATCGCGCGGCGCAAATCAACTGGCGTGGGCGGGCGGGTCTTCTTGTGATGGCGCCATGCGATTTACGTCCTGGCTGCTCTCCTTCGGCGCGCTTTTGGGCGGCCTGCTTCAGGCCGCCCCCGCCGAACCGCGCGTCATGCTCGGCAACGAAGTGCTGGCGGCCGAGGGCTTCAAGGTCCTCGCCGGCAAGCGGGTCGGGCTGATCACGAATCCCTCCGGCGTGAACCGCCGGCTCGAGAGCACGCTCGACGTGCTGCGGGCAGCGCCAGGCGTGACGCTCGTCGCGCTGTTCGGGCCGGAGCACGGGATCTACGGCGACGTCCCGGCCGGCGACAAGGTGGAGAGCCGCACCGACGCGCGCACGGGGCTGCCGGTGCATTCCCTCTATGGCGCGACGCGCAAGCCGACGCCGGCCATGCTGCAGGGACTCGATGTGCTGGTCTACGATTTGCAGGACACGGGCTGTCGTTCGTACACGTTTATCAGCACGATGGGCGAGGCGATGGCGGCGTGCGGCGAGGCGGGCATCGAGTTCATGGTGCTCGATCGGCCCAATCCTCTCGGCGGCGAGCGGATCGAAGGCCCGCTGGTGGCGCAGGAAAACTTTCGTTCGTTCGTGAGCCGCTGGGATATCCCGTACGTGTACGGCCTGACGTGCGGCGAACTTGCCGGCCTGATCAACGACCGCGGTTGGATCAAGCCGCGCTGCCAGCTGACCGTGGTGCCGATGCGCGGCTGGAGGCGGACGATGGTCTGGCGTGACACGGGGCTGCCGTGGGTGCCGGCGTCGCCGCACGTGCCGCACGGGGAATCGCCGCTGTTTCAGGTGGCGACGGGGATGCTCGGCGAGATCGGCAACGTGAGTATCGGCGTTGGCTATACGCTGCCGTTCCAGACCGTCGGCATGCCCAAGGTGAATCCCCAGGCCCTCGCCGCCAAGCTCAACGGTTATGCGCTGTCGGGCGTGCGTTTTCGCCCGCTGACCTACAAACCCTACTACGCGACCTACAAGGACGAGATCGTCGGGGGCGTGCAGTTATTCTTCACCGATCCCGCCGTGGCGCCGCTGACCGCGATCAACTATTACGCGTTGGAGGCGCTGAAACAGGTGGCGGGGCGCGACGTGTTGGCGGAGGCGGTGAAGGCGAACAAGAAATTCGACATGTTCGACAAGGTGAACGGCACCGATGCCACGCGCCTCGCCTTGCAGGCGGGGAAATCCGCGGCGGAGATCGTGGCCGGGTGGAAAGCCGGCGAGGAAAAATTCCGCGCGGAGCGACAGCAGTATCTGCGGTATTGAGACGCGACCCTTCAGTCGGCCGCCTTCTTCTTGCCGAACTCCGGATCGATCTGCAACCGCGCGATCACGATGAAGGACGGGATGGTGCAGACGAGCACCCAGGCGAAAAATTTCACGTAGCCGATGTGGTCCTGAATCCAGCCGGCGGCCATGCCGGGCAGCATCATGCCCAGGGCCATGAAGCCGGTGCAGATCGCATAGTGGGCCGTCTTGCGCGGACCGTCGGCGACCATCATCATGAAGAGCATGTAGGCCGTGAAGCCGAAGCCGTAGCCGAACTGTTCGACCGCCAGCGCCGTGCCCACCACCCATGCACTCTCGGGCTGGAAAATCGCAAGGAGCAGAAACGCCGCGATCGGCGCGTGCATCGAGACGATCATCGGCCACAGCAGCCGCTTCAGGCCGTAACGCGAAATGATCCACCCGCCGAAGAGCCCGCCCACGGTGAGGGCAATGATGCCCACGGTGCCATAGACGATGCCGACCTGCTGCGTCGTGAGGCCGAGTCCGCCTTTGGCTCGCGCGTCGAGCAGGAACGGAGACAGGAGCTTCAACGCCTGCGACTCCGCCAGCCGGTAAAGCAACAGCATCGCCAGGATCGTCAGGATGCCCGGTTTGCGCAAAAACTCCGCGAACACCGCGACGAATTCCCTCCCGATATCCTGCCCGCTGCCGGTAGGCTGATCGCCGTCCGGCTTGGGCAGCATAAAGAAGTGATAGGCGCCCACGACGAGGAACACGGCGGTCAGGAGACCGAAGACGAGCGACCACGCCTGCACGAAACTGCCCGAGGATTTCTGCCACGTGCCCGCGAGGTAGACCAGGCCGCCCTGCGCCGACAGCGTCGCCATCCGGTAGAACGTGCTGCGCACGCCGACAAATGCCGCCTGATCGCCCGGCTTTAGCGCGAGCAGGTAAAAGCCGTCCGCCGCGATGTCGTGCGTCGCCGAGCTGAAGGCCATCAGCCAGAAGACCGCGAGGGTGAGCTGGAAGAATTTCGGCCCGGGCAGCGTCAGTGCGACGAGGGCGAACGCGACGCCGATCACGAACTGCAGCGACACGATCCAAAACCGCTTCGTGCGGAACAGGTCGACGAACGGCGACCACAGCGGCTTGATGACCCACGGCAGGTAAAGCCAGCTCGTGTAGAGCGCGATGTCGGTGTTCGAGACGCCGAGGTTCTTGTACATCACCGTCGAAAGTGTCATGGCGACGACGTAGGGAATTCCCTGGGCAAAATAGAGCGTGGGAATCCACGTCCAGGGATTGCGGTGGGTGGGGGCGGAGGGATCCATGATCACGAATTTGCCAGACAATCAGAGTAAACCTCGAAACACGCGAACGGAACTCGATTTTGGGATTTCATGGGCGCATCCCACTTTCTGGCCGCGCGAGAAAACTCCCTTCGGTGGGCGGGCACGTCCCGGTGCCCGCATGTTTCACGTGCTCGATCGCGCCTAAAATGCGGGCACGAGGACGTGCCCGCCCACCACGGACAGCAGTTGCGGGAAACTGGGATGCGCCCGAACATCACGCCGTTGGCTGCGCTTTGCCCTTCAACGCCAGCACGCGCCGATAAGAGGCGTCGATCCGCGACTCCGGGATCCGGCCCTTCGCCACGGCGCGGACGAGAATATTGATCGCCTTGCCGGCGATGGCGGGATCGTAACTCAGGTTGTTGCCGAAGCAGAGGAGATCGATGCCCGCCTCGATCGCCGCCGGCACCGAGTTCTCCAGACCGTAATGGCTGGAGATCGCCTTCATCTCCATGTCATCGCTCATGACCACGCCCTGGAAGCCCAGCCGGCCGCGCAGCAGCTCGGTGAGCACGGCCCGCGAGAGCGTGGCGGGCCGATCCGGGTCGAGGCGCGCGTTGAAGACATGCGCGCTCATGACCACATCGCACAGGCCGGCTGCGATGAGCCGTTGAAACGGAATCAGCTCCCGTTCGTGCCAGGTGGACGTGACATCGACGAGTCCGAGGTGGGTGTCGCCGGTCGCGCTGCCGTGGCCGGGAAAATGTTTGGCGCAGGCCAGCACACCCTCCGCCCGATGCGCCCGCACGAACTCCGCGGCGTGCCGCGCGACGGCTTCGGGATCGGCGGAGAAGCTCCGGCCCTTGCCCTTGATGATCGGGTTGTCGGGATGCGCGTCGAGATCGACGACGGGCGCGAGATTCAGGTTGAAGCCGAGGCGCGCGAGGGTCTGCGCGGTCTGCGCCGCGTGTCGGAAGGTTTCGGCGGGCTGGTCGATCCGGCCGAGTTCCTCGTGGGAAATGCTCGCGGGAAAACCATAGTCGGGCTTGAGGCGGTTGACGCGCCCGCCTTCCTGATCGATCGCCACGAGGAGGGGAATCCGCGCCTGGGCCTGGAGAAACGCGAGCAAGGCGCGGACCTGCGCCGGGGACTCGATATTGCGCCGGCGCGTCGTGGCGTCGGCCATTTCCTGATCGAACAAGATGATGCCGCCGAGATGAAGCTCCCGGATGTCGCGGGCGATAGGTTCGCATTCGGCCGGCTGACAGCCCCGAAAACCAACGAGCAGCAGTTGACCGATCTTTTCGCGGAGGGTGGGCAGCGACGGAGGGATGGGCATGGCGGCGGCTGGATCAGGGTATCTCCCCTCGCGGCTGGCGCCGCAACCACAACAGTGAACCTCCCCGTCACTCGGGGCGCATCCCACTTTTTGGCCACGCGAGAAGATTCCCTTCGGTGGGCGGGCACGTCCCGGTGCCCGCATGCCTCGCCCGCTCGATCGCGCCATAAATGCGGGCACGAGGACGTGCCCGCCCACCACGGACAACCGTGGCCGGAAACTGGGATGCGCCACGTCACTCCGGCAGCACATCGGCGCCTTCGAGGCGAAACGCGAAGGCGTGGCGGCACGGTGCGGCCTCGGGCCCGAGGTCGGGCATCGTGATCGTCAGCGTGTCGCCCGAACGCGCGGTTTTCAGGGCGCCAGGAACGCCGAGCATTGTCACCTGGGGATTGGCGGGTGCGCGCACGCCGCGGAGCACGAGCTGTTTCCCGGGCCAGCCCACGGCAAGGGCAAAGAGCGCGCCGGGTTTCTTGGTGAAGAACACCTGCTTCACCGCCGCCCCGTTGCGCGGCTGCTGGCCGACCTGGTCGAGCACATTGTATTTTACGTTGTACTCGCCGTACTCCTGCTTCGGCCGCGTGCCGGCGGTCCACTGGCACGAGCGGCCGGCGAAACGCGTGCCGTAGATCGCGTCGCCATTGACCCGCAACCAGTCGCCGATCTCGAGCAGGCGTTGCTCCATGATGGGCGGGATGGTGCCGTCGGCGGCGGGGCCGATGTCGAGGAGGAGATTGCCGCCTCGGCTGACGAGATCAATGAGCACGAGGATGAATTCCCGCGATGTCTTGTAGTCGTCGATCCGCTCGGCGCGGTTGTAGCCGTAGGAGTAGGCCATGCCGCGGCTCTCCTCCCATGGGTGCGAGCCGTCCTGCAGGCCGGCGGCATACTCGGTCGTCCAGTAGCCGCCATGCTTGTGGCGGCTGTCCTTGCCCCAGCGATCGTTGACGACCACGTGGTCGCGGCTCGGCGACTCGTTGAAGAGCCAGGCGAGCAACGCCTCGGACTGCCAGTCCCGCGAGGGCAGGTCCCACTCGCCGTCGCTGAAGATGATGGCGGGCTGGTAGCGGTTCACGACGTCCTTGAACTGCGGTATCATGTGTTCGGTGACGTAGCGGGCGCGATCCGTCCTCCAGAGGGGGTTGAACCATTCGTAGAGCGAATAGTAGAACCCGAACTTCAAGCCGCGCGCGCGGGTGGCCGCGGCGAGTTCGCCCATGAGATCGCGCTTTGGGCCGATCGCCCCGGCATGCCACGGGCGGCCCCAGGTGCGGCTGGCCTCGGCGCTCGGCCACAGGGCGAAGCCGTCGTGGTGCTTGGAGGTGGGCACGACGTACTTGACGCCGGCGCGGGCGAAGACATCGGCCCACTGGCCCGCGTCGAAGAGTTCGGCGGTGAAGCGTGGCGCGAAGTCCATGTAATCGAATTTCTCGCCGTAGTTTTTGGCGTGAAACTCGCGCCAGACGGCCTCCTTCGGCTTGTCGCTCTTGATCCGGTTCCAGTACCACTCGGAGTATTCGCCCACCTTGCCCCAGGCGGGCACGGCGTAAACGCCCCAGTGGATGAACACGCCGAACTTCGCGTCGAGAAACCAGTCGGGCGTGGGGCGACGGTCGAGCGAGGCCCAGTTGGGTTCGTAGCGGCTGGCAGCGGCCGGAGGGGCGGCGGGCGTGGTGGAGGCCAGGCCGAGGGCGAGGAGCAGGGGTGCGAGGAGGGAGGTTTTCACGGTGACTTCCAGTCGTCGGTGCGGAACGGCGTCGCCGGGAGGCCGCCGCCGTTGTAGAGGTTGCAGGCGGGGAGATTTTCCCAGGCGTAGCGGGCGGCGACGGGTTGTTTCACGTCCGGCGAGGCGACGACGACCGTTTCGCCGTCGATGCGGGCCCGCGCCGAATGCCACTGCCGGTCCTCGCCGGCGACGACGAAGCCCTTGAGTTCGCCGCCGGGCGCGACCAGCCCGCCGTCGGTGTGTTTGAAGGTGAGGACGATTTCGCTGCCGCGCACGGTGTGGCCCGCTGGCAGTGGCCCCGAAACGGCGGGAACTTTCCGGCCATAGACGGTGCCGAGCGCCCAGAGCGAGAGGCGCCGGCCGACCTCCTGTTTGTTCTTGGGGTGAATGTCGTTGGCCTCGCCGATGTCGATGTTGATGCCCATGCCGGTCTGCGGCAGCGCGAGGGTCTTGAGCATCGCCTCACGCACGGTCGGCCAGTCGCGACCCGCGCCCACGAAGTTCGGCAGCTGGGCCCAGGCGAAAGGAAACTCGTAACCCCAGCGTGCCCGCCAGTCCTGCACCAGCAGCGGCAGTTGATGCTGGTAGAACGCCGCCTTGGCGGGCGTCGAGTTGGCCTCGCCCTGATACCAGAGCGCGCCGCGGATGGCATAGGGGATGAGGGGGGCAATCTTCCCGTTGAACAGGCCGCCGATGTTCGCCTTCCGCGCGCGGACGTCCGCCGGGTTCGCGGGCCGGCGCGGGGCCTTCTGCTTTTCCGCCCGCGCCTTCCGGGCGGCATCCTGCCACGTGGCGAGGTCGCGCTCATACCTCTTCAGGGCGGCGGGGGCGGCGAGGCCGAGGTTCTCTTTTTCCGCCGCGGCGAAAAACGGCTTCAGTTCGGCACTGGCGCGCTGCGGCTCGGCCGCGATCCACGCCTCGATCGGCGTGCCGCCAACCGATGAGTTGACCAGGCCCACGGGCACGGCGAGCGCCCGGTGAATTTCCCGGCCGAAGAAATACAGGGCCGCGGAGAAGCCGCCCACCGTTTCCGGCGCGCACACCACCCACCGGCCTTTGCCCCCGGTCTGGGCGGTCGGCGCGCTGGCGGATTCCTCCTTGAAGTGACGAATAAGCGGATACGTCGCGGCCGCCTGCTCAGCCTTGAAGTCCCTGGCGCGGTTCACGGTCATCGCCATGTTCGACTGCCCGGACCCGAGCCATACTTCGCCGACGAGGACATCCTGAATCGTAATCGTATTGTGGCCCCGGACCGTGAGCGTCCGCGGTTCGCCGGTCGACAGCGGCGGGAGCGTGAGCAGCCAGCGGCCGTCGGCTCCGGCCGTGGTCGTCCGCTCCTGGCCCGCGATACTCACGGTGATCGCCTCACCCGGCTCCGCCCGCCCCCACACGGGCACGGCGGCCGCGCGTTGCAGCACCATGTGGTCGGAGAAAATGGCGGGCAGGGTCACATCCGCGTGCGCCCAGGAAACCAGGGCGAGGAGGACGCCGAATCGACCAGATGACGTATTCATAATGGGTGACCTGACCCCGGAGTCTTACCGGGGGGATCGGGAATTTTCAACCCCGGCGCGGCGGCAAGATCCGGAACCTCCAACACTCCCGCCGCTCACGCGGCGGGCTACAACGAAGCTGTTTTCTGGCCGTCGGAGCTTTTCTTCCTCTGTCGTGCGGAAAAAGGGTGGGCCGTGCACTCCGTGCGCGGCCTCGGCCCCGTCCTTCGACCCGGCCGCGCGCGGAGCGCCCGGCCCACCATGCAGCTGAATTCTTCCCGCCTAGAAAGTCCCCTTGATCCCAATCGTCCACAGCGAGGCGTAATCGATCCGCTGGCGGAACTGGGCGTGGGGCGGGGTGCTGGGGCCGGCGCGCTCGATGTCCTCGGTCGCGTCACCGACGTTGCGCAGGTTGAAAAAGGCCGCGATGCGCCGGTGGAAGTAATATTCGCCGAGGACGTCGATATACAGCCGCTTCGAGCCCCAGTTGAACGTGCCGGGCTCGATGCTGTTGCCGGCGGCGATGGGACCCTGCCGCTGGCGGCCGCGATAGTTCCAGTTGACGCGGGTGTTGAATTTTTCCCGGGTGAGGCTGATGCCCCAACTGCCGCTGCGGGGGATATAGCCGGCGAAATTGCTGTCCTCGTCACCGGTGGCGCGCTGGGCGCTGCCGTTGGCGAAGACCTGGATCCCGCGGGCCCAACGCGGCAGAAACGTCAGCGCCTGCTTGTAGTTGAAATCGACGCCCTCCATCCGGACTGAGCCCTGGATGTTGTGCTGGGTCGAGACGTCGTAGGCGCCGTAGACCGTCGGGTCGACGTTGTAGAGGGCCAGGAATTCCGGGGTGGCGTTGATGATCGTGGCGCCGAAAAAATTTTCGAAGGTGCGCCGAAACGCCCCCACCGAGAACTGGCCGACGCCCTCGAAATAGTGTTCGAGGCGCACGCTGACCGTCCGCGCGCTCCAAGCCTTGATGGCGGCGTTGTTGACGACAATGCGATTGGCGCTGCTGGGCGGGCTTTCCGGATCCGGCAGGGTCAGCCCGCCGGCGTACTGGCTGAAGTCGGGCCGGCCGACGGAGTGGTAGTAGGCCGCGCGCGCAATCAGGTTTTCGCGGATGCTATAGCTCGCGTTCAGGCTCGGGAAGAGCCGCAGATACTCCTTTTGGGTCCGCGCCCCGCGGTCGAGGTACGTGAGCTTCGAAGTCTCGAAGACGTTGGTCGTGATCGGCAGCGGGCGGCCGTTGGCGCCGAGGATGGGCTGGCCCTGGGCGTTGCGCTGCACGTTGCGCGACAGATCGGTGAGGAAGCCGCGGGCATCAATGTTGGTCTGTTCGGCCCGCACTCCGCCCACGAGCTTCAGCCGCCGCTCCCACAGGGCGGCATCGCCGCGCAGAAACACCGCCGAAACCAGTTCCTCGGCGTACTTCGAGTTGGTCACGAGAGCGCGATAGTCCGTGTTCTCGTTGGTCGTGAAATAGCTGGGATGCGCTTGGTAGTATTCCCAGACCTTGCGGTTGCTGGGGCTTTCGACCTTCGGGAAGCCGAACGGCATCACGCGCTGGGAGTAGATGGAATCGAGGAACGGGGCTGCGCCGTCGTCGCTGCCGACCGGCGTCGTGCTGGCGCGTCCGTCGGGACCAACGTAGGTGTACGTCAACGTGCCGCCGCGGATGTCGCGCACCGCCTCGCGCACGTTGAAGCCGGCTTTCAGGGTGAACGGCACCCGCGTGTAGAAATCGCGCCGCAGGCTGCCGTACGCGGTGCGTTGCAAATCGTACGTGGCGTCCCGCTGGCTGGTCGCCGTCGTCACGGCGTAGTTCGACAACTGGTAGGGATCGATTGCGACGCCCGTGACGCCGTCCCGCACGGTGATGACCCGCGGACGCAGGTAGAAGATGTCGTCGAACGAGACCGTCACTCCCGTTCGCCGCACTGTGACCAGGCGAAAGAAGCCGTGCTCGGCGTCGCGATTATAGTCGCTCTGCTGTGAAAACCCCGCGCCGCCGTCGGCTTTCCACACCGGGCCGTCGTGGCGCCAGACCAACGTCGGCATGGTGGTGCGGTTGAAACGGTTTCGCTCCGTATGGGCCATGGTGACGTCGCCGGCGCCGGCGGCCCCGTGGGTGGACGTGGTCGAGAAGTCGCCCGGCAGGATCCGCAGGGGGTTGAACTGGACATTGGAGACGACGAAGCGGCCGTCGAACGAGGAGTATTGAAAGCCGAACGTCACGCGGTCGCGCGCCGTCAGCTTGTAGTCGACCGAGGCGCCCACGGAGCGCCGGGTGGTCACCTTGGGCGCATCCTGGACCTGGTAGGCGGACAGGTAGGGCCGGTCGGGGGTCGTGTGCGGAAAGGCGGTGCCGTTGGTGGTCTGGCCGGCGCCGCGCCAGGTCAGCAGGGAGTTGTCCTGGGGCGAATAGTTGGTCGAAACGCCGGCCGACAGCGTGTATCCGAATCGCTTGTTCACCGGGGCGATGTAGGAGAAATCGAAACCGGGATGGACATTGCGGGTCGGGCTGGGTTTCGGGCCGGGGACCTTGGTGAAATCGCGGGCGTTGTCGCGCAAGATGAGATACGCGCTGTAGTTGAAGACGGGCCGGACCCGCTCGAACGAGCTCCGCGGGACCATGTTAACCGAACCGGCCAGCGCGGCGCCCTGGGACTCCGGGGTCGGCGAATAGGAGACCTCGATGCGGGAGAGGTTGTTGATCGAGATCATGTCCGACTGCACGGCCCGGTTGGTGCCGCGGTTGGCCGCGGTGGCGACATTGAAACCGTCGACGGTGACCGGCACGTAGTCCGACGGCACGCCGTTGATCGAGATGTCCCGGGCGTTGCCCCCGGTGTAGTCGATGTTGATGCCGGGGAGAAATTTCAGGAATTCCGCCACGTTGCCCTCGGCGACATTGCCGAACTCCTCGGTGGAAACGACGTTCTTGATGTTGGCGGCAAAACGCTGGTCGTTGATCGCGAGGGCGGCGCCGTCCATCTCGCGGGAAGTCTCCACCCTGAACTCGTCGAGGACGACGACGCTGCGGTCCGATTTCGCCGCGGAGGCCCCGAGGGTGAGCTCGAGCTGGGCCACTTGGCCGGCGGTGACCGGGGTCGGCTCGGTCCGCGGCGGCAGGCCGGTGTAGAATGCAGTCACGCGCGCGATGCCCGCGGGGACATTGGCCAATCGGTAGCTGCCGTCGGCCTCGGTGAAGGTTTCGAGAGTGGTGCCTTCGACCGTTATCCGGGCGCCCTCAAGATAGTCACCGCTCCGGGCGTTAAGCACGCGGCCTTCGATCGTGCCGGCAGTCGGACTTTGGGCGAAGGCCGGTGCCGCAAAAAAAACGAGCGCGGCGGTGAACAGACACAGGGATCGGAACGGCGGAACGGAATGGGGTGATTTCATGATGGATTCAGCCCGGCGGAGCACGGTCCTCCGGTGGTTGTGCAGCGGTCGGCCGCCCTAGGTTAGCACTGGCGCACCAGCGGATGCTGCGCACGGATTGCCCGGAGATGGGCGTTTTCTTGCGCGGCCCACGAAGGTCGTTCCGGTGGATCGAAAGCCGACGGCACCGTTACGGTTCAGGGTGTCGCGTACACCGATAGATCCGTGTCCGCCGTGCGCACCGTCTGCGGGGCCGGCGGCGGCAGACCGGGAACGAAATCCATCGGACGGCGATCGCGCTGCAATGCCGCGTCGAATTCCTGCAGCGTTTTCGTCAGGCGCGCGACGACCTCCGGATGCTCCTTGGCGACATTGCGCGTTTCGCCTCCGTCGGTGGCGAGATGGTACAATTGCGGTTCCGCCAGCAGGCGGTGCTGGGACTCGAACACCCGCGGCTGGTGGTCGAACCACAAGCTCACGGGCCGCGGTTCCGGGCGCCGGTCGACCGCGATGAAGAGTTTCCAGTCTCCCTCGCGCACCGCCTGGGCCTGGTAACCGAAGTAGTGAAAGATCGGATGCGGGGCCATCGCGCTGGCGCCGGTGAGGAGCGGCCGGAGATCACGCCCGTCGTACACGCGATCTGGCGACATGACCGCGTGGGCAAGCCCGGCACACGTTGGGAAGAGGTCCAGCAGCGACACCGGGGTGGCCACGATTCGGTCCGGTGCAATCGTGCCCGGCCACCAGACGATAAACGGCACCCGCAGGCCGCCTTCAAACGTGGTGCCCTTGCCGGCGCGCAGCGGACCGTTGCTGCCGCCGTGGTTGCGGCCGGGGAAGCGCTCCGCGGCGGCCACGGTCTGTTTCTTCACCGCCGCTTTCGTCATCGCAGCGGGGTTGCGCCGGACGGGGGCGCCGTTGTCGCTGGTGAAAATCACGAGCGTGCGCTCGGCGAGTTGCAGTTCGCGCAGGGTGTCGAGGATGACGCCCGTGCTCCGGTCGAGTTCCTCGATCGTGTCGCCGTAGAGGCCGCCCCGCGATTTGCCGGCGAAGTCCGGCCCGGCGTATTGCGGCACATGTGGCATCGTGTGCGCCAGATAGAGCAGGAACGGCCGGTTCCGATTCTGGCGGATGAACGCCGTCGCTCGTTCGGTGTAGCGCCGCGTCAGCCGCGACTGATCGACGGGAGCCTCGATCACGGTGTCGCCCTCGACGAGCGGCAGCGGTCTGAGCCCCATCACCTGTATATAGGGAGCGCCGACCGGCCACTCGTTGGAGTCGTTGCTGTACGGCAGGCCAAAGAAGAGATCGAAGCCCCGGGCCAGCGGGCGGAACGGGCGATCCCCTCCGAGGTGCCACTTGCCGATGCACGCGGTGGCATAGCCGTGGGGACGCAGCAGTTCGGCCAGCGTGATCTCGGCCCGCGGCAGGCCGTGGTGTTCGGCGGGAAAGAGAACGTACGGCAGCCCGCACCGCGCGGGCAGCCGCCCCGTGAGCAACGCGGCGCGCGACGGGCTGCAAAAAGGCGCCGCGGCATAGGCATCCGTGAACCGCACGCCCTCGCGCGCCATGCGGTCGAGGCGCGGCGTGGCAATCGTCGCCGAGCCCTGGCAACTGAGATCGCCGTAGCCGAGATCGTCGGCGAGAAGGATGATGATATTCGTCGGCCGTGCGGCGCTGGCATCCGCGGTTGTAGCGGTGGCGCGGCCAGGAATGCCGAACGCAACCAGATGCGCAATGACGACGGAGAGATATTTCATGCTCGGGCGTGATCTCAAACCTGATTGTCATTCTGAGCGCAGCGAAGAATCCAGCCTTGAGCGAGCGCAGCCCTTCGTCGATCGCGAGAAACTCGTGGTTGGCGAAGAGTAACCTATTGGGTTACTCGAGACCGGCACCGACGATGCTAAGGGTGACGTCGTGGTGGAATGCCCGAAATTGAAAGAATTCCTGGCCGTGACAATCCAGCCGGAAGCGCTTCTCGCCCCGGAGTCCCGCGTTTTCGGTAGTGGGTCAGTTTCCTGTAGCGGCGCGCTAAGAGCGCCGATATTCCCCGGGACGGCGGTCATAGTCCGCCGCGACAATTTTCAAACTGACCCACTTCCGGGCTTTCAATCAACTCGACTTTGATGCCCGTCGACGAATGATTGTCCTTGATCGAAATCCTGCAACGTACGGATGACCGTCCCATGGACCCGACAAGAAATTTGCACCGTGAAATTCACAACCTCGCGGGCGATCCGAACTTGGGTGTCCGATTCGTAAAACGCGGTTCAGGCGAGTATCACTGATCAAACCAGCTTCTATGAATACCAGCACGTTTCGATCGGCGGTGCTCGCCGTTGCAATACTGAGTACGGCCCTAACCGTCGCAGTTGCGGCAGGCGCTCAAAAAGAAGAGGCCGCGGTCGTCACGAAACTTATTACTGCGGTCGAGCAGGCGGATTACGACGGTTTTGTCGGCGGTGCACCCACACTGCGAAAGCTTACGAAAGAGCAATTTGCCGCCGTTGGGGCGTTATATGGAGCGAGGTTGAAGCGAGGGTACACGATCACGTTGCTCGGCGAGTTGAAGCAGGAAGGACATCGGGTCTCCCTTTGGAAGATTGCCTTCAAGGACGAGAGTGATGACGCCCTCGTGACCATGAGCATGAAAGAAGGGTCGGTGGGCGGTTTCTTCATTCGGTGAGCAACAGGCCGAACGTCAGTCGCCAGAGCTCAACGCGAGGAGGCTTGTCTATGCAGTGGGAAGAAGAGATGCGCGCATCTGGTCGAAAATCAATTCGGCTCCTTCTTGCCGCAACTGCCGTGGCGGGGAGGGTGTGGATCAGCGGTGTTCGCCCCTTCGCGTTCCCGGGAAAATCGATGTCGCCAGCGGTCAGGCCCGGCGACCATTTTTGCCCTTTATGAACAGCGATCCCCGAGAGAATCACGTCGATTATGTCGAGTTTCCGGCGCCGTCCGCGTCGTCGTTTGCCGCGGTCAAACACTTTTATAAAGAGGTATTCGGTTGGTCGTTCCAAGACTGGGGCGACGACTATTCCGATACCAGGGACAGCGGCACGACGGTCGGCTTGAGCGCGGCTCCCGCGCACCGTCCTGCCGGGACGTTGGTCGTCCTGTTCACCATCGATTTGGAGGCCGCGAGGGAACGCGTGGTCAAAGCCGGCGGAAAGATCGCGAAAGAGATTGTTTCGTTTCCCGGTGGCCGGCGCTTTGAATATATCGATCCGGCCGGAAATCAAGTGGGAGTCTGGTCCGATCGGTGATCAGGGCGCGGCCTCCTCGCCCAGCCGTTTTGGATCCGATACCTCGAAAGCGTGTTGTGGATCGGTCAGGTGTAGGAGCGGCTTTACGCCGCGATGGATTCGCAAAATCGCGGTATAAAGCCGCTCCTACAGCCGGTCTTCGGAAGATTTCGGGGAAGTTTACTCATACGTCCACTTGTGGAACCACGGATCCTTGGTGGCGGTTTGAAACGCCTTCAACTTGGCGATGAGTTCCTCCTTCAGCGCCTGCCGGGTCGACTGCGCGGCCAGATTTATCACCTCGTCCGGATCCGTTTCCAAGTCGTACAACTCGAACTCCGGCCGGCGCAGGAACTGCTCGATGGGCCGTCGGCCGAAGACGGTGCCACCCGCGCGCAGCACGCTGACCCACGTGGGCGACTGGATGAGGTCGAGGGCAAACGGGTACCGGAGTCCGCTGGCCAGATTGTGAATCAGCTTGTAGCGCCGCGTCCGCACCATGCGCATCGGATAATACATCGTGATTTCGTGCAGCGAGTGCGAGCCGTACACTTCGTCCCAGCCCGCAAGTGCCGCTCCATCCAGGCCGGCGCGAAACGATCGGCCGTCGAAGCTGCGCTCCGCCGGCAACGCCCCCGCCGCATCGAGCAGCGTCGGGGTCAGGTCCACCCACGACACCATCGCCGTCTGCACGCTGCCGGGCCGCTGGCGGTCGGGTGCGCGCACGATGCAGGGGAGCCGCGTGCCCGGTTCGTAGAGCGTTGTCTTCGCCCCGGGGAAGGCGACGCCGTTGTCCGAGATATAGACAATCAGCGTGCGTTCATACTGCCCGGTTGCTTTTAGCAATTGCACCAGCCGGCCAACGCCCTGATCCATCCGCGACACGGCCTGATAGTATTCCGCCAGCTCGGCCCGGCACGCCGGCGTATCCGGCAAGAATGACGGCACGATCACGTCTTCCGGCCGATACTTCACCGGAGTGATCTGGGGGTAGCCCGCGGTGCGATTGCCAAACGAATTGGGCGCGGGGTAAGTGTCGAAGGACGGCCGCCCGTTCGGCAGTACGATGTTCGCCCGGTGGGGATCATCGACGGCGAAATAGAGGAAGAACGGCCGCGGGTCCTTCGACTCGAGGACGCCGCGGGTCTGGTCCGCCATCTCGACCGGGCTGCGGCCCAGGCTGGCGGGATCGTTGGCCGCGCCGCCCGAGAGCGCCGTTTCGAAGGCGTAGACCGATTCGGGCGCGAGGTGAAACTTGCCGATCCGCGCTGTGCGGTAACCGGCCTCGGCGAGCAGCACGGGCAAGCCCTTCACTGTCTCGAACGAGCGGAAGTGGTGCATGTCGTGCTGCAGGCCATACATGCCGTTGCGGTGATTTTGCAGCCCGGTGAGAATCACCGAGCGCGAGGGACTGCAGCTCGCCGTTGTGCAAAAGGCCTGGGTGAAACGCGTGCCATCGGCCGCAAGCGCATCGAGATGGGGTGTCTTAATCACCGGGTTGCCGTAGCAGCCCAGGGCGTCGGTCCCGTGATCGTCCGCCACGATGAGCAGGATGTTGGGCCGCGCGGGTGCGACGTTGGCCGGCGCGCCGAGGACGGCGACGAAAGGCAGGAGAAACAGCAGCAGAGCGGGCAAGTATGCGGATTTCATGGACGGGGAGGTTTTTGTCGGAGCCTGCTGGCAGGCGATTGCTTTGGTGGTGGCGTGTCACCTGCTCGACAAATCTTTATTGAATCTGGCGCATCTAACGGAGGGCCGAGCTCCGCCGAGGCCGAAAGACCGC
>JBIJCX010000430.1:0-6545 GCA_044344465.1 Opitutaceae bacterium
AGTGACACCCTTGTTAGCCATTCTGGTTTCGAATTCTTTACGCAGATTGATACTTTCCGATTCGGCCAGCGCCAGCAGTCGCCTAGTCGAATCCATCCACCAGTAAGCTCCCTCCCCCGAGGCAGTCAATCTTTGGTCCTCTTGGCCTGGATGGACTCGTACATATACATGGGGGCGCGAATCAGCTATAACAGTTCCATGGCGACCCATCTCTACAAACATCAAGCGGTCGGTATCATAAGGATTTCCATGCGAAATACATTCGGTGCACTTCGTCCACGTCCTAGTGTCGACTAAGGCAGTCATGAAAGAAAACGCTGTAGCGATTTGACCGGCGACGAGTAAATCCGGCAGTGTGAAAGTCCATCGGTGATTTATGCAAGAGGAGCTGGTTGCGAACCAGGGAACAAAGGAATTGCCCACCCTTAAAATGTAACCGTCCTCTCCAGTAACATGAAGATAGGCGCAGCACGCAGCAACCACGTCTGCACGACATTCAAAAGATTCGATTGCGTTTTCCAAGTGCTCCGGCATCCACCAGTCATCATCAAACAATATAGCCATCCGCTGGCAATTGATCCGGCTTAACGCATCACGCGTAGCTTCGATGTTGCCTGGTGGTATCGGCGGGTCGCGAAAGAAGTAACGGATGGGTAGTTTAGGGAATTCCTGGCAGACATCTTCGGATTTTCGGTTGCCTAGATTCTCAATGACAACTACTTCCTCAACAGTAGACAATGCAGTTTGCCCGGCGATTGATTGCAAGGCTGTGCGCAGCATCGCAGGCCGGTTGGCAGTCGGAAGCAAGACGGAGATGGGTATCATCTGTTGTGTCTAAGTTACGTATATGTAGGGTCTAATGATTCCGAGAGAGGAATAGAACTCAATTAGTTGCAGCAGGACTGGCTGTCCGGCTATTTCGCCCATTAGTTGGGACTTAAGGTGGGCTTCATTACTGATACTTGTACGGAGCGCTCCGGTAGGGATTGGGGTCTTCATGGAAGGCCGCGCTTTTATGAATAACATTTAAGGAGTACAACTTCAAGTGTCGCGCGGTGGATTTTCGGGGAGAACGTTCTTTTCCCACGCCAGCTGCGGGCGTACACAGCCGCCGATTGCTCCGCCATATTCCTCGCGGCCGATGCCGGTCTCGTGGACAGTGAAAGTTATAGCCTCACGGACGTGGACCTGAATATTGGTAACATCCGTGAGCAGTATGATACTGACGAGATAGGGTCCATCATTTAGGAAGTTGGCGAGAATCGTTACGCGGTGACGGTAGAGGCCCGGAGCGAGCCGTTCGCTGGTCGGGGCGGAGCACAGCACCCAAGCACCCTGCTTGTCGAACAGGTGGATGCTCGAAAGAGCATTGCGGTGGGCACCTAGTACACAGAAATCGTACTCGATCGAAACATCGCGGTCAATTCTTACATCGGCAGTCACGCGACCGTCGGAAATAATGCGAGCCGAGTTGAGCCGAAGGCGTTCATTTCCGGCAATTAGATTATTCGGCGGCCATCTGACTTCGCCTACGCTGTTGCCGGCTGCTTTAATGTAGGTGTTAAGGACTCGGTTTGGCGGACCGTCGGCGAGGATCGAACCGTTGCTGAGCAGCGTCGCTCGCGAACAAAGGTTGGCGACCACGCCCATGTTGTGGCTTACGAAAAGTACTGTGCGGCCGGCTTCGCGCGAGACCTCGCCGATTTTACCGATGCATTTTCTCTGGAAAGCGGCGTCACCGACTGCGAGCACTTCATCGACGATCAGAATTTCAGGCTCTAAGTGTGCGGCCACCGCGAAAGCGAGACGAACATACATACCACTCGAGTAATGTTTCACCGGAGTGTCGATGAACTGGTCGACCTCGGCGAAGGCCACAATCTCGTCGAATTTGCGGCGCACCTCAGCGCGGGTCATGCCGAGGATGGCGCCGTTGAGGAATACGTTTTCCCGGCCGGTCAGTTCGGGATGAAATCCTGTGCCGACTTCGAGTAGTGATGCCACTCGGCCGCGCAGTTTCGCGGTGCCGCTAGATGGTTCCGTAATCCGAGAAAGGATTTTTAGAAGAGTGGATTTCCCGGCGCCGTTGCGGCCGATGATACCAACCACTTCGCCCGGGTGCACCTCGAACGATACATCCCGCAGAGCCCAGAATTCCTCTCTGTCGGGATGCGGGACACAGCGGAGGCGATCCCAGTAGCGTGACACTTCTTCTCGCAGCGTCGTCGCACCGATCGCGCCGAGACGGTAGCGTTTGGCGAGATTGCGGACTTCGATGATGGGGTGGCTCATGGTTTTACGCAGTAGCGCCGAGGGCGCGTTCGAGAGCGCGCTGCCAAAACGTGCGGTGCGGTGTCGTCGTCCGGTAGGATAATTGGAGGAGGCGAAACCGGAGTGCGGCCGCCAGGCGGGTGGAGCCTGGAACACGGCGCTGGCTCCATTTGGCTAACCAAGTACGGTCGGAAGGTCGGATGGCATCCCACGCGCCGGAGTTCTTGGACATCAGGCGGGCCGGCAACTCGACACCGGCTTCTTGAGGAGTGAGTACTCGGAAATTATTGGCGAGCACGCGGAGCCACAGAAACAACTTCTTAACGGTGCCGTCCGAGGTGTGTTGGAGACGGAGGCCAAGTGTCTTTCTTTGCGTGAGACGTTCCATCAGATATTGCTCTGGCCCGCAGCGCATATACGTTTCATGGGAGGGAAACGCATTAATCGCCGGCCGTTCCATCGAGGCAAGTGCGCGGGTGAATCCCGGCTCGTCGACCAGCGGAACGTGCCAAATGGTCCGAAGATCGCTGAGCAGACCGGCGTGGAATATGTCGCTGAGATGGAACAGAACCGGGAGGCGCAGGGGATGGCGGGTGACGATGTTGAGCGCGATCACCGGCTGCTCGAGGATCGTCCACGCGGGATCTCGCGCTCCTTCCTCCATAATCCGGAAATCAATGGACCGGAGGAGTGGGCAATCGGTGCGAAGCTTGATTGCGTACTCGCGGGTGGCCCGGGCGAGCCCGGCGCCAGTCGAAACAAGCTGGCGGTTGAGATTGTTGGAGATGTGCTTGAGCGACGTGTCGTTCAGAGAGACTGCTCCGGGATCGTCGTTGTAGATGATGGTGTCGTAATCCAGTCCGCTGGCATTGGCGCCTTTCCACGTCGAAAGAATAAGCTCTGCGGCGGGCAAGAATTGTCGAACGCTGGCGGTGACCCGGCGGGTGAGTTGCGCTTCGAGCGGATCCCTTGGCTGACCGTGGATTGGCCCTTGGATAATGACACTGACGTTTTTGCCGTTATGCACGGGAGGAGTCTCAACTATGCGCGAGTTGGCGGTAAATGTCGCTCTGCTGAAACGCCGCGAGGTCTTCCGGCGTGCCGAGTCCGTGCATGCCCGCTCCGATCCGACCTGTGCTGGAAACGACGATCCTGGCACCACGGGCGATCATGAGATTGTAGACCGGAGCAACGTAGAATTCGCCGTTGATGCGAAGGTCTTGCGCAATCATCACGTCGGCGGCGGCGACGAAATCGCGTCCTCGGGCGAAATTGTAGATGCCGACCGTGGCGTCGTTACTGATGACCTTCTTTTCGACGACCTCGGCAACGGTGCCATCCAGGCTAAGCCGACAATAGGACCACTTCGGGTGATCGGCCCAGAAGGTCATGATGAGGCCGTCGGCGGAGCCGGCGTCGAGGCGCGCCAGATAGGCGTCAATCGAGAGTTCGACGAATTGATCGCTGTTGGCAATCATGAGGGGTGCGTCGGAGTTGATCAGTTCACGCGCGAGCAGCACGGTGCAGGCGGCGCCCTCGGTGACATGCCCGACCGATACGATTTCACACCCCGGGCAGAGTCGCTCCAGTTGCGGGCGGAGGGTAGGATAATTCGCCAGGTGTTCGGCGAGGCAAAGGAAGATGAACCGGTGCGGGCGCTCCGGTCGGATGTTGTCGATGACCCATTGAATCATCGGCCGACCCCCAAACCGGATTAGCGGCTTTGGGTCCGTAAAGCCGGCTTGGGCAAAGCGCGAACCCCGACCGGCCATCGGGACGACAATGTTCAGCGGGGCACTCATGCGCTATACTTGTCGTTGGGGGCGCCGGGAATCTTCACCACGGTCGTTACGGCGTCGGTCAGGGCGCGGAAATCAGCAGATTCCCCGGGTTCGATCAGGACAATGTCGCCGGGGCCGAATTCGCGGCCGTTCATGCGCACCGTGCCGGAAACGACGACCGTGAATTCGCGCGCGATTTTGTGGTAATGCGCGGCCTCGGCGTCGCCGGCCCGGTAGTGCTTTACCGCCGCCTCGACCTCGCGCGTCGCATGGAGGGTGGGAGAGAAGTCCCCGATGAACCACCCCTTGGTCATGGCGTCCAGCCGCGAGGTTTTCATCGGGTGGTGCGTGGAGGCTGCTCCGCCAGACGCCGTTCGTATTCTTGGACACCCTGCGGGCTGGCCAGGGAGACATACTGGGCCTTCGCAATGCGGTGCACGCCGATGCGACGATTGCGTAGAATGAGTTCGTTGTAGACCGGGCAGACGTAGAACATGCCGTTGACGGCGGCATCCTTCAGGATCATCGCCTGGGCGGCCTCGACGAACGCGGCGCCCGATGCAAAGTAATAGAATCCGGCGGTTGCGAGGTTGCTGATCGGCCGTTTCTCGGCGGCCTCAATCACGTTGCCATCAGCATCGCATTTGACGAACGACCAACGCGGGTGCACGTCGGGAAAGATGATGATGCCGCCGTCGAGCCGGCGGGCGGCGAAGTCGCCCGTGATGGCGGCGAGATTCGCTTCGATGAGTTGATCCCCATTCACGATGACGAGCGGTTCTGCGCGATTGATCAGATCCACGGCAAGCAGCGCCGAACAAGCGGCGCCGGCGGTCTCGCCGCGGACCTCGCGCACCTCGGCCGTGGGCGCAAGGAGCTTCACCACCGAAGCGATGTGGTAGCGAAGGTTGTCGTCATGCCGGATCAGGAAGATGAGCCGCGCGCCGGCTTCCACGAGTGGCGTGAGATGGCGGATGACGTGCTGGACCAGTGGCTGGCCGGCGATCTCGACCAGCGGTTTGGGAAAGAGGTAGCCGGCTTCTTTGAAGCCGGGGCTCGAGCCGGCCAGCAGGACAAGTACATTCATCGGGGAATCCCTCCCTGTTCGGCGAATTGAATCTGGGCGGTGATTCGATCCCACGTTACCTCGTTCGGATCCTGCACGATCATGACATGGGCGCCGCTGGCGCGCGCGGCCGCGATGCCGTGCGGATTGTCCTCCACAATCATTGTTTCGGCCGGCGCCGTGCCGAGCATCTCCAGTGTCTTGTGATAAATTTCGGGATCAGGCTTGGGCCGCATCACATCCTGATTGCTCACCATCGCGCTAAGATACGGGGTGAGTGCACTTTTCTCCATCATCAGTTCGACGGTCCGCCGGACGGAGTTCGAGGCAACGGCGAGCTTGTATCCGGCGGCTTGGAGGCGCGAAAGCGCGTATTCGTGTTGGAAGCGTGGTTTGCAGCGCGCATGGATGAGTTCGATGGTATAAACCTGCTTCAGGTCGTTCAGGAATGCGTGCAGCGCCGGCGACAGGCCATGATCGCGGGAGAGCATTTCGAGCTTTTTGCGGGTCGGAAGTCCGTCGTAAGTGACGAGGTGGTCGTAGCGACTGATTGTCAGGCCAAAGAGTCCGAGGGCGCGGTTGAGCGCCTCATAATGCCACTCGCGCGCGTCGATGAGCACGCCGTCCATGTCGAAAATTACGGCCTTGATCTTATTCATGGAAGAACTCCCGGGCGGCCGCGCAATGGTCGGTGCACAGCATCAGGTTGCGTTCGCGGCTGAGTCCGGCGTGGTGCAGTGTTGCCCAAAACGGAAGATGGGGTCGTTGATGCAATTCGGGCGAAACGAGCGCGACCTGTTTCCCAGCCGTCAGGTGCTCCAGAATGCGAGCTGGTGCGATCCAGTCCGAATCAAACATATCCATCCACACGCCGGCCGCCTCGGCATAGAGCGCCGGCCCCGGTTCGTATTCACTCTCGCGGGTAAAGTAGCGAAGGCCTTCGCGTCGATAAGCGAGTGTCTCGGGCAACGACATATCGAAGCAGAAGTAATTCGTCACGCCGTGGCGCTGGAGCAGCGGCTGGAGGCGCGAGCGCAAACCGTCTGCCTTGATGTTCAGGGCGAGCGGCAGGTGCTGATTATGGCGATGGTGTACCGTGAGAACATCGGCGAAGGCTGGCCTCTTTCCGTTCGGCACATCGTGGGCAATGACGAGGTCGCCACTCTGGTCGCGCAGATCCGTTTCCACCCCGTCGCCATGCCTGAAGGCAGCATCGAGCGCCGCAATTGTGTTCTGGTCTCCGGCCGCCTGCCATCGGCCGCGGTGAGCGAGAAGCATCATACGACGTCGATGAAGGTTTTCTCCACCCGTTGGAACACCAGCAGGCCCGTGACGAGAGCGATGATGGTTGCGCCGATGGAGACGAAGATTAGCGTCGTATTGATCCAGCCGGTGCCGAGGAGCAGATAGCGGAAGCATTCCACCGG
>JBIJCX010000396.1:0-7253 GCA_044344465.1 Opitutaceae bacterium
GGGCGCCCCTACAGCTCAACTGAATTCCTACGGGTTAGACACCCGGCTCAGATCTGGGAATAGGCCGTTGGCACCAGGAAGCGCGCGGTGTTCTTCGAGGTGTTGTTCGCGTATTGCGGGTCGTCCTTCAGCTTGATCCAACGCGGATCGGGCCCGAATTTTTTCCAGTTGGCGAGATGCGTGGCGAGGTCGGAACCCGACGTCATGTAGCGCAGGTGGGGCAGGTTCGGACCGGCCAGCGCCTGGCCAAAAAACACCGGGGACATCCCGATATCCTTCATGACCTCAGTCTCACCGGCGTCGAACATCGCCATCTTGTTCAGGGCCGCCAGTTCGCTGTGGCTCTCGTAGTCGCGCATCTCGAAGATCCGCGTTGGCGTCCGTTTCTTGGAGAAAGCCGGGAGCTCAAGCCGCGGCATGCTCTTGAAGGCCAGCAGCAGCCAGCTGTCGATCCGCTCGAACGCCGGGCTGGCCTTCGGCACCTTCAGATAATCCGCCCCGGCCTTCTGCACGGCGGGATCCTGATTGAGCTCGGCCGTCACGCTCACGAGCGAATCCAGCGTGGCGTGGGGGATGAGCACCCACACGGGCGTGTCCGCCTTCGGCGCCGAGGTCTCGGTCTTCTTGTTGACTTCGACTTCGGTGAACACGCCGACATTTTTCACCCCGCGTTTGTCGAGCGCGGGCAGCAGCGCCTTTTCGAGGTAACTCTCGAGCGGGCTCCGAGACCCTCCGGCCTTGAGCCGGTACGAACGCAGCTCGTAATACTCCCGGACGCCCTTCGGCGTGGCCGCCACGGCGACCGGTGTAACGGAGGTGAGAGCGGCGGAGGCGGAGGCAACGAGGGAGGTTTTCAAAAACGTGCGACGATTGGGATTCATGGTGATTTCAGATCTGGAGCAAACGTGGTAACGGAAACGAGGCTGCAGCCTACACCCAAGTCGCAACGTTCGTAAAGCCTTCGAAATCAGCTCGGGTTAGCGGTTCAAGCGGACCAGACGCTCGATCGTCCCCATCTGCTCAATCGCGGCCTCGTACCCGATGGCCTCGATCTCCGCCAGATGATTCATGTCGAACAGCCCGAAGCCGATTAGTTTCGGGGGACGGATCATCACATCGCAGAGGGAGAATTTCGCCTGCGCTCGGTGGAACATCCCGATCTCCATGGCCCGCTGCAGCACGGACAGGGACGTGCCCAACTCGGTGATTTGGCATCCGCGCAGCGGACTGACGTGCACGCCCAAAACAACCCGGCAGCGGTCGCGGATGAGGTTGACGGGAAAATTGTCGGCCACGCCGCCGTCACAGTACCAGCGGCCGTTGATCTCGGTCGGGGAAAAGACCAACGGCACCGAGGATGACGCGAGGACGGAGGGAATCAAGGGGCCCGATTCAAAGACCACCGGTTCACCGCTGAGGATATCGGTCGCCAGGATCAGGAGTTTCTTGTTTAGGGTCTCGAAGGAGTTGTCGGGAAAGTACTGGAGGAACGACGGGATCAACTTGGCTGTATCCAGAATCCCGGGTTTCGCGAACGCGACGTTTGCAATGCGAAAGAAGCGCGTGAGTTGAAAGAACTCGAGCATCGCCCGCGCCGAGTGTCCGGCGGCATAAAGGGCGCCCACCGTGGCTCCGGCACTGGCCCCGGCGATGCAGTCCGGGTGGATGCCATGCTCCATCAAGGCGCGCAGGACACCGATGTGGGCCATGCCCCGCGCCCCACCGCCCGACAGCACCATACCCAAGGAAAACTCTTTCATCGTTGTACCGTGGAACCCGGGACCCTCAGACATTGGAGGAACAACTTAGTTCGCACCTCCTCGGTTAGCTAGAAGTAACACCTGCGCAATTTTAGGTTTTTCGAAATCGCGAGCGGCGTCATCGATCGGACGGATCGATCGGAATCGCCCTCTGCCTTTTGCAGGTTGCAAACTGACTATCCGGCCGCACCGGCCAGCTTCGTGCCACAGGCAGACCCCATTTTGGCCGCCGCCATTGCACCCTTTTGGCCGCCGGCACCGAGACCGGCTGAAGCCGGAACTACGAACAGGGCAAGCGGGTATGAGAGTGTCGATTGTCCAGAAAGTGAGAGGCACCCTGTCGCTCCGCCGCGGCCAACATTGCATCGACTCTGATCGGCCGCACGGGAGAATCGGCCGCCTGATGAAAGCGGAGTCAGAACGTACGGTGCAACGGTCGGCGCTCATTGTGGCGACGATGTCTTCTTTCCTGACCCCGTTCCTCGGGTCGGCCGTGAACGTGGCGCTGCCCTCGATCGGCACGGATCTGAACATGGATGCGGTGCAACTGAGCTGGGTGGCGACGGCGTTTATCCTCGCCTCGGCGGTCTGCCTGGTGCCCTTCGGCCGCGTCGCCGACATGATTGGCCGGAAAAAGGTGTTTCTCGTCGGGATGGCGCTCTTCACCGCCGCGTCGTTGGGCTGTGGTTTGGCCCGCAGCCCGGCGACGCTGGTCGCGTTTCGCACGCTGCAGGGGATCGGAGCGGCCATGATCTTCGGCACCGGACTGGCGATCCTGACCTCGGTCTTTCCGCCGGGCGAACGCGGCCGCGTCATCGGCTACAACGCCTCGGCCGTCTACCTCGGACTCTCGATCGGACCCGTGGCCGGTGGATTGCTGACGCGTTACTTTGGCTGGCAGAGCGTTTTTCTGGCCAGCGTACCGCTGGGCATCGCCACCGGACTCGTGGCGTGGCGCGGTCTCAAGGGCGAATGGACCGGGACGACCGGCGGGCGATTCGACGGGATCGGCAGCGCGATCTATGGCGTGGCGCTCATCGCCCTGATGACCGGATTCTCGGCGTTGCCGGGTGGCGCGGGCATGCTGCTGGCCGGCCTCGGTGCGGCCGGTCTGGTGTTGTTTGTAGGGTGGGAACGGCGGGTCGCGAGCCCCGTGCTCGATGTCCGGCTCCTCGCCGGCAACCGGGTGTTTGCCTTGTCCAACCTCGCGGCCTTCATCAACTACAGCGCCACCTTCGCGGTGACGTTCCTGCTCAGCCTTTACCTGCAGTCGGTTCGGGGCCTCGATCCCGGCCAGACCGGTTTAATCCTGTTGACCCAATCCATCGCCATGGCGGCGGTGAGTCCGGCCGCGGGCCGGTTGTCTGACCGGTTGGAACCGCGGATCGTCGCATCAGCCGGCATGGGACTGACCGTTGCCGCGTTGGGCTGGTTTTGTTTCCTGCAGGTGCAAACACCCTTGATAGCCGTCATCGCGGCGCTGGTAATTCTCGGCGTCGGCTTCGGCCTGTTTTCTCCCCCGAACACCAACGCCGTGATGAGTTCGGTGGACCGGAAATTCTACGGCGTGGCTTCGGCGACGCTGGGTACGATGCGCTTGACCGGCCAGGCGGTGAGCATGGGAGTGGCGATGGTGATCCTGGCGCTTTTCGTCGGGCGCGGGCGGATCACCCCGATGCTGTATCAGGAATTCGTGCACGGGATGCGCCTCGCCTTTCTGGCTTTCGCCCTCCTCTGCGTGGTCGGCGTATTTGCCTCGCTCGCGCGGGGCAACGTGCGGCCGGTCGCGCGAGCCTAGCACATTCTCTGTCGGCCAGCCCGCCGGGGCGGACCTGCATCCCGCAGCGCCAAGACCTCAGCCGGATTCATGCAGCGGGAGGTCACCACGAAACACACCAAAATCACGAAAAGAATTCCTTCGGCGGCGGATCCGACTCCTTCAAACCTCACCTTCTGATGCGGTCTCAGAAAACGTGTAGCCGCTTTGGAGCGCAGCGACAAAGTGGACCTCCGTGCATCCACGCTTTCGCCTTCGGCTCAAGCGCGGCCACAGAATTCATGTGGACTTGAATCTCAAGTCTTCGCCCTCCGGGTGAGTTCACCCAGAGGGACGGCCTTCGCCCAACGATTTCTCTGTGTTCTTCTTCGGCCGCTCTGTGTCCTCTGTGACCTGCCTCAACTGTTGATTATGGGCTGAATTGTCCCGGCCACGGGATGACGGCTACCGCAGGTGCGCCCACAGGAACGCGAAGGTCCGCGCGAGCCGCGTCGCCAATTGCTCGTTGGTCACGCTGCCGTGGTGACCGCCTTCGGTGTTCTCGTAGTAGTCGGCCGCGTAGCCGAGCGCCTCCATCTTCGCCGCCATCTTGCGCGCGTGGCCGGGATGCACCCGGTCGTCGCGGGTCGTGGTGTAGAAAAGGATGGGCGGATATTTCCGGCCGGGCTGGAGGTTCTGATAGGGCGAGTACCGGCCGAGGTAAGCCCACTCGGCAGGCACCTCGGGATCGCCGTACTCGGCGACCCAGCTCGCACCGGCGAGCAGGCGATGATAGCGGCGCATGTCGGCCAGCGGATTGCCGCAGACGACGGCGCCGTAAAGTTCGGGGTGGCGCACCATCGTCGCGGCGACCAGCAACCCGCCGTTGCTGCGGCCTTCGATGCCGAGGCGGGCGGGCGCGGTGATCTTGCGCGCCACAAGATCCCGCGCCACCGCCTCGAAATCCTCGAAGGCGCGCGCGTGGTTTTCCTTCAGCGCGGTCGTGTGCCACGCGGGCCCGAACTCGCCGCCGCCGCGGATGTTCGCGAGCACGAACACGCCGCCGCGCTCGAGCCAAAGTTTGCCGTAGGCGCCGTGCAACTGTTCGTAGGAACCGGAGTAGGCCGGCGTGAGCGCCTTTTCGAATCCGCCATAGGAGAACATCCAGACCGGATACGCGCCATCGCTCTTCAGGATCTTCGGGCCGACCAGGAAATAGGGCACGCGGGTGCCGTCGGCCGACGTCGCCCAGAACTGCCGGGTCTCGAAACGCGCGCCGTCGAACGCCGGTGATTGCGCCTTCAGCAACTGCGGCTCGGCCGAACCGGCGGCGACCAAGTAGAGGGCGGGAGGGGTCGTGAACGTCTCGAACTGGACCAACGCGTCGCCGGTGTCGGCGTCATCGTCGGTCACCTGGATCGTACCATGATCGGGAAACGGAATCGCCTGCCGGGTCCAGCCCGCCGCGCCGGCGGGGGCGAACCGGTAAAGCCGGCCGCGGACGTTTTCGAGCATCGTGATCACGAGGCTGCGGCTGTTCACGCGCACGGCCTCGATGACCTCGTGCGCCGCCGGTGCGACGACGAGATCGATCGCGCCCGGTTCGCCGCGCAGGGCCGATGGATCCGCCGCCACGACCGAGCCGGCGCGGAACAGGGCGCCCTTCGTCTGCCAGTCGTGCTTCAACCGCAACACGAGCCGGCCGCGAAACGCGCCCGCGACGGCGACGGTGGCCGGCAGCGCGAGCGGGCGGAGCCGGCCATCGAGCAGTTGAAAGTGCTTCGCCTCCCAAAACGTCAGCTGCTCCGACACAAGATCGATGTCGCCCTCCGGCGAGCGCAGCCGCCGTCCGGTGACTCCGACGGAGGTCGCCGGGGTTTCGTGCAACCCTTGCGCCGACGCGAGCGGCGTACCGCGGCGCCAGAGTTTCAGGAGGCGCGGGTAACCCGAGGCGTTGAGCGTGCCGGGGCCGAAGTCGGTCGCGACGAAAACCGAGTCCGCATCGCGCCAGGCGACGCGCGACTTCGCCGGGGGCAGGGTGAAGCCGCCGGCGACGAACGTGAGCGTCACCGGGTCGAACTCACGGAGCTCGTGGGCGTCGCGGCCGGCGAGCGCGAGCCGGATGAGGCAGCGGCGGTGGTCGGGCGCGAGCCACGTCGCACCGCCGAACGCCCACGGCCGGCCCTCGGTTTTCGCGAGGGCGTCGAGGTCGAGCACGGTTTCCCAATTCGGCGGATCGCGACGGAACTCCGCGAGGGTCGTGCGCCGGTAGATGCCGCGCGGATGGGCGGCATCGCGCCAGAAGTTGTAGAGCTGGCCGCCGCGCGAAACGACCTCCGGAATCCGCGACGCCGAGTCGAGCACGGCCAGCGCGTCGCGATACAGCGCGCCCTGATCCGCATGGGGCGCGAGCCGTTTCTCGGTGGCGGCGTTGTGCGCGGCGACCCACGCGAGCGCCGGCGGGCTCTCGAGGTCCTCGAGCCAGAGAAACGGATCCTCATCCGCCGCCGCGCCGGAAGCCGGCGTGGCCGACCACGACAGCACCAGGCAAAATGAGGCGAAGCTGAGGGGAAATATTCGAATCTTCCGCATCGAGCATTTCTAGAGGACGGCCGCCGCATCACAACGCGGAACATCCGCCCGACCCGGCTTCGGTGCATCTGAGCGGCATCCATGCAGTCGAACGCCGATTTGAGACTGAGCCGACGGACACCAATGGGTGGGCCGGGCGCTCCGCGCGCGGCCATAAGCGCGTCCGTCGGCCGGCCGCGCGCGGAGCGCCCGGCCCACCTCTTCGACTGCAAGGATCCGGCGGAGCCGGGCTTGTGCGGTCGAACGTGGCCGCGTGCTTGCAGTCGATTCGATCTCGTTCCGCCCTCCGGGCCAATCGCTTGCCAGCAAGCTCCTACCGCGAAGTTTACGCCGTGCCGTCGTCGGCCCGGGATGCGCCGGGGGAGAATGACGCGATGGTCCCGGCGGGGTAGGGCGTCGCCGAGCGCTCGGCCTCCTGGGCGAGAATGGCCGCACGCACGTCCGGCGAGTGATCGAGGAGTTTTTGGAAGTGCTGGCGCTGCAGGCTGAGAAAGATGCTCGGGATCAGCGTGCGGATCGTGGCCGTGCGGGGCACATCGCGCAGCAGGGCGAGTTCGCCGAAGTTGTCGCCGTCCTCCAGCAAGTGCACGGCCTGGTTCGCGCCGGCCGCGTCGCGTTTCAAGACTTCCACCCGGCCACGGGCGATGATGTAGAACTTGTCGCCCGGATCGCCCTCGAGAACGACGTCGCGGCCCGCGGGAACGTTTTCAGTGACGAATTGTTCGGTCGCGAGGACGTGCAGCATCGCGTCGCTCAGTTTCGCGAGCAGGGCGAACTGCTTGAGCCGCTCGATCGTGATGTCGGCGTGCGCACCGTCGTCGCTGGTGCGGATGCCTTCCTGCTTGTGCCAGAGCGAGGCGTACAGGCCGTTCCGGGCGAGGAGTTCGGCGTGCGTGCCCCGCTCGGCGAGCTGGCCGTGGTTCAGGACGAAGATGCGGTCGCAGTTCGCCACCGACGCGAGCCGGTGGGTGACGGACACGACGGTGCGACCCCGGCTGATCCGCTGGAGCGTGGCGTTGACCGCGATTTCAGTGCCGGGATCGAGCGCGGACGTGGCTTCGTCGAGAAACAGGATCCGCGGATCGCGCAGCAGGGCGCGGGCGATCGCGAGGCGCTGTTTCTGCCCGCCGGAGAGCAGCGAGCCA
>JBIJCX010000665.1:0-2610 GCA_044344465.1 Opitutaceae bacterium
TTTCCACGTCGTATAACGGGCGTCGGCAAGCGACGCCCCTACATCTCGACTGCATCCTTGCTGCTTAGGTTCGACCCGCTACTGCAGGATGATCGCGCTGACCAACCCGGATTTATGCTCTAGAACATGCACCACGACAACCAATACGATCCGCACGCGCATCTCTGCTCGGACCACGCGGGTGAGCATCCGACGGTGTGGAATTTGCCGGTGCCGGCCGCGTTGAAGCGCGAATGGCTCACGCTCGAGACCCGCCGCCATTTTCTCGGGCGCGGCGGCAAGGCCCTGGCGCTAGCCGGACTCGCCACCTTGCTCGGTCGCAGTTCGCCCCGGTTGCTCGCGGAACTCGCCTCGGGCGGCCACGGCATTCGGCCGCACTTCGCGCCGAAGGCGAAGCGCGCCATCTACCTGTTCATGGCGGGCGCACCCTCCCAGTTCGAAACCTGGGATTACAAGCCGGGCTTGAGCGCGATGTTCGACCAGGACCTGCCGGAGTCGGTGCGCGGCGGACAGGTGTTGACGGGCATGACCGCCAGCCAGGCCCGGCTGCCGATTGCGCCGAGCATGTTCAAGTTTCAGCAATACGGCAAATCCGGCCGCTGGGTTTCCGACCTGCTGCCATGGACCGGGAAAATCGCGGACGAGATCGCGGTGATCAAGTCGCTCCACACCGAGGCGATCAACCATGAGCCGGCGATCCTGCAAATCACCACCGGCAACATGTTCCCCGGCAAACCGTCGCTCGGCTCGTGGCTCTCGTATGGGCTCGGGGCGGTGAACGACGAGTTGCCGACGTTTGTCGTGCTGACTTCGAAGATGCCGATCCGCGCCAACGTGCAGGCGTTGTCGAACCGGCTCTGGTCATCGGGCTTCCTGTCGCCCGAACACGCCGCCGTCGCCCTGCGCGCGGGCAGCGATCCGGTGCTTTACATCAACGATCCGCCGGGCGTGTCGCCGGCGGCGCGGCGCACGATGATCGACAGCGTCAACGATCTCAACCGGCAGCTCTACGAACGGGTCGGGGATCCGGAGACGAACGCCCGCATCGCCCAATACGAGATGGCGTTTCGGATGCAGACCTCGGTGCCCGAGCTCACAAATTTTTCGAACGAGCCGGCCTCGACGTGGGAGCTCTACGGCGAGAAGGCGAAGGAACCGGGCACGTTTGCCTACAACTGCCTGATGGCCCGCCGGCTCGCGGAACGGGGCGTGCGGCTCACGCAGATTTTTCTGCGCAGCTGGGATGCGCACGGCGACCTGCCGAACCGGATGCGGGCCTTGTGCGAGGATTCCGACCGGCCGACCTACGCCCTCATCACGGACCTCAAGCGCCGGGGCTTGCTCGACGACACGCTCGTGATTTGGGGCGGCGAGTTTGGCCGCACGGTCTATTCGCAGGGCACGCTCAAGCCCGATTTGTACGGCCGGGATCACCACCCGCGCTGTTTCAGCATGTGGATGGCCGGAGCGGGCATCAAACCGGGCATCACGTACGGCGAGACGGACGATTTCTCCTACAACATCGTCAAGGATCCGACCCACATCCGCGATTTGCACGCGACCATCCTGCACTTGTTCGGCATCAACCACGAACGCCTCACCCACAAGTTTCAGGGGCTGGATCAAAAACTGACCGGCGTCCTGCCGGCGAAAATCATCGATGGCATCCTGGCATAATTCAAAAACTCCCTTGCGACTCGGCGGGTCGCTCGTGCTGGTTGCCGTCCTGGCCTGCGCCAATTCGGCCCGCGCGGTGCCGGCGACGTACGCCGAGCGGGTCGCGCCCGTGCTCGAACGGCATTGCGCCGTCTGCCATGGCGAGAAAAAGACGAAGGCCGGCCTTCGCCTCGACAGCTACGCGGCCATCCTTCGCGGCGCCGAGAGCGGCTCCGTGCTGAAACCCGGCGATCTGAAGGGCAGCGAGCTGCACCGCCGGATCACGCTGCCCACGGAAGACGAGGAGTTCATGCCCTCCGATGGCAAGCCGCCGCTCTCTCCGGCCGATGTCCTGTTGCTGGAAAAATGGATCGCCGCCGGAGCACCCGAGACGCAGCCGTTCGACGCCCCCGCCCTGGCGGTTCCTCTGGTGGTTCTGCCGGCCGCGCCCGATTGGCGTCCGCGGGCCAAGGAGATCGCCGCGCTGGAGGCGGCCCTCGGCATCCGGCTGACGCCACGATCGGCCGTGGCGACCGACGGTTTGATCCTGCGGACGGCCAGCGCGCCCGGGCGGTGCGACGACGCGGCGTTGCCCCGGCTTGGTCCGGTGGCAGACTTGATTGTCGATGCCGAGCTCGGTCGGACGAAAATAACCGATGCCGGACTTAAATCGCTGGCCGGATTTGTGAATCTTCGCCGCCTCGATCTAACGCGAACCGCGGTCACGTCCGCGGGCCTGGCGGCCCTCGGGTCGCTGAAAGCGCTTGAAACCCTGAACCTCACGGACACGGCCGTCGACGGCACCGGCATGACCCATTTGCAGACCATGCCAGCGCTGCGTCGCGTCTGGCTGTTTGGCACGCCGGCGGCTGCGGCGGGCGTGGCATGGTCGTCGCCAGCGCCGTAGACTCAGCGGATCGATGCAGTCGAACGCCGATTTGAGAGTGAGCCGAC
>JBIJCX010000059.1:0-30680 GCA_044344465.1 Opitutaceae bacterium
GACCCACCCAAGGCGGCACCTGCGGCAAGATATTGAGCTGCGCCCCCCGGCTGCGCTTCGCGGTGTTTGTGGTCGACGAACGGCCGCAAGAACGGCGGACTCGCCGGTGTGCCCGACTTCCGGTCGGTGTTCTTAATTCCTCCTCCCCGCCCCGCCATGACTTTCCTCGGCCTCCACTGGATCGACACCCTGATCCTCATCGTCTATATCGTCGCGGTCCTCGCCATCGGCGAGTTTCTGGCCCGCAACGTCAAAGGCGAAAACGACTTCTTCCTGGCTGGCCGGAAGCTGGGCAAGTGGTTCCAGTTTTTCCTCAATTTCGGCAACATGACCGACCCGAGCGCGGCGGCGACGACGGCGAGTTCGGTTTACCGCCAGGGTGCCGGCGGCGTTTGGCTCGGGCTCATCCCGCTGTTCATGACGCCCTACTATTGGTTCATGAACGTCTGGTTCCGCCGCGTCCGGCTCACGACCATCGCGGACCTCTTCGAGGATCGTTTCGGCCAGCGCCTCCTCGGCTCCCTCTACGCGATCTTCGGGATTCTCGTGACGATTATCAGCATCGGCTTCGGCAACGTGGTTGGACTGAAAACGCTGCAGCCGATCATGGTGAAACAAGAGGCCGACTACACGCCGGCGGAGGCGCAGCGCGTGCGCGACTACCACGAGTTCGTGCAATTGCGGAAACAGCGGGCCGACACCCCGCTGGCCGGCGCGGCGGCGCAACGGTACGAGATGCTGAAGGGCCACTATGATCGCGGGCAGCTTCAGTCCTACGTCTCCCACCTGCGGCCGCTGGCGTTCTACATCGCCTCGTCGGCCCTCGTCGCCATCTTCATCGTGCTGGGCGGACTGAAGGCCTCGGCGATGGTCGATGGGTTGCAGGCCGTGCTCGTGATCGTGATCTCGCTCATCCTCATTCCGTTCGGGCTCGCGAAGATCGGCGGGCTGGCGGGCCTGCATGCGAAGGTGCCCGAGCACATGCTGCAGATCTTCGGCGCCGGCAGCACCAGCGAGTACACGTGGTATTCCATCTCCGCCTTCCTGCTCGTCTCGTTCATCGGCATCCATGCGGCGCACGCCAACATGAACATCAGCGGCTCGGCGAAGAACGAGCTCGCGGCCCGGCTCGGTGCCGTCTCGGGCGGCTTCGGCAAGCGGTTCATGACCATCGGCTGGTGCTTCTGCGGCTTGATCGCGATCGCGCTGTACGGTCCCAATCTGTCGGACCCCGACCAGACGTGGGGCCTGCTCACCCGCACGCTGTTGCCGGTCGGACTCATCGGCGTGATGATCATCGGCATCCTCGGCGGCAAGCTGGCGTATCTGGGCGCGGTCTCGATCGTGGTGTCGGCGCTGGTGGTGAAGAATCTCTACGAACCCCTCTGGCCCGGAAAGTCGGAGCGCCATTACATGGTCGTCGCCCGGGCCACCGTGCCGATCGTGCTCATCCTCGGCATCGGCGTGGCGCTCTACCTCACCAGCGCGGTGGCGCTGCTGAAGTTTATCATCGCGCTGCAAGTCACCTGGGGCGCGCCGATCATGATGATCTTCCTCTGGCGCCGGCTGACGGAGACGGCGGTGCGCGTGCAGGTCGTCGCCACGCTGCTCTTCATCGGCGTCGTGCCGTGGATCGTTTCGGCGACGCCGGCACTGCGGCAATCGGCCGCGTTGACCCAGATGACCCGGGAACGGGTCGAGGCCGCGCCAGTGCGCGCGGATGCGGGTGATGTCACGGCGGGCCGCGCCGCGCAGGTCGGCCAGTTGATCACGAAGCAACAGCGGATCGAACCGGTCGCGGTCTTTTTCGAGGAAGGCGTGGCGCGCGTCGATCCCAAGGACCTGAGCTCGCCGAAGTCGGGCGTGGGCCGGTTCAATATCGAAATCTGGCTCGTGTCGCGCCTGGGCCTCGATGTCACCTCGCTCACGCCGCCCGTGCTGCTGACGTTGCGCTACACGGTCGATGCCGTGCTGCCGATTCTGCTGCTGATCGTCGTCAGCCTGCTCACCGCGCCGACGGATCCGGCCCGGGTCGCGCGCTTCCATGCCCGGCTGAAGACGCCCGTCGGCGCGACGCCGGAGGCCGATCTCCTGGCGGTGGCGGAGAGTGTCGCGCAACCAGCGCGGTTTGATCACACGAAACTGTTTCCGCGTTCGAACTGGGAGTTCACGAAATGGGATCGGCAGGACGCGCTGGGCTTCTTCGGGTGCTGCGCGTTTGTCGGCGTGATTCTCGTGTTCTTCAAGGCCGTGCTGGTCGTCGGCGGCTGAGCCGGAGGCATGCCCTCGAAATCGCAAAATGCGTATTGCTCCGGATCGCAGGAACCAACGGTTTTCGTGGCCCTGCGCGTGAGCGCAGGGATGGCTGGCAATCCCGCCGCTCACGCGGCGGGCTACCACGGGCAACCCGGAAGTTTCACCGTCACGATGAACCTCTCGCCCACACTGAATACTGGAGCCGCGGCGCCCCCGCCGGGGTGGTCGAGCGCAACGCGGCGAGGGCGCCGCGTCTCCATGAAGCATCCGATTTAAAAGATTTCACCCATGACCACCCAACCCTTCGTCATCGGTCCGTTTACCCTCCTTTTCCTCGCCCTCCCGGTGCTGCTCGGCGGCGAACAACTGGCCCGGCGGATTAGCTGGCTCGGCCGTTCCAACATTCCCGCGCCCATCATCGGGGGTCTCGTGGTGGCGGTGATGCTGGCCCTGATCGCGGAGTTCCAGCCTGGCGTCCTCCTGCTGCAGGGGAGCACCGCGAATTCCTACTGGCTCTGGCCGGTGCTGCCCCAATGGAATTTTTCCGCTGTGCGGCCCACGGATGTCGAGCGGCCGCTGCTGATTCTTTTTTTCACGTGCATCGGCCTGAACGCGAGCTGGGGCGTGGCGCGGAGCGGCGGCTGGCCGCTGGTGATTTATCTCGGCCTGGCGACCGCCTTCGCCGCGCTCCAGACCGTGACGGGAGCCCTCACCGCGATCGCCATGGGGCAGAGCCCGTTGATGGGCGTCATGAGCAGCAGCGTTTCGCTGATGGGCGGCTTTGGCACGTCGGCGGGCTTCGCCCCGGAATTCGAAAAGGCGGGCCTGGCGGGAGCGGCCGCCATCGGCATCGCCTCGGCGGCCTTCGGCGTGATCGCCGGCGGACTCATCGCCGGGCCGATCGCGGGCCGTCTCCTGGAAAAGAAGGTGGCGGCGCGGCCGCTCGACGCCCGGGATCGGACCGGGGCGGTCGACGACGCCGAAACCGGCCAGGGTTTTCTGGCCGAAGCCGCCGGGCTGATCCGGCATCGCGGCAGTGTTTTCCTGCACTTGGGCGTGCTGCTGGTCTGCCTGAAGCTCGGAGCGTTCCTGAGTGTGATGATCCAGCGGGCCGGGATTACGTTTCCCGTGTACATGGGTTCGATGCTCGTCGCCGCCGTGATCCGCAACCTGCACGACGCCTTGGGCGGAAAATGGCTCGCCAGCGAGCGCACCGACGGGATCGCCTCGTTTGCCCTGATGTGGCTCCTGGCCGTGGTCATGATCGATCTGCAACTGAGCCAGCTGGCGCATGCGGCGCTGCCGATGCTGGCGATCCTGGCGGTGCAGGTCGTGCTGATCTCCGCCTTCGCCTACTGGGTCGTTTTTCGGGCGATGGGCCGCGACTACGAGGCGGCGACGATGAGTGCCGGCATGATCGGCTTCGGGCTCGGCGCGACGTCCAACGCCGTCGCGACGATGCGCGTGCTCGCGCAGCGTTTCGGCCCGGCCCCGCGGGCGTTCCTGATCGTGACCGTGGTCGGCGCGTTCCTGATCGACTTCACCAACGCGATCCTGATTACGACGGCGTTGAATTTCTTCCGGTAAACGACAATCCGTGCCCGCGTCTTTCACTTTCGCGCACGCCGATCGCCCCCCGTCCGCCACCCGTGGTGGGCGGGCACGTCCCCGTGCCCGCATTCAAAACACGATCGAGCGGCCAGACATGCGGGCACAGGGACGTGCCCGCCCACCCAAGGAGATTCCTCGCGCTGCAAGAAACTGAGACGCGCGCTACCGACGGCGTACCCACCGCGTTTGGCTGCGGCATGAGCCGCGGGCCGAATTGTTCCGGCCAACCACGTGCGGCTCCGGACCACCGCCTCCTATTGCGGAATCGGATCGCCGCGGCGGACGGTGGCGCCTTCCCAGACGGCCTCGTCCGTGGCGCGATCGTAGGTGAGCACGCGATTCGCGCTGCCGCGCGCGGGCGGCACGTCGGTTTTTGGCAACCACTGGCGATGCGCGGCGACGACGGCCGCGTGCTGGGGCGCCGCGGCGAGATTGGTCCATTCGTTGGGATCGGCCGCGATGTCGTAGAGCTCCTCCGTGCCGTCGGCGTAGCGGATGTAGCGCCAGCGTTCGCTGCGGATGCCGTGGTTGCCCTGGTTGTGCGAGGTGATGGCGGGGCGCTCGCGCGGCGTCGCGGGATTCCTGAGCTGCGGGACGAGGCTCAGGCCTTCGAGATCGGAACGCGGCGTAAGGCCGCAGAGCTCGACGAGCGTCGGGTAGAGATCGAGCAGCTCGGCCGGCTGCATCGTGTGTCCGCCCCGCCCGACGCCGGGCCCCGCAAAGATCAATGGCACGCGCGTGGAGCGTTCCCAGAGGGTGTTCTTGCCCGTGATGCCCTTCTCGCCGAGGTGCCAGCCATGATCGCCCCAGACGACGATGATGGTGTTGTCCGCCCGGCCCGTCGCCTCGAGGGTTGCGAGCAGGCGCCCGATTTGCGCGTCCACGAAACTGGTGGCCGCGAGGTAGCAGCGGACAAGGTTGCGCCACTCGCGGTTTTCCTGGACCCACTTCAGGCGCGGCTCGGGGAGATTCCAATGCAGGTACCACGAAAAACGCGGGGTGTCGGCGCGATCGTCGGCCTGCACCGGCGGCAGCACGCGATCGTCGTCGGGATAGAGATCGAGCCACTTCTGGGTCACATAAATCGGGACGTGCGGCAGAAAGAAACCGGCGGCGAGAAAGAACGGCTGATCCGTGGGCGCGGCTTTGAGCTGCTCGATGGCCCAGCTCGCCACCTGGTAGTCGCCCTTGTCCTCGTCGCGGTGCGGGAAGACGCCCCAGTCCATCAACGGATGATTGCCCATGGGCGAGGCGGGAATGAGTTTCTTGGGCGGCTTCACGCCGACGCCGCCGGCGGCGCCCCAGACATCGAATTCCTGCGCGCGCTGCGCCGGACCGCCGACGCCACCGTGGTAGATTTTGCCCACGGAGAGCGTCTTGTAGCCGTGAGCCTTGAAATGCTGCGGCAGGGAGACGCGATCCTTCAGCGCGTCGAGGGTGCGGAACCACGGCGCGAGGCCGTAGATGCCGGTGGTGGTCGGGCGCAGCCCGAGCATGAGGCTGGTGCGCGAGGGATTGCAGAGCGGGGCCTGGGTGTGCGCGTTGAGAAAGACGGTGCCGCGCCGGGCCAGTCCGTCGAGATGCGGCGTCTGCGCGAGGGGATGGCCGCCGAGGGCGCCGATCCAGTCGTTCTGATCGTCGATGGCGATGAAAAGGACGTTCGGCTTCTTCACCGGTGCCGCCGCCAAGGCGAGGCTTTGGGCGACACCCAGGATCGCGAGGAGCAGCAGCGGGGATTTCGTGCAGGAGTTGTGCGAAAATGCCCGCGGAAAAACAACGCCGATTCCTCCGCGGGCAGCGCGGCTCCAGAATTCAAGGTGTGCCAGAGGCTCACCGCAACGCTGAGCTACCATCGATCCACATCGTTCACGTCTGCGACGATTTTGATGGCCACAAAAAGGCACGAAAAGCATCCGTCCGGCCGACGAGAATCGACCGTGCGCCTATAGGCGCCTTGCGAGCCACAATCGCCCTCCGATCTTTGCGCCTTTTCGTGGCAAATGGTCTGGGGTTTGGTGGCTTGGGTTTGGTTGGCGTTTAACGATATCAGCAGCGGCGCGATTCCGTTCCGGGGTTTCACTTTTTACCGTGCGTCATTTCCAGATTGGAATCCGCCCCAGGCCGGCGGCAGGCCGATGACTGACGCAGACATCGCGCCTGCTCGCCATGCGCAGAAAACACCAAGATCCGAGGAGACCGACGCCCAGTTGCGGTTACAGTCCCAGCACCAAAACCATGAAGACCACCACCCTCGTAGCGTCGCTGCTCTGCGGCCCCGTGCGCGCCGCCTGCCTGTTTGCCACCTTGTCCGCCCTGCACGCACAGTTGGCTCCCGCCCCCGCCCTCGTCCCGCCCAAGGACGAAATCCTCGAGCTCTCGCCCTTCGTCATCTCGAGCGAGCGCGAAACCGGGTGGTCGGCCAACGACACCCTGTCGGCCACCCGCACGAAGCAGCCGCTGAAGGATGTGCCGATTGCGATCGATGCGATCACGGCCGATTTCATGGAGGACCTCGGCCTGTTCACCGCCGATGACGTGGCGAACTTTGTGTCCAATGTGTACGCGGCGCCCCTGATGGAAAACGACAACCAACAGGGTGGCTTCGCCTTTCGCGGCCTGAGCACGAGCGGCAACCTCAGCCGGAACTACTTCCGCTGGGGCATTCCGAACGACACCTACAACGTCGAACGCATCGATTTCGGCAAGGGCTCCAATTCGCTGATCTTCGGCGAGGTCGAACCCGGCGGCATGGGCTCGATCTTCACCAAGCGACCACAATCGCGAAACTTTGCGACGACCCTGGGCCAATACAACAGCGATGGGGCCTATCGCTTCCAACTCGACCTCAACCGCCGGCTCCGGCCGAACCTCTCCCTCCGCTTCAATGTGGTCCGCCGCCAGGAAAAGACCTTTCAGGACGCTTCCGCCTACAAGTTCGAAGGCGAGACCCTCGCCGTCGTCTGGCAGCCGTTCAAGCACACCTCGATCCGCATCGAGGGCGAGCAGGGCAAGTGGGACAGCACGCGCGGCTGGGCCAGCGTGCGGGTCCGCGAGCAGTCGGCGCGGGGACTCGGCTACAACGCTGCGGGCACTTACTACACCTCGGCCGGCACCTGGATCATCCAGTCGACATTGCCGTCGATCGACCGGGGAGGAGGAAACGGATCCGCCGGTGGCGAGCCCACCCTGATCGAAGGCGGCTCATTCGATGTCACGATGCGCAACGCCGCCGGCGCCCTTGTGGGGACCAAGCGGGTCAATGGCCTGCCGATGCACTACAACCTCCGCGGCGCCTTCGACAACCAGGCCCGGCCGTTCAACGCGCTGTCCGTCTCGATCGAGCAGAAGGCCGGCCCCGTAAATCTCGAACTCGCCTACAACCACCAGGCGCAACACCAGGACCGCAACGACAACTCCTTCGACGGTCCGATCAACCTCGATGTCAACGGGCGGCCCTACATGGACGCCACCTCGGATCGAAAGCGCTTCGCCTCCGAGGCGCATGCCTTCCGGGGCTCCGCCGCGTATCTCTGGAACAAATTCAAGTGGACGCAGCAGCTTTTGGTCGCGTCGGCCGAGTACCGCGAGAACGGCAGCCTCAATTACCGCCTGCAGGGCTATAATGCCAAGAAGGTGCTCGCCGGCACCGCCAGTACGATCGACATCAGCAACGACCGCGGCCGCCTCCGCGTGTACCTCGATGATCCGGGCTTCTACTCCCGCGCCTTTTACGACCGCATGCAGTTCACCAACCTGCCGGTCACGGCCGCGGTCGATATGCGGATGTTGGGCTTCTTCGCCTCGGGCACCGACGCCGCTGATGGCACGGCGTGGTCCCGCACCGCCTCCGCCTCCGTGTTTGCCAGTGGCAAGTACTTCGGCGGGCGCCTCCAGTCGCTCGTAGGCGTGCGCCGCGATGAAAGTCGGCTTTGGGAATACCGCACCTCCCGTTACCTCGGCCCCTTCAACGAGGCGATCGCACCGCCGAAGCGAAAGGCCGCGCTGCCCGGCGATTACACCGAAAACCAGGCGATGAACCAGGGGGCCAACACCATGAGCGGCGGCCTCACTTGGGCGCTGACCAAGGACATCAACGTTTACGGCGTCTATTCGGAGTCCTTCCGTTTCCAGGATGCCGTGACCTTCGACAACATCCGCTTCGGGCCGATCACGGGCGTGACCAAGGAAATCGGCCTGAAGGGCTCTCTGCTCGAAGAGCGGGTGGGTTTCACGGTCAGTGCGTTCGACATCGACCGCCAGAACGTCGTGCTCTCGTACAACAACCTCATCGGCCTGAACGCGGACGAACTCGAGGATTTGATGAACCCGAACGACGTGTTGCCCGGGAATCCGCGCTACAAGTACAGCGCACCTGGCACCGCCAGCGGGGCCCGCAATTACCCGTCCACGGAGAACTCCACCGGCGCCGACCTCACCGTGATGATCCGCCCCACCAAGGGGCTGCAACTGCGCTTCACGTTGGCGCGCACCCAGGTGCAGGGTGAGCCCGACCTGAGTTCTTTCCGCGCCTACTATGATGCCGCCGTCAAACGCGGCAACGAGGCGGCTGGCGTCCTCTCCACGGCCCGGCTTCTCCTCGACTCACTCGACATCAAGAGCAAGCCCGCCGGTGCCCGGGCCTCGCCGTGGTCCGCAAGCTGGATCGTCGATTACACCTTTGCCCGCGGCACGTGGCAGCTGCTCCGCGGGGTGCGCATGGGCATCAACGGCAGCTGGCGCGACGATTACCTGTTGGGCCTCCCCAACGGCCAGGAGATGATCGGCGGCTCCTCCCACCTCGTGCACGCTTACATCATGCGCGACCAGAAGATCTGGGGCCAGAACGTGCGCATCCGCGCGGGCGTGAAGAACCTCACCGATCTGGAAAACGGTGATGTCCGCAAGACCAGCTTCACCACCCTGGCCACGGGCCCCAACATCTACCGCTACTCCTACGTCATGCCACCGCAGTACGACCTCAGCCTCACGGTGAGATTCTAAGCGGACACATGCCGAAGAAATCGACGTCTCCGGAGCAGCACTTCGGCATTCCTCAAGACCAATCTCAAGCCGACCGGATTCCAAATGTAGCAGGAGCCTGCTTGCAGGCGATTCTCAGCGCGCGCCGACGAACTCAGTTTCTCACCGCCTGCACGCAGGCTCCTACAAAAAACCTGCCATGCCCCAGGCCCGCGCCGGTTTCATCCTTCTTCTGAACCGCCAACACCCAACCAAAACCACCATGCTCCTCCGTCAACCCCTGCGACTGGTCGCCTTCGCAGCGCTGATCGTCTCCGCCACGCTTTTCGCCCAGACGCCGGTCCCCCGGCCAGTCACTTCCGAAACCGTCGAACTGTCCCCCTTTGAGGTCAGCGCCGACGCGGTTCGCGGTTATATTGCTTCCGAGACCATGACCGGCAGCCGGGTGAAAACCCCGATCCTCGACCTGCCCTACACCGTCAACGTCATGACCAGTGAATTCTTCGAGGACTTTGGCATCTTCGACTTCCTCGACAATCTCACGCATATCAGCGGCTTCACCGGCTTGGATATCGGTGGCAACTTCAACCTGCGCGGCTTCTCGTCCTCCAATCAGCTGCGCGACGGCTTTTTCCGCCTCGGCCGCTATGGGGCGAGCAACATCGATCGGATGGAGATCATCAAGGGCTCCAGCGCCGCCATCTACGGGCGCACGTCACCTGGCGGCATGATCAACATGATCTCCAAGAGTCCGAAGGACGCCGCCAGCCAAAAGCTCGCCTTCAACTACGGCGACTATGGCACGCAACGGGTGACGCTGGAGGCGACCGGCCCGCTCTTCCAGAGCACCCTCGGCAAGACGCGTTACATTCTCACCGCCGGTCACTATCAGCGTGACTTCAACCAGGACTACGCCCGCAACCGCAACCAGGAATACTACCTCGCGATCGACCATGTGTTCGCCGATGGCTCGAAGATTTTTTTCTCCGCCGAATACTTTCTGCAGCTGCGCCACGCCGCGCCGAGTGCGGTGCCGCTCATCACCGACCAGAAGGGCACGGCCAGCGTGAACGACGACGTCGCCATTGGGTACGCGCTCAATCTCGGCAAGGTCAACGCCAGCGGGCCCATCAGCGAACTGAGCCGCGGCAACACCGGCTTTACCGCGGTTTACGACAAGAAGCTGAATTCCGTCTTCAGCACGCGGGTGTCAGGCAACACGTACCTGGCCCGGCGCTGGGACTACAACTATGTCAATCAATGGACCGCCATCTCGATCAACCCGGCGGTCGCGACCACGCCCATCCGCACGGCGCGGGGAGCCACGCCCAGCCGGGGCCGCATCTACGAGGATGGCGGCGGCTTCCAAGGCGACCTGCTGGCCCACTACTGGACCAACGATCACAAGATCGAGCATCGCACGCTGGTGACCCTTGATATCAACGACTACTACCAATGGAACCCCACCCTCAGCTATGCGGGTGCCACCAATCCCGAACTCGTTGCCTGGAACACCGCCCGATTCGTCAACCTCGATGCCAATCTGAATCCGATCCTCCCCATCGCCTATTTCCCGAAGCGCGGCCAGGACTCACCCGGGGAAGTGCTCACCCGTAGCTGGAAGAAACACACGACCGCGCAAGGCGGGTTGTTGCGCCAACAGTCCGCTTTGCTGGCAGGAAGCCTGCTCGGCTATGCCGGACTCCGCTTCGACTCAATCCATCACCAGCATCGCGACCTGACGACGACCGCGGCTTCGTTCAACCCGTTCATCCCCGGTTACGTGGCCGGCCAGACGGTGCGCAAGAGGATCACCCAATTGAAGCCAAATATCGGGGTGAACTACAAGGTCGCGCCGGCCGTTCGCATCTTTGCGAACTACAGCGAAAGCTACTTCGTTGACCAGGGTGACGCCGCGCTCGATATCGCCAATCCGGCCTACAAGCCCGAGATCGCGAATGGCTACGACTACGGCTTCAAGGGTTCGTTGCTCGGTGACCGTCTCACCTATACCGTGAGCGGTTACTACATCAACCGGGAGAATGTCCGGGTCACCGATCTGGAGGAAACCCGACCCGGTTCGGGCACTTTTCTCGAGGTCACCCGCAACACCGGCTTCCAACTCGTCCGCGGTTACGAGGTCGACGTGAACTGGCTCTTCACGCCGGAGTTTTCCTTCCTCGGCAGCTACGGCCACGTGCACTCGATTGTCACCGACTACGGCAGCGCCTTTCCCGCGGCCGTCGGTCGTGACGTGCAATACATTGCGCCGTATAATGGCAGCTTGACCCTGAAGTACTCGCCGGGCGGCGGGGCGTTGAAGGGCTTCTCCGCCAATCTCGGTGTCACTTTCGTGGGCGCGACCCCCACCGCGACACCGATTGCCGGTGACACCTATGTCACGACGCCCGGCACCGGGGCGCGGGTGGTCACGCGGTCGACCGGCGAATGGAGCCTCCGCGCCCCCGCCTACCGCCTCTGGAGCCTCGGGGTGCGCTACCAGATCCCGGGCAACTCGAATGTGTCGCACACGCTGGCCATCAACGTGAACAACCTGTTCAACAAGGAATATCTTCGCGCCGGCACCAGCGCCGCCACCCGGCTGCGGGGCGAGGACCGGGCGATATTCTTCACCTACACCCTCAACCACAAGGGTACGAAATTCTGAACCCGTCGTTTCCCCGGGACGCTCTTAAATGAAAACATCCGCATTTTCACTCGCACTCGGCTGCCTGTTCGGGCTCGCCGCGAACGCGTTCGCCGCCATTCCCGCGGCGCAGAAACCCAACATCATCTTCATCCTCGCGGATGACTACGGCACCGGCGAGGTGAGTGCCTATGGCGCCGACAACTACAAGACCCCGAACATCGACCAGCTGACGCGCGAAGGCCTGCGCTACACCCATGCCTACACCGTGCCGCTCTGCGGACCATCGCGGGCGTTGATCCTGACCGGACGCTACGGCTTTCGCACCGGCGCGACGAACCAGGACGCGACCGGAGAATTCAAGCCTTCCGTCGAAACCATGCTGCCAAAGGTGCTCAAGCCCGCCGGCTACATCACTTCGATGGTCGGCAAGTGGGGCCAGCTCCCCCTCGGGCCGGCTGAGTTTGGCTTCGACGACTACCTCAAGTTCCAAGGCAGCGGGGCCTACTGGAACACCCAGGACAAGGCGAAGACCTACGTCGTGAATGGCGAGAAACGACCCTTGCGCGACAAGGAATACCTGCCCGATGTGATGCATCGGCACGTCACGGATTTCATCACGAAGCACCGCGACCGGCCGTTCTACGTGTATTACTCAATGTCGCACGTGCACACGGAAATCCTGCCCACGCCGGACAGTGCACCCAACAGCCAGGATCACTACACCGACAACGTCGTTTATATGGACAAGCTCGTCGGCAAACTCATGGCCGAACTCGATCGCCTGAAGCTGCGCGAGAAAACCCTCGTGGTTTTCTTCGGTGACAACGGCACGGGTAACGGGAGGGCGGATCGCGCCACCATCGGTGGTCGCCCGCTCTCCGGGGCCAAGGGCTCGATGCTCGAGGGCGGAGGTCTCGTGCCCATGATCGTCCGGTGGCCGGGCATCACGCCGGCGGGCAAGGTTTCGGCGGACTTCGTCGATGCGAGTGATTTTTTTCCGACCTTCGCGGAGTTGGCCGGCGCGAAACTCCCCGAAAAGACCGTGCTCGACGGTCACAGCCTGGCCGCCCAGTTCCGCGGCGAAAAGGGCCAGCCGCGCGCCTGGGTCTTCAATCAACTCGCCAAAATGTGGTGGGTTCGGTCTGACGGCTGGAAGCTGAACCAGTCGGGCGAACTCTTCGACATGAGCGACGCCCCCTTCGCGGAGAAACTCGTGGCCGCCGATACCAGGAATCCCGCGGCCATCGCCGCGCGCCAACGCCTGCAGGCCGCCCTCGATCGTTTGAATCCCGCCGGTGGCATCGAGGACAAAGGCGACCCCTCCGGCCGCCACGCCTCGAACGTCGCGAAAAAGGAAAAGAAGAAGAAAAAGGAAAAATGACCTGGTTTCGGCGCCGGGCGCCGATCCGCGACCGCGCCGAATCCAGTTTCCTGATATTCAACCCAAAGCATTGCACTCCGCTCCACCATGAATGTTTTCCGCCTTTCCCGCCGGCTGTTGCCGGCCGCTCTCGTCGCCTTCCTCGGCGCGCTCGGCGCGCCGTTGTTGGCCGGCGCCGCGGCGCCGGCCCACCGGCCCAATGTCCTCTTCATCGCGGTCGACGACCTGCGACCCGAATTCGGCGCCTACGGCTTCGACTACATCAAGAGCCCGAACCTGGACCGCATCGCCAAGGCGGGCATCACCTTCAACCGCGCCTATTGCCAGCAGGCCGTGTGTTCGCCCACGCGCTCGAGCCTCATGACCGGCACGCGGCCCGACACCACGAAGGTCTGGGATCTCGAGACGCATTTTCGTGACGCGTTGCCGAACGTCGTGACGCTCGGCCAGCACTTCAAGCACCACGGCTACTTCGTCCAGGGCATGGGCAAAATCTACCATGGCAGCCTGGACGACCCACAGACCTGGTCGGTGCCGTGGCAGACCCCGAAGGCGGCCACCTACGGTCGGGCGGAGAATCTTTCCTTCAACCGGGGCCTGGCCGGAACCGACCCCGACGACGGACCGAAGCAGGCGAAGAAAGCGGCGAAGAAAAAGAAGGTGCCGACGCCCAAAAATTCGCGCGGCCCGGCTTTCGAGGGCGCCGACGTGCCGGACAACACTTTCCAGGATGGCAGGGTGGCCGAACTCGCGGTCTCGACGTTGCGCGACATCAGCAGGAAATCGGAGCCGTTTTTCCTCGCGGTCGGCTTCGTGAAGCCGCACCTGCCCTTTGTTTCACCCAAGAAGTACTGGGATCTCTACGATCCCGCCAAAATCCAGCTCGCGCCCAACAAATTCCGCCCGAAGGACGCGCCCGACTACGCCATTCTCCCCGGCGGCGAGCTGCGCAACTACAAGGACATCCCCGAAGGATCGATCCCCGACGACCTGGCCCGCCAGCTCAAGCACGGCTACTATGCCGCGATCAGTTACATGGACGCGCAGGTCGGCAAGGTGCTCGATGAGCTCGATCGCCTCGGCCTGCGGAAAAACACGATCGTCATCCTCTGGGGCGACCACGGCTGGAAGCTCGGCGAGCACGATGCCTGGTGCAAACACAGCACGGTGGAAAACGACACCAACGTTGCCCTCCTCCTCTCGGTACCCGGCATGAAGCACGCCGGTGCCAGGACGAACTCGATCGTCGAATTCGTGGACATCTACCCGACGCTCTCCGAACTCGCCGGCCTCCCGCTGCCGCAGCATCTCGAAGGCGCAAGCTTCAAGCCGTTGCTCGACGATCCGAAGCGTCCCTGGAAGCAGGCGGCGTTCAGCCAGTATCCGCGCGCCGCCGGCAAATCGGGCAGCGGAGCCCTGATGGGATACTCGATGCGAACCGAACGGTACCGCTTTACGGTTTGGGTCGGACGCACCGACCACACCAAGGTCGACGCCATCGAACTCTACGATCATCAGACTGACCCGCAGGAAAACACCAACATCGCGAAGGCCCCCGCCAACGCCGCGCTGGTCGAGCGCCTGATGGTCCAGTGGCGGCAGGGCTGGAAAGGCGCGTTGCCGCCCGGCGCGAGCCGCTAGCCCGGATATTTCACAGGCACAATGAACCCCTCGCACCCGCTGACGGGGGGAGCCGCGGCGCCCCCGCCGCGGTCGTCGGGCGAAACGCGGCGCGGGCGCCGCGTCTCCATGAAATATCCGGACTAGGCGCAGGTGCTGTTGGCAGGAAAATTTCAGCGCCCGGAGAGTACCTTGGATAACCCATTTTTTCCGCCGCATGAAATCGCTTCGACCCCAGTTCCTCGCCGCCCTCGCTCGCGGCGTCACCGTGATCGTCAGTCTCGCCGCGTTTGACGCGGCCTGGGCGGCGGGCGCCGCCAAGGCGCCCCCCGACAAGCCCAACATCGTGATTCTTTATGCGGACGACATGGGCTACGGCGACATCGCCGTCCAGAATCCGGAGTCGAAGATTCCCACGCCGAACCTCGACCGGCTGGCGCGCGAGGGTCTGCGTTTCACCGACGCGCACAGTTCCTCCGGCATCTGCACGCCGAGCCGCTACGCGCTGCTGACCGGCCGCTACCACTGGCGGCAATTCCATGCGATCGTGAATTCGTTCGAACCCTCGGTGTTCGAGCCCGGCCGGCTCACGCTGCCGGAGATGCTGCGGGCCGCCGGCTATCGCACCGCCTGCATCGGCAAGTGGCATCTGGGCTGGGATTGGAACGCGATCAAACGGCCCGGTGCGACGCCCGCCCCGAAGACCGGCTACGCGCCCGATGCCTTCGACTGGTCGAAGCCGATTCCCGGCGGGCCGCTGGCGCACGGCTTCGACTACTACTTCGGCGACGACGTGCCGAATTTTCCGCCCTACACCTGGTTCGAGAACGATCGCGTGCTCACGGCGCCCAATGCACCGCTGACGATCACGCCCACCACGGTCGAGGGCAACTGGGAGGCGCGACCGGGCCCGATGGTCGCGGGCTGGGATTTTTATGCCGTGATGCCCCGGCTCACCGAGAAGGCCGTGGCCTATATCGACCAGCAAAAGGGTGGTGGCCGGCCCTTCTTTCTCTACCTGCCGTTCACGTCGCCGCACGCGCCGATTGTGCCGACGAAGGAGTTTCAGGGCCAATCGCAGGCCGGCGGCTACGGCGATTTTGTCGTGCAAACCGATGCGACTGTGGGCCGGGTGCTGGCCGCGTTGGAAAAAAACGGCCTGCGCGAGAACACGATTGTCATCTTTTCCGCCGACAACGGGCCCGAGCACTACGCCTACGCGCGGATCCAGAATTTCAACCATCGCAGCACCGGACCGCTGCGCGGCGTGAAGCGCGACATCTGGGAGGGCGGCCACCGCGTGCCCTTCATCGTGCGCTGGCCCGGCGTCACGCCGCCGAACCAGGTCACCGCGGGACTGATGAGCCAGATCGACCTCATGGCGACGCTCGCCGCGATCGTCGGCCAGGCTTTGCCCGCCACGGCGGCGGAGGACAGCTTCGACCAAAGGGCGTTGCTGCGCGGAGGCGCTTCGACACGGACGAGCCACGTGCACAACACGAGCAAGAATCACTACGCGATGCGCGCGGGCAGCTGGGTGTTGATCGATGCCCCGTCCGGGAACGTCACGAAAGTGCCGCCCGGATTCGACGCGGCCAACGGCTACGCCAAAAACCCGCATCCGGGTGAGCTCTATGATCTCAGCCAGGATTTGTCCGAGCGCCGAAACCTTTTTGCCGAGCAACCGGACAAAGTGGCCGAGCTCAAGGCGCTGCTCACGCGGCTGCGCGAGCAAGGTTACAGCGCACCGGGCAAGACCGGCCGGTCAACCGGAGGGGAATGATCCAACGAGGCGGCTCACGGCAATAAATTTCCGGGACCGGCGGAAAGAAACCGCGACCGTCGGAGCGGGTTTATCCCGTGATAAGCTCGCCCGGGCGGTAGGGCAGGTCTGCGACCTGCCCAGCGAATACCCATCGCGTGAATGGGCAGGTCGCAGACCTGCCCTACCTCCGACCCTGTCCATCTCAGCGTCCAATAGTGACTGACCCGTTTTCGTCCCGTCTGACCTCGGCTCGTCCTCCTGGGTATATCAGCGGAGCGGTGATTCGGTGGCGCCTCACGGCCCGATCGCCGGCAGCGGCAGCGCGGACCGCCCGTCGCGGATGAGGAGGCTGAGCTCGGCTTTCAAGGCGCCGAGGCGCGCAACGACGTCCGGATTGGGGATCGCCGCCATCGAGCCTTCCAGCCGCGCGATGATCTGCCGCGCACTGGCGGCGTTAAACGGCCGGGCCGGGCCGACATAAACATATACTGGATTCGTATGCGCGTCGGTGCCGCCCTCGCCCTGCGCGCGGGCGGCGATCCAGCTGCTGCCGCGCAGAGGCAGGACGTGCCGGAGCGACCAGTCCGACCTTCCCTTGGGCTCGGAGCGACGCTCCACCACCGCGCCGTTCACGATCAGTTCCAGGGTTCGCACGGGGTATTGCGGGCTGTGCACCCGCAGATCGACGCCGAGTTTGCCGTCAAACTTTTCCGGATACCGGAGGATGGCGCCGGGTTTCCGGCCTTCCACGGTCAGAAACAGCATGGGCCCCGAGGTCGCGAAACTGCGGCCGGCGGCGAGCGCCTCCGCGAAGGAGCGCGGCGTCGGCACGGCGTCACTCCAGGCGTAGGTCATTTCGCTCGCGAGCTCACGGGTGGGCGGAAAGTCGGACGCTCCCGCCATCGGCAGGCGGTAGCCGATGTTCAGGAAATCGTACCAGCCGGCCAGCCCGAGACTCCGGTATTCGCCGAACTGCAGCAGCTCGAGAAAGTCCATCTTGCCCTCGAGCAGCAGCCGGTCCGCCTCCTGGTTGAAGTAACCGCCATGCGCGAGGCCGATGAAGCCGCGCAGCGCATGCGTCTGATCGGCGATGACGGCAAGCGACGGACCCTGGTTCGTGTTGGCCGTGAGGCCGGTGCCGGCCACGTAGGCATCTGGCAGGGCCAGCGTGACGTGACCGAGCCGCCCCACGCGGTACTCCTGGCCGGAAGTGATGTGGTAGGGCCCGCGTCGCGCCTCGGAGCGATCGCCCAGGCCGGTGAGCTGCCGGTACGACTCGTATTTCGCCCCGCCCTGGTCGTAGCCGGTCGTGTTATAGGACAACAGAAATGCGTAGCGGATGTCCTTCGCGGAGGTGACGGCGAGCAGGGCTTCGTCGTTCCGGCCCGTTCGATCCATGTGGATGTGGGTGTCGCCCGAATACCAGCCGAGGGCGGCCATATCGATGGCCCGTTCGAGCCGGACCTCCACCTCGGAGGTCTGCCGGCGCGTCGTGGCGAGGGTGACCTCGACCGGACGATACTCGTAGCCCTTGCGCACCTCGATGAGGGTCGGACCTGGTGGGACGCGCACCTCGCAACCGCCGTCGGTGTAGAAATAGTAGGAGAGGGCGCGTTCGCGGATGGCGCCCTTGTGCCGGTTGGCGCTGTTGCGCAGGCTGAATTCCGCCAGCGGGTGATCGTCCGGCTCCTGCGCACCCTGGTTCACACAAACCGTGGCGGAGACCGGCTGGCCCGAGATGGCATCGACGATGCGGATACGGAGCAGGGCGGCATCGGGTCCCGGATCCACGGTGGCGGGAGCCTTGGGCCGGTCTTGAAAAAGGTGGGGCAGGTCATGCGCCCGGGCGGGGAGGAGCGGCAGCATCAGCCCGGCGGCGAAGACGAGGGACACCAGCAGGCGGGAGTTCATGGGGGAAAAAGGGAGGCGGCTGGAGGCCAAAGAGGGCAGACAAGAGGACACTGTGGAATGCCTTTCTCCGTGTCCTCTGGATTGGCCTCTGTGCTCTCTGTGTCTCATCCGTTGTTTCTGTTTGGTTGCTTTTGCGTCGCGCCAAGCAATCCGTGGTTGGTTTGAACCGCTGAATCTGGACTGAACCGCTACCGTTTCCCCATCACCGGCACGACGATGCACGAGCGGTGCGCGACATCGTGCCAGATGGTGTTTTCCGCCGGGCGTGTCTCCTTCATCCAGTCCAGCGTCTGGGCGCCGCCGGTCTGGTTGTTCGGCTCGTACAGCGGGGCGCCGGTGCTGGCGATCGTGACGCGGATGCGGTGGCCCTGATTGAAGATCAAACTCGTCCAGCCGATGTGCCACGTCAGCAAGGCGGGCTCGCCGGGCGTCAGCAGCACCTGCCGGTCAAATCCCTCCCGGTAACGGGCCCGCAGGGGATAATCCATGACGAGCATGCTGCGGCCGTCGGGATAGACATCGCTCACGCGCAAGATCACGTCGGTATCGCGCGCGGTGGAGCTGAGCCAGACTTCCGCTTTCACCTCGCCGGTCCATTCCACGGGCGCGGCCAGCACATCCGTGGTCCAGGCGCGCACTTCTTTCTGGGCTTCGAAGGCCCGTGCGTCCTTGGCGCCCAGGAAAGCGCGTCCCGGCATTTCCATTGGGTGCTGCGGGTCGGAGATGAAACTCGTGCGGCCCTCCGCGCCGGCGGGCGCCGCGGGCGCGAGTTTCCCCGCCTCGTGCAGATACAGCCGGCTTGGCGTCGCGGTCGGCGGGAAGTTCTGCGCCTCGCGCCACACATTACCCGGCGCGCCCGGTTCTCCGACCGCGCCCATGACATAGTAGCGGACCGCAGCATCGCTGCCCGCCCCGTTGTCCTCGCCCTTGAGCCAGTAGTTGAACCAGCGCGTCATGTGCGCCAGCTCCGGCCACACGGCGTTCGGCGGATAAACCATCTCCGCCACCTTGTTCGATTTGTTCAACCGGCCGTGCAGCCAGGGTCCGAGCAGGAGTTGCTGCCGGCCGCGGGAATTCGGTCCGCCTCGATGCTGCCGCCCGATGAAGCTCTCGATGCTGCCCTGCACCATGAAGTCGTACCAGCTGCCGATGGTGAAGCAGGGCACATCCATCCTGGCGAAGTGCAGGCTGCAATCCTCCGCGCGCCAGTAGTCGTCGTAGTCCGGGTGGGCGTCCCATTCGCGCAGGAGCGCCACGTTGTCAGCCGGATTGCGGCAATTGGTGTCGTTGGCGCCATGGCGGCCCGGACGCGTGACGCCTCCGATGCGGTAGCCCTCCTGGAAGAGGCTCAGCCCCGTATCCACCATATACTGGCAGACGAGATGCGGCGGCCGGGTGACTGCGAGGAAGTTCTGGGCAAAGCCGCCCTGCGAGCTGCCGAAGGTGCCGATCTTCCCCGTGCTCCACGGCTGGGTGGCCAGCCACTCGCAGGTGTCGTAGCCGTCCTGCTGCTCGCCCCAGGCCAGCGCGCGATAACCGACGTAGCGGCCTTCGCTCTCGTGCGTGCCGCGGAAGTTCACCATGGCCACGGCGAATCCGGCGCGCGCGAGGTCGGCCGCCGCTTTCCGGGTGCCGGCAGCCGTGAGGCCGGCGTAGCGTTGTTCGAACACCACCGGCCACTTGTCACCTTGGGCCGGCCGATACAGCCAGGCGGAGAGGCGAACCCCGTCGCGCATCGGAATCATGATGTGCTCCTCGCGCACCCCGCCGAGATCCAGCGGCGGCAAGGGCTTCGAGGCGGCGAAAACGGAAACGGCAAGGCCCAGGAAACTGATGAGGCGGATCATGCGGGGATGTTTCGCGGACACCGAAGCGGGCGCAAATCAGATGTGTGGATATCGACGATCGCGGCCGGTGGTGGGCAAGGTGGAATTGCAGGCGCCTCAAACCTTCTGCCCACGGAACACACCGAACACTCGGAAACAGACGCGCATCCGCTTTTCACGGCCGCGAAGACGACGGTTGAACGCTGATTGGTTTTCCGTGTATTTCGTGTGTTCCGTGGGCCAAATCCGCGTTCCGACCCGCGCTTGTGCCGCGACGCGAAGTTGTCAGTTTCGCGCCCAACATGCGCTTCATCCCGATTGCCTTCCTGCTCCTGGCACCGCTCGCCGCCATCGGCGCCACGCCTTCGTACGATGTCGTCATCTACGGCGGCACCTCGGGCGGCATCGCGGCGGCGATCCAGACCGCCCGGATGGGCCAGACCTGCGTGCTGATCGAGCCCACGCAATTTCTTGGCGGCCTGACCACGGGCGGACTCGGGGCCACCGACATCGGCAACAAGCGCGCCATCGGCGGCATCTCGCGCGAGTTCTACGGCCGGGTCTGGCAGCACTACAACCGGCCGGAGAACTGGCAGCGGCAGACCCATGAAGACTACATTTCCCGCCAGCGCGGGCGGAACGATCCGAATGAAAAAACGATGTGGACCTTCGAACCCCACGTGGCGACGCGGATCTACGACGACATGCTGCGCGCGGCCGGCAATCGGGTCACGGTGGTGAAGGGCGAGCGGCTCAATCTCGCCAACGGCGTGGTGAAGGACGGCGCACGCATCGTCCGCATCGTCATGGAGAGCGGACGCACCTTTGCCGGCCGGATGTTCATCGACGCCAGTTATGAGGGCGATCTGCTGGCGAAAGCCGGGGTGAGCTACCATGTTGGCCGCGAGGCCAACCGCGTCTACGGCGAGACGATCAACGGCGTGCAGGCGGAGCATGCCGTGAGTCACCAGTTCACCAAAAAGGTGGATCCGTACGTGAAACCGGGCGACCCGGCGAGCGGCGTGCTGCCGGGCATCAATGTGGCCGGCCCAGGCGAGGAATTCAGCGGCGACCGCAAGGTGCAGGCGTACAATTTTCGGATGTGCACGACCGATGTGCCGGAGAACCGCCGCGCCTGGGAAAAACCCGCCCGCTACGACCCGAAGTGGTTCGAGCTGCTCTTGCGCAACTTCGAGGCCGGCGATCACCGCGTGCCGTGGAACCCGGTGTGGATGCCAAACCGCAAAACGGATACGAACAACAATTTTGCCATCAGCACCGATTTCATCGGCATGAACTGGGATTACCCCGAGGCCGACTACGCGACCCGCGCGCGGATCTGGCGGGAGCATGAGGACTGGCAGAAAGGGCTGATGTGGACCCTGGCCCATCATCCCCGGGTGCCGGCGGCCGTGCGCGCCGAGTTCCAGCGGCTCGGCCTGGCGCGGGATGAGTTTACGGAAAACGAAAACTGGCCGCGTCAGCTGTATATTCGCGAGGCCCGCCGCATGATTGGCGCTTACGTGATGACGGAGAAAAACTGCCTCCGGCAGGAAGTCGTGTCCGACAGCGTGGGCATGGGCGCCTACAACATGGATTCACACCATATCCAGCGTTACATTACGAAGGAGGGCCATGTGCGCAACGAGGGCGACATCCAGGTGCGGACGCGCCCCTATCCGGTCAGCTTTCGCAGTATCCATCCGAAGGCGCAGGAGTGCACGAACCTGCTGGCGCCGGTGTGCCTGAGCGCCTCGCACATTGCCTACGGGAGCATTCGCATGGAACCGGTGTTCATGGTGCTCGGCCAAAGCGCCGCCACCGCCGCCGTGCACGCGCTCAATGAGCGCGTCGACATCCAGCGGATCGACCTGGCGAAGTTCCGCGCGCGGCTGTTGCAGGACGGCCAGGTGCTCGACTTCGAGAGCCCGCCGCTCGAAGCACGGGCCGTGCGCCCGAAACCCAAGCTCGACGGCATCGTGGTCGATGACCTGGAGGCGGAATTGACGGGATTCGACCGCAGCAGCACGTCGCACCCGATCTTCGTGCAGCAGGGCTATCACCATGACGGCGACAGCGACAAGGGCCGCCAGAGCGCGCGGTTCACGCCCGATCTGCCCAAGGCGGGGCGCTATCGGGTCCTGGTCGCGTATCCGTGGAACGGAAACCGCGCGAGCAGCGTACCCGTGACGATCCGCCATGCCGACGGCGAAACGAAGGTGACGCTGAACCAGAAGAAAAAGCCGGCGGTGGACGAACTTCTGGAGCCGGTCGGCACGTTCCGCTTTGAAAAAGGGCGGCAGGGTCAGGTGGAAATTTCAAATGTCGGCACGACCGGGTACGTCGTGATCGACGCCGTGCAGTGGATCGAGGTCGGGCCGTAAGGAGAGTGGCGTCGGGGAGCGGGCCATCGTTAGTGGAGAGGCCGGCGTAAGTCGGCGTGGTTGGAAGTAGCCGCCTTGGAGCGAAGCGACAAGGTGGCTGACGTTCGGAACGGCCGGCCACGCTTTCGCTGCGCTCAAGCGCGGCTACGGAACCGGGCCGTAAGGGGCCGTTGTCCGCCAATTCTGGCCGCGCGGCCAGAATTGGCTTGGGCCGTGGAGGGTGGAAGATCACCGGGCTCGAATTTGACTCGTTCGCGCGAATTCCTTCAGCGCGTGGAGGGCCGAGCTCCGCCGAGGCCGAAAACAGCTTCGGTCATCAAGCGGCCTCGTCGGAGCTCGGCCCTCCGTTGGACTGGCAATTGCAGTCCGGCAGTAGCCGCCTTGGAGCGAAGCGACAAGGTGGCTCCGGATTGACCAACCCGCGTGCGGCCTCTTCTCTGCGCCCATGGCGAAGGCGAACGACGGGCGGCGGATGCCGAAAAAAGACTACGAGGCGCGGGTCCCGCTGATCCGCGCGGATCTCGTGCAGATGCAGGTCGCGCTCCAGTCGGCGCCGTTTCCCGTGCTCCTCGTCGTCGCCGGGGATGAAGCGTCGGGCAAGGGCGACGTGGTCAACATCCTCAACGGCTGGCTCGATCCGCGCGGCGTCGAGACGTTTGCTTTTCACGACCTGACCGACGAGGAGCGCGAGCGGCCGCCGATGTGGCGCTATTGGCGGTGCCTGCCGCCGCGCGGCCGGATGGCGATCTATGCGGGCGGCTGGCACGCCGAGGCCCTGGAGATGGATCCGCATCGTCCGTCCGAACTGGCCGAGTTCGATGCCACGCTGCAACGGCTCGCTCACTTCGAGGGCCGGCTGGCGGCCGCCGGCGCGCTGATTTTGAAGGTGTGGCTGCGCCTCTCGAAGGAAGCCCAGCGCGCCCGCCTGCTCGAACTCGAGGAAAACCCGGACACCGCCTGGCGGGTGTCGCCCGCCGACTGGAAAAGCCACCGCAGCTATGCCCGCGTGACGCGGCTCGCGGAGCGGATGCGCCAGGCCACGCACCAGCCGGGTGCACCCTGGCATGTGATCGACGCGACGGATCCGCGATCGCGCAACCTGGCGGTGGCCGAGCTGCTGCTGACCCGTTTCAAGACTCATCTCCGCCTCAGCGCGCGGCTGGCGGTTGCCCCCCAGCGGGCCCGGGTGGTGTCGCTGCGCGCCACCGGCCTGCGCCGGTTGCACGAGTTGCCGCTCGATCAGCGGCTGGCGGAAGCCGAGTACGCGGCGAAGCGCGACAAATGGCTCGGCCGCCTCAATCGCGCCGTGCGCGCCGCGGCGGAGCAGGCGCGTTCGATCGTATGGGTGTTCGAAGGCTGGGACGCCGCGGGCAAGGGCGGGGCGATTCGCCGGCTCACCAGCGCGATCGACGCCCGCGATTGCCGCGTGATCCCGATCGCGAAGCCCACGGACGAGGAAAATGCCCACCACTACCTCTGGCGGTTCTGGCGGCACGTGCCCCGGGCGGGCCGGGTGACGATCTACGATCGCTCGTGGTACGGCCGCGTGCTCGTCGAACGGCTGGAGGGGTTTTGCCGCGAGGAGGAATGGCGGCGCGCCTATGGCGAGTTGAACGACTTCGAGGAGCAGCTGACGGAACACGGCATCATCGTCTTGAAGTTCTGGCTGCATCTCTCGCGGGACGAACAGTTGCGGCGCTTCCGCCATCGCGAGGAAACCGATTACAAGCGGCACAAGATCAACGCGGAGGACTGGCGCAACCGCCGCAAGTGGCGCGCCTACGAGATCGCCGTCGGTGACATGCTCGCGCTCACGCACCGGTCAAACGCACCGTGGCATCTGGTGCCCGCGAACAACAAACGGTTCGCGCGGCTGGAGATCTTGAAGACCTCCTGCCGGCAGATCGCCGCCGCGCTGGAAGGGTAGCCTGCGAGTGGACTCGCGGCACCCGATCGCCGCACTTTCTCGTGGCAGGTTCGCCGCCGCAGAACTGCGGCGTTGGTCCAACGGTCAGTTGTAGGAGACAGGCTTGCAGGCGATGCTCGGGGGGTGCGGACGGCCAGGGTTTATAATTGGCGCCAGAATTATTTGCGGATTAAGGCGTCCCTGCGCTCACGCACAGGGCTACAATCAAGGCGTAGCCCGCCGCGTGAGCGGCGGGACCGAAGGTACCCCTGCGCGGCGGAAAGTTCATGGGTATGAAACCACGCAACGTCGCGTGGATGGGTGTCTCGGAATGACCGGGCTTTTTCGAGGCCCTCGCGGAGAGTCCTGGCGCAGGCGGGATCAGTCCTGACCTGGTAAAATGCGGATCAGATCCGTCCGCCCGGAGATATTGACGATGGAGTAGACCGAGCCGTCGCGGCCAATGGCGATCGAGTTGACGTGCGTGGGCTGCTGCCCGTCCTCGCCGAAGATCGGCCCGTGGTCCTTGTAGCGACCGGTGGGAATTTCGTACGTAATCAGATGAACATTCTCGTCGCCCCGCACGCCGATCACGGTCTTGTGCTGGGGCTTTCCGGCGCCCGGGATCGGGCCACCCGTCAGATAGTACAGGGTCCGGCCGTCCGGGCCCAGTCCCAGACCAAGATAGCCATAATAGTACATGTCGGCCATGCCGCTCCGCCGGGAAGGTTCCGAGGTGAGACGCTCCAGAACTTCCAGGCGCTCCTCCCGGGGCAGGAAGCGGAAAAGATAGCCGGAATTTCCGTGCAGGCCGTAGATGGCACCCTCGGGTTCATACCAAACGGTCTGTCGCCAGTGGTAGCCCATGTGCCCGGGTGCCGCGGGATCGAAGGCGCCGAAGTAGTCCTTGCGCAGATCGACGTCCGGCACCGGCGCGAGCGCGTTGCGGTCGTAACGATAGCGCAGGATATCTCCCCGGGAGGTGGTCAGGTAAGCCGCGCCGTCCCTCGGGTCCACCACCAGGGTGCGGCAGATGGCCCGGTAGTGCGCACCCTCGCCGGCTTCGCCCCGTTCTTCCACCGGCCCCACGTGCCGCAGCGTCCGGCTGCGCAGGTCGTAGGCCAGGAAGTAGCCGGTGGGCCAGGTCAGCCCATACAGGCGTCCCCGCTTCCGGTCCATGGTCATGCTGATGATACCTTCCTGGAACGGCGCGGTGGCCAGATCCTCGAACTGGCCGGATTTCAGATCGTAGGCCAGGAAATGCCCGCCTGGATACGGAAGGTAGCCGGGCGGCGGCTCGGCCTTGGTTTCCTTCGCCCCGGCGACATCGTAGTAGGCCACGTGCGTGGCGAAGTACAGTTTGCCGTCGACTTCGGCGAAACTGACGTGGCTCTTGCCCTGAGGGATGGCGCGCCGATCTTTCTCGCCGCAGGCCGCCGTGAGATCACCGAGGTGGCGGACTTCGTGAGTCGCGGGGGAGTAGCGGTACATCTGTCCACCGACCTCGAGCTTGGCGGAGGAAAGCACGTAGTAGACATTGCCGTCGGAAGCGCACGAGACCGCGTTGTAGGTGGCGCGCCCGTGCGCGAACTGCGAATTGCAGGCGCGCGCGGTCAGATGCTTCGCCGTGCCGGGCTGGCCGGGCGGAGCCGCTCCGGTTGCGGCAAGCACGTGCGGGGGCACGATGCCAATCGCAGCGGCGACCGTGGCCGCGTGATGGATGAACTGCCGGCGGGTTTGAGGGGGAGCCTTCATCGGTGAGGGGTGCGATATATTGTGCCTCGCTTCGGTTTGGATGGTGGAGAGGCCCTTCTGGGTCGACGCGCATCACCGCAATTCCTGCAGCCGGATGCGGCGGTATTCCATCTGGCCGCGATCGCTCTCGAGGCCGATGGGCCCCGTCGCCGGCACCGGCATCGCATCGATGAGCACTTCTCCGTTGCACGTGCAGTGGGCCAGCCCGCCCTTGACGGTCACTTCGATCTTGTTCCAGTCGAGCGGACGGTAGCCCTTCAGGTTCACGTAGGGGCCGGCGAGCGGGTAGTCGCGGCACTGCAGCTGCGGGCCGCGGACATAGATCCCGCTGTCCGCGTTGGGGCTGGCGCGAAACTCCAGCCGCAGGACGAAGTCCCGGGGAAACTTCGCGGTGGTGGAAAGCCGCCGGCCGCTCCGTTCCTCCCGCGACACCGTGACCACGAGCCGGCCGTTTTTCGCCCGGAAGCGGCCGTCGGGACTCGCCGCCTGGCCGTCGAGCGCCTGGCCCTCGGCCGAGCCCCAACCGGTGAGATCGCGGCCGTTGAACAGGCTCACGAATCCCGGCTCCGGCGCGAACTCGTCCGGCCAGGCCGCGAGGATGCCGGCCGTTTCGAGGACCGGGCGCAGCGCCTTTTCCCATGTGGCGTAGCCGGCCGCGTTGGGATGGAGGAGATCGGGAAATTCCTCGGGTTTGGCGTCGCCCTGCCCGTTCGCGAACAGCGTGTAGGTATCCAGGACCGTCACCTGCGGTTCGTGCTTGATCGCGGCGAAATAGAGGCGGTTGATGGTCGAAATCTTGTCGGCCGGCCGCTTCTTCGTCGCCGAGCTCGGAAACACGTTGCACAGCACCACGGGCATCGCCGGGTTGTGCTGCTTCAACGCCGCGAGGATCAGCGCGAGGTTGCCGGCGATGGTCTCGGGCTCGGCCTGTTCCTCGAGATCGTTGGTGCCGATGAGCAGCACGACCCCCGACGGGTTGAGCGCGAGCACGTCCTGCTGCAGGCGGATGAGCACGCCGCGCGTGGTGTCGCCGCTGATCCCGCGGTTGGCGACCTTCACGCCGGGAAAAATTGGGCCGAGCTGGCTCCAGCCCTGGGTGATCGAATCCCCGAGAAACACCAGCGCGCCCTGATCCTGCTTCACCCGCGCCGCCCAGCCCGTGCGCCGCTCGAGCCAGAGATTCTGAAACCACTCGTAGCGGCGGATCGGCCCCGCGCCGGGCAGGCCGTCATCGGTCGCCGGAATCTGGAGACGGGCACCCGCCGCCGCGGAGGCGGGTGCCGAGGCGGCGGCGCCGGCGCCGGTCGCGAAGGCCAGGAGCGCCAAGGCGCCGCCCAGCAGGAACGAAGAGGGGAGTTTCATGGTAATTAAAAACGCCAGCGTGGACGGCCGGACGCGCGGAGGGAAGACTCGGCTGGCGCGATCGCAACATCCAGCGGCCCGGGTCCACGGAACCCCGGCCATTGAACCACGGATGGACACCGATGAACACAGCTAGGCCGGGCAATCCCGGCAGGGCTAATCGCATTGCCTCGCTTGGCAACCTTGGCGCGAGGCGGCTGCCCAAAGCCGGATTCCATCCTCTGCATCCGTGTCAATCCGTGGTCTCCTGGCTCCGGTCCCCCACCTGCGCCCTACGGCTCCTTGTGCCCGAGCAACCGGGCGGGAAGAAAGAGCAACGCCCGCACGAGCGCCAGGAGCGCTTCCATGAGCGTGGCCACAATCCGGAACGGAATCGAGAGCAGCCAGAGGAACGGCCACAGAATCAAAACCAGCAGGGCCAGGGGCCAGCAGAGCGCGAGCAGGAGGGCCCAAAGGAGCAAGGTGACGAGCAGTCTCATTTTCGTCCTTTCGTTTCATTCATCATCACGGGCAATCCGACGTGGGGCAAGGGTGAGTCGAACGGCGCAATTTTTCGGCTCATCTCGTTTTCTTGCAGCTTGAGGAATCCCCTTTGGTGGGCGGGCACGTCCCTGTGCCCGCATGTCTGGACCGATCGATCGGGCTTCGAATGCGGGCACAGGTACGTGCCCGCCCACCGCTTCCGGAGTGTGGCATGAGCTCCACGCCCATGTCGGGGTTGTCCAGAAAGTGGAATGTGCCTCACGAGCTTCACCCTTCCCATTCGGCGCGAAACGCCTAGAAAAATAAATCATGAGTGCATTACCCCTGACTCGCGTCTTTGCCGGTGTCGTTGGCTTGATCGCGTTTTCGGCCGTGGCCGCGCCGCCGCCGGCGGCCGGCAACCTCCGGGCGGGCGCGGCCCGCATCGACATCACGCCGGCCGCGAATGCCGCGTTGCCGCTGAGCGGTTACGCGGGCCGGATCGATGGGTTCAAGACCATCCACGACCCCCTCCATGTGCGCGCCATCGTGGTGGACGACGGCGCGAGCCAGGCGGCCATCGTGGGCGTGGAGCTCATCGGCATGTCCACCGCGTTCTGGGAGAAGATGGCGGCCCGGCTCAGCCAGGAGACGGGAATCCCCGGTGAAAATATCCTGCTGGCCGCCGTGCACACGCACGCGGCACCCGCGATTGGCACCTATGGGGAACGCGCAACCGGCGAGGTGGCCGGGCGGCGCGCGGCCTACGTGCAAAAGGTCGAGGACGCGCTGGTCGCGGTGGTCCGGCAGGCGCAGGCCGGACTGCAACCGGCCCGGGTCGGCTTCGGCACCGGCGCGGCGAAGGTGAACATGAACCGTCGCGCCCGGAACGGCGAAGGCGGGTGGATGCTCGGCAACAATCCCGACGGCGTGTCCGACAAGACCGTCGCCGTGATCAAGTTCGAGACCCTGGGCGGGGAACCGTTCGCCATCTTCAGCAACTACGGCGTGCACGGCACCGTGCTGGGCTCGGCCAACCTGCAAATCAGCTCGGATCTCCCGGGCGCCACCGCCCGGTATGTGGAGCAGCACTACGGCGGCAAGGTCGTGTCGCCCTGGGCCAGCGGGGCGGCCGGCGACCAGGATCCGATTTACCGGACCGGAATCGATTTCCGCAATCTCGCGGCGCTCGGGCAGATTCTCGGGGAGGAGGTCGTGCGGGTCGCCGACGCGATCAAGACCTCCCCGCGCGGGCGCATCCGCGCGCTCCAGAAAGTGGTCACCTGCCCGGGCAAGCGGACGTTGCAGCTGCCGGGCCGGGGCCGCGACTACAAGTTCGAGGACGCCGATCCCGTCGCGATCCGGCTGTCGCTGCTCGTGATCAACGACATCGCGCTCGCTGGCGTATCCGGCGAAGTGCTGACCAACATCGCCCTCCGGCTGAAGCTGGAGTCGCCGCTGGCGCGCACGATGATGTTGACCCACTGCAACGGCTCGAGCGGCTACCTGCCCGACGACGCGGCCTACGATCAGGTGAGCTACGAGATCACGACCGCCCGGGTGAAGCGGGGTTGCGCCGAGGCCGCGATTGTGAACGGCTTCGTCGAGATGCTGAGCGGGTTATTTTGACCGCGGGAGATGGTGCGGGGCCCGATCGGCGAGATAATCGAGCAGCAGCGGGTGGATGAACCGGTAGCCGGTCCCCACCTTTTGCAGCAGCGCAAGCGCGTTCCTTCGCCACGCCAGTTGCGGGATTGGAAATCCTGTCTACGCTCCGGCCGCTGCAAACGCACCCCGTCATTTATGCCTCGGTCCTCGCCGCCACCTTGGCGGTCCTATTGATCCGTGCGCAGCCCACCACCATGAAGAATCAAAGTCACAAGGAAGCCCAGGCGCCGTGCCCCCCGGGCGAAAAATCCGCCTGCGGGTTGCCATCGCACGTCGTCATCAACCTGAGCAAGACCCGCGTGCAACGCACCGCGACCGAATGGCAGCGCCGGCTGACGCCCGAGCAGTTCAAGGTCACCCGCCAGCAGGGCACGGAGCCGTCGTTTCGCAACGCCTACTGGAATCACCATGAGGATGGCGTCTACTTTTCCGTGTGCAGCGACACGCCGCTCTTCGACAGCCGCGACAAGTTCGATTCGGGCACGGGCTGGCCGAGCTTCACCAAGGCAATCGAGCCCGCCTTTGTCGGCGAGACGGTCGATACGAGCTGGGGCATGCGGCGCGTCGAAGTGCACTGCGCAGTCGACGGCGCGCATCTGGGCCATGTCTTCGAAGACGGCCCGGCCCCGAGTGGGCTGCGCTACTGTATCAACTCCGCCGCGCTCAAATTCATGCCCCGCGCCGAATACGAAGCGTGGGTGGTAAAAAGCAGGGGTCGGGCCGTTACAGGTTAGCGGGCTGGTAAAAAGCAGGGGTCGGGCCGTTACAGGTTAGCGGGCGATTTTCCGGCTCACTGTACAAGTGAAAACCGCTTTCCCGGAACCGCTGCTCTCAAGAAACAGCGCCTGCTTGAGGGTGGGCCGTGCGCTCCGCGCGCGGCCTTGGCGTGAAGAGAATGATCCAACGTAAGAAATCGCCGCGCGCGGAGCGCACGGCCCACCTCGGATCGCGACACCACTGTTTATTCCCGTCGGTGCCAAACTTGTTTTGGTAAGGGGGCTAACAAGAAACGGCCCGACCCGAATGGCGCTTAGATAAGGCGCAAAACTTTCTTGTTCAGCGGCCTGCGTCGTTCCGTATCGGGAAAACGAGCACGCATGATTTGGCGGGAGAGCCGGCGCATTTCCGCGAGGAGTTTTTTGA
>JBIJCX010000060.1:0-30661 GCA_044344465.1 Opitutaceae bacterium
CGAACCGAACGAGCCGGCCGAGATAGAAGTGCGGCAGCCCATTGGCCTGCAAATTGACCACGTGCCGCGGGGTGCAGCCGAAGAACCGCGCGACATCGGCCACGGTCCAGAGGGTCTCTGGGGTCGCTGGCGCGTCGAATTTTGCGGTGGCCTGATCGTTCAGCATCGATCAGGCACCGCCGTCAACTCGACCGCTGATCGGTCAGGCGGACTTCATCGTGATCACGTTCTCCGGCTTCGGGATCTTGGGGAGGACGACTGAGAACCACTGGGCTGCATCTTCCGGTGTGACCAGTTCGCGGTAGTGCTGGAAGATGACCTCGGGCGAATTGCCCGCCTCCAGAGCGACACGGGCGGTGTCGTTGATCGCGGCGAGGCGATAGCTGATGTAGCTGTGGCGAAAGCCATTCGCCTTGAGTTCGATTCCCTCCTCGGCGGCGATCCGCTTCAGGGCGGCCTGCGGATCGACGTAGACGTTGATCGGCCCGAGATCGCGGCGATATGGTTGCAGCCGGGCTTTCAGCGCCTCCGGCAAGGGAACCAGCCGACGGGCTTTGGTCCGCACCTTGCTGGATTCGATCTCCACGAAGTTGCGGTCGAAGCTGATGTTCTCCCAGGCGAGGTGATCGATCTCGGAGACGCGTGCCCCGGTGTACGCGGCGCACGCGAGCCACGGCAAGAGCTCTGGGCGCCGCGCTGCGACGGCCGCGAACATTGTCTCGAGTTCCGCGGGCGTGTAGATTCCGACTTTCGTGGGCGGCTCCTTGTAGAGCATGAGGCCGTCGAACTCGGTTGGGCGATTGGCCGGCAGGTAGCGGTTGGCCTTCGCCCAATTGCCGAAGGTGATGAAGATTTTCCAGATGTTGTTCTTTGTGATCGGATGCCGCGTCAGTCCGCCGAGCCAGCGGTCGATCTCAGCGGTGCGCAATTGCGTCAGGCTGCGCCCCGGGTTGGCGGCGGCGAGCCGGCCAAGTTGGCGCCGGATGTCCGCAACGTAGTCGTTCGCTACTCCCATGGCCTGCCGGTGGGTCGCGAAGTCCTCGATCAGTTCAGCGAGCGGCTTGGTGACGACATCGTTGGGGTGGTGGTCCGTGTAAAACTGTACGGCTTCGAGGAGTGGGCGCCTGCCGAGCTTCGCGTGCGCCTGGGCGAAGAGCTCCGCGCAAACGTGCAGCGGGACACCTGTCGGCAAGACGTGTTTCCGGGCGATGACATAGCTCTCCATATCGGCCGTGGAGAGAGCGTCGGCTTCGTGGGTGTTGACCGCCAGGCGGCCGAGAACGACCTTGGCTTCGCGGCGCGCGTCGGACAGCTTGCCGAAAGTTTGACGCTGACGATGACCGCCTTCGTAGAACGAGAGTTGAAAAACCGCACGGCCGCGATTTTGGACCGTGTAGATTTTGATTTCGTGTTGTCCATTGGTGAGGACGATGGGTTGGCTCATGACTTCGGTTGGGTTGTCAACCGCGTGTCATGCAGACCCGGCGAAGCTGCGCATGTCGTTGGCCCACCGAGAAACTCGGCTAGCCTCTGACGTCTCGGCAGAAAGAGAAACGGCGGAGCTCCGTCGGTCGGCAGGTTGCAGCGGAGCGGGCTTGCCGGGAAGAAGAGGGATGCCTACGTTGGCTTCATGAAGTTTACCGTGACCATCGACCGTGACGAAACTGGCGCGTGGGTTGCCGGGTGTCCGGCGATCCCTGGCTGTGTGAGCCAGGGCGCGACCAAGCCGGCGGCACTCAAAAATATCCGCGAAGCCATCGAGCTTTGTCTCGAAGTCCGCGCGGAACGCGGCCTGCCGCTGACCATCGAGACGAAACAAGTCGAAGTCACGGTCTGATGGCCACGCTGCCGAGATGGAGTGGGCGGGCGGTGGTAAAAATCTTCGTCCGGGCGCTGCTCGACGGGATCAGGTCGCGATTATCGACAGATCGCCGCAATCTGTCCGCCGCGATCTGACGCTCGTCCGAGTACGTGTCGAGAGTCGCATCGTGAACCCATCTGCGCGCCCCGGGATCCTTTTATCATCCCTTTATGATCCTTCGGTGAGCCGCCGACCCTCGATCTGCTCGCCAATCCGAAGGCCATGCGAGTCATCTAGGCGGCCATCCCTCTACCTGAACTCCAGGTTCCACGTGCGCTTCGCGTAGCCGTAGGCGATCGGCTTGACCTGGCTTAGTCTGGCCAACGCTTCCGCGGGCGAACCGGCGGCGTATTTCGACGCGAAGGCGGCTACCCGCGCCTCGTAGTCGGCGAGGAGCTTCGCCTTCACCTCGGGTTGCACGAAGGCGTGCCGGAGGGAATTGCGGCCCAGCTCGACGATTTCGTCCCACGATAGCTGGAAGAGCGTTGCGGCCGTGTAGTATTCGTCGGTCAAGTTGCTGTCCCACACGCCGCGGTCGTCGGTGTTGAGGCAGACCGGGATGCCCGTGCGCAGGTATTCGGGAAACGGGTGCCGCGTGAGATCGGGCGTGTAGTCGAGCAGCTGGTTGGAGATCAGGTTGATCTCGATGAGGACACGGCGGGTCTGCTGGAGGAGCAGCAGGGTCTCCGGATCGTGGATGAGAGTGACGCCATGGCCGATCCGGCTGGCGCCGAGCAAAAGCGAGTCGCGAACGTGCGTGTTGGGCCCGTCCATTTCACCGGCATGGATCGAAAGCGCCAAGGTGGGATAGAGGGAGCGGAGCTGGCGAAACGGTTCGAGAAAGCGGCGCGGGTAGCCGCGGCCGGTTTCCTCGAGTCCGGCCAGGTTGATGCCAACCCAAAGGTCGCGGTGCGCGTCGACGAAGGCGTAGTTTTCCGCGAGCGTCACCTCGGCCTCGGGGCGGGTCCGCACCACGGTGCGCTGGAATCGCACCACGACTCCGGTCGCGGCGAGGTCGGGTTGCGCGAGCCGGCGGCGGATGGCGGCAACCGCGTCCGGCGTCGGGACCGCGCGCCCGTCGTTGCCGACGAAGCCGTCAGCACCGAGCTGGATTTCCAGATAGCGCACGCCCTCGGCGGCAAACGCCTTCACGTTTTCGGCCAGCAGCTCGAGCCGCACGGGCAGGCTCTGGCCAATTTCACTCTTTCGCGGCAGGATGCCGTCGAAAAACTCGTCTCGGCCCTCGCCGGGGGCATCGAGGCGCAGGCTGTTGAGCCAGGCGCTGCGCTCCCCGGCGGAGAGTTCGGTCAGCGCCGCATATTCGGCGCGCACCGTGGCGCCGAGCTGGTCGTAGGTGCGCTTCCGGATCGTACGGTAGCGGGCGCCGGGCGCGATGGCGTCGGGCTCGGCGGCAATGTGGGCGCGGGTGTAAAAGGTGTCGCCCCCGTTGCGCGCCGGATCCGTGCACACCGCGAAGATCCACTCGGCCCGGTCGGAACCGCTGCCGTGGTTGTGGAGGTCGCCGCCTTTCGGCAAATCATAGAGCAACGCGTAGAGCTGGGCGGGTGTCGCGGCTTTCTTCAACTCGTCGAAGCGCACGGAAAAATCCGCGGCGTGCAGCGCCGCGGAACGTATGATCAGGGCCAGGACCAGAACGAATCTTCGCATGGGAAAAACACAACGAATGGCCGGGCCGCATGCAAGAACTGGCGTATCATGCGGATGCGGTCCGGGGGCATCGCAATCCACGCCGGGACTTGAGAAAAGCAGCGGACTGCGCATCACTCTTTGCGGCGTCGTGCGTCTCACTCAACACCTCGCCGCGTCAAAATGATTTTCCCACGGATTTGCCCCTCCGCATGATTGGATTGCCACGATGTTTTTGGCGTCTGCCGTCCGGGCCCGGGAGGGCGGCGGCGTGTCTGGTCGCGCTTGCGCTGGCGGTCGTGGCCCGCGCGGCCGACCTTGCGGCGGTGCAGGCCGACCTGCGGATCGGAAATTACGCCGACGTCATCAAGCAGGCGGGTGCGGCCCTGCGGGAGACCCCGGGTAATTCCGAGTCCGCCCTGCTCCTGGTGCAGGCGTTGCTGGCGGTCGGACGCAATACCGAGGCGGACGTCGCGATGACGGAGGCGCTCGAGCGCGATGCACAGAACATCCGGCTGCGCTGGTTGGCGCGCGATGTGGCGCTGGCCAACGGCCGGCCGGACGAGGCGGCGAAGCGCCCTGGGGAGATCGGGCGGATGGTGTCCATGAGCCGGTGGAGCTATCGCACGCCGGCGGACCTGGTCATATTTGGCCGCGCGGCGCTGGTGCTCGGGGCGGATCCGAAGGACGTCCTGGAAAAGGTCTTTGCGACCGCGCAGAAGACCGACCCGAAGCTGCGCGACGTGTACCTCGCGCGCGGCGACCTCGCCCTGGAGAAGCATGATTTTGCCCTTGCCGCGAAGGCGTTCGAGGAAGGGTTGAAACAGATTCCCGACGATCCTGACTTGTTGTGCGGCCGGGCCCGAGCGTATGCCGGCGGCGATCGCGAAGTGGCGCTGGCCGCGCTCAAGGCGGCGCTGCGCGAGAACTCCCACCACGTGCCCAGCCTGCTCCAGCTCGCGGATCACCACATCGACGCGGAGGAGTACGCCGAGGCGGCGACTGTCCTCGACAACGCGATCGGCGTGCACCCGACCCAGCCGGATGCCTGGGCCTATCGGGCGGTGCTCGCGCACCTGCGCAACGATGCCGGCGCGGAGAAACTCGCGCGCGACACCGCGCTGAGTTCGTGGGGCACCAACCCGCGGGTCGATCATCTCATTGGCCAATGCCTCTCGCAGAAATATCGCTTTGCCGAGGGCGCCGCCTACCAGCGCCGGGCCCTGGCCGCCGATCCGGCCTACCTGCCGGCGGTGGCGCAGCTCGCCAGCGATCTCTTGCGGCTGGGCGAAGAGAAAGAAGGTTGGGCGCTCGCGCAGACGGTCCACGAAAAGGACGAGTACGATGTCGAGGCGTTCAACCTCGTGACGCTCCGCGACACGATGAAGAAGTATGCCGTGCTCACGAGCGATGACTTCATCGTGCGCATGGCGGCGCCGGAGGTTGCGGTTTACGGTCCGCGCGTGCTCGCGCTCCTCCGCCGCGCCCAGCAGACCCTCGTGGCGAAGTACGGGGTGGAGCTGGCGCGGCCGACGACGGTCGAGATTTTTGCCGACCAGAAGGACTTCGCGGTGCGCACGTTCGGCCTGCCCGACATCCCGGGGTTTCTCGGGGTGTGTTTTGGCCGCGTCGTGACCGCCAACAGCCCGGCGACGAGCGGCAGCCCGACGAACTGGGAGTCCGTGCTCTGGCACGAGTTCTGCCATGTCATCACGCTGCAGATGACGAAGAACCGGATGCCGCGCTGGTTGAGCGAGGGCATCTCGGTTTACGAGGAGCGGCAGGCGAGTCCGGCCTGGGGCATGCGGATCGATGCGCGCTACCGCGAGATGATCCTCGGCGGCGACTTGGTGCCGGTCGGCAGCCTGAGCGCGGCCTTTCTCGCGCCGAAGACACCGCGGCATCTCCAGTTCGCCTACCTCGAATCGTCCCTGGTCGTTGAGTTCATCGTCGGGCGCTTCGGCCTCGACCCCTTGCGCGGCGTGCTGCGGGACCTGCGCGCAGGGTCGGAGATCAACGCGGCGCTGGCGAAGAACACCGCGCCGCTCGCGACGCTCGAGAAGGAGTTTGCCGTCTACGCGCGCGAGCGGGCGCAGCAGCTTGGGTCCAAGCTCAACTGGGAGAAACCGGAGCCCGGGCTGTTGCTGCCCGAGGGCGGGATCGCGCTGGCCGCGTGGGAGAAAATGCACCCCGACAATTACTGGCTGCTCCGGACGCAGGCCGGGCGCCTGGCGGAAGCGGAGAAATGGGCGGAGGTGACGGTGCCGTTGCAGCGGCTGGTCGAGCTTTTCCCGGAGCAAAAGGGCACGGAGGCCGCCCACCGCCCGCTGGTGGCCGCCTGGCGCGCGCTCGGCGACACGGCGGCCGAGTTCGGCGCGTTGAAGAAGTGGGCGGAGGTCGACGACGAGGCGCCGGACGCTTATCTTCGGCTGATGGAACTTGCCGCGCAGGAGAAGGACTGGCCCACCGTGGCCCGCAATGCGGAGCGCTACCTCGCGGTGAATCCCCTCGTGCCGACCCCGTACCGTTACCAGGCGCAGGCCAGCGCGGAGACCGGGGATGTTTCGACCGCCGTCGTGGCCTGGCGGACGCTGCTCCAACTGGATGTGCCCGACGCGTCCGAGGCGCATTTCCAACTGGCCCGGTTGTTGCAGCGGCGCGGCGAGATGGCCGAAGCGCGCCACCACACGCTGCTGGCGCTCGAGGAGACCCCGCGTTACCGTGAGGCCCTGCGCCTGCTGGTCGAACTCAAGCGCGCCGGCGCCGACGTGATTCCGGCCCTGCCTGGCTCCGATCTGCCGCTGCCCAACCCGAAGGCCCAGTCGCAGCCATGAAGCGCCTCGTCCCTTTTTTTTCACTCTTCCTGGTGGTCGCCAGTCTCGTCCTGGCGCAGCGGCGTTTCGGCGGGAGTCGCGGTGGCGGCGGTGGCGGTGGATGGGGTGGGGGCTGGTCGGGTGACAACATCCGCACGGCGAGAGAACTGCCGTCCGGCAGCACCGGCACGCCGGTTTGGACGAATCCGCGGGGCTTCGAGAAGGACGTGTTTACCTTCACGCGGATTCGCTACAGCAGCGGCCGTTACGGCTATGGCCGGCGCGGGGGCTGGGCGACCGACATCCCGGACAGCGATCTCAACCTTTCCTATCGGTTGCAGCAAATGACCTCGATGAAGGTCGATCCCGACGGGCGAATCGTTGACCTCATCGATCCCGACCTCTCGGACTTCCCGTGGATCTATATTGTCGAGCCGGGCGCGCTTTATTTCAGCGATCCGGAGGTGCTCGCGTTGAGAAAATACCTGCTCAACGGCGGTTTCCTGATGTTCGACGATTTCTGGGGCGACTCCGCGTGGAACAACGTCGAGCAGGAGATGAAGAAGGTTTTTCCCGACCGCAGTTTCAGCGAGATGTCACTCGACCATCCGCTTTACCACTGTGTCTTCGAGATCAAGGCCAAGGGGCAGGTGCCCAATGTCGGCACCGGGGCCGCGAGCGAACATACCGGCATCACCTGGGAAGAAAACCACGATGGCGACACCCAGACCGTGCATCACCGGGCGATCCACGACGACAAGGGCCGGTTGATGGTGTTCGCCGCGCACAACACCGACAACGGCGATGGCTGGGAGCGCGAGGGCGAGAGCGACTACTACTTTCACAACTTTTCCGAGAAGATCGCCTATCCGCTCGGCATCAACATCATCTTCTACGTGATGACGCACTGACATGGGGTGGCGCCGAAATATTCTCCTCCTGGGCGCATGGACTGCGTTGGGCGCCAGCGTTTGCCTGGCGCAATTTCCCCGCGGGGGCTGGCGCGGCGGTTCCGACGCCAACGAAGACGACACCGGCTCGCTCGTGCGCACGGAGGGCAGCGGCATCGTCGATGAGAATGTGGTGCGCACGGCCCGCGAGACGATGTCGCACAGCACCGGGACGCCGAACTGGAGCAACCCGCGCGGGTTCGAGAAGGACGTGTTCACCTTTGCCCGGGCGATCTTCAAGGTCGGACCGAACCTGGCGCCGGGTTACGGGCGCGGCCGGCGGCTCGGCTGGTGGGTGGACTATCCGGATGCCGATCTGAATTTCTCCTACCGGCTCCAGCAACTGACCTCCACTAGAGTCGATCCCGACGGCCGCGTGCTGAAGCTCACCAATCCGGACCTGTTTGGTTATCCCTTCATCCTGATGGAGCATCCCGGCTATATGCAGCTGCGCGACGATGAGGTCGGCGCGCTGCGGAAATACCTGCTGACCGGCGGCACTTTGGTGGTGATCGACTTTTGGAACACGCGCGAATGGGACGGTTTTGCCGCCCAGATGAAGCGCGCGATGCCGGAGCGCGGCTGGACGGATCTGTCCACCGACCACCCGCTCTTCAGCTGCGTGTTCGATCTCAAGCGGCCCATGCAGCGGCTGCAGGTGCCGACCCTGCAGTTCTGGAACCGCCGTCACAATCCGGACGATCCGAGTTCGCCCTTGCAGATCGACCGCGGCGACGGCTCGCAGGAGATGCACGTTCGCGTCATGCTCGATGACAAGGAGCGCATTATGGCAATCGCCGTGCACAACAGCGACATCACCGATGGCTGGGAACGCGAAGGCGAGAACGACGCCTATTTTCGCACGTTTTCCGAGACCGTCTCGTATCCTTTCGGCATCAACCTCTTCTTCTATTTGATGACGCACTGAACGGTTTCGCCGGTCGCCGCGTCTTCCTTCGTCCCCTTTCAAAATGAGCTCACTCCCTCCTCCTGTTCTGAGCAATGTCCCGGCGACCGAGACCGCCGCGCCGCCCACGCCCGCCGACGTGTTTGCCGCCGAGCGGGACACGGCAGAGCGTTTGATCGCCGGCCGGGTGCGGATCGACGCCGAGCTCGCCAAAGTCATCGTGGGCCAGCGGGACGTGATCGAGCAGATCATGATCGCACTGCTCGCGGGCGGACACTGTCTGATCACGGGCGCGCCCGGGCTGGCGAAGACGCTCCTCGTGAAATCGATCGCGCAGATCTTCCACCTGAAGTTCCAGCGCATCCAGTTCACGCCGGATCTGATGCCGGCGGATATCACCGGCACGGAAATTCTGCAGGACGCCGCCACGGGCCGGCAGATGACTTTCGTGCGCGGCCCGGTGTTCGCGAACATGATCCTCGCCGACGAAATCAACCGCACGCCGCCGAAGACCCAGGCGGCGCTGCTCGAGGCGATGCAGGAGCACCAGGTCACGGCGTCCGGCGTGCGCCACGTGCTCGAGGAGCCGTTTTTTGTCCTGGCGACCCAGAACCCGATCGAGATGGAAGGCACCTATCCGCTCCCGGAAGCCCAGCTCGATCGCTTCATGTTCAATGTCGTCATGGACTATCTCCCGGAGGACGACGAAGTGCGCGTCGTCGCGCAGACCACCGCCGGACGGCCGGCGCCGATTGAGCCGCTCTTCACCGGCGCCGATGTGCTGGAGTTTCACGAGTTGGTGCGCAAAGTGCCGGTGGCGGAGGAGATGGTCCGTTTTGCAGTTCAGCTCGCGGCCTCGTCCCGCCCGAACCAGCCCGGCGCGCCGGGCTTCGTCAACGAGTGGGTGAGCTGGGGCGCGGGCACGCGTGCCGGGCAGTTCCTCATTCTCGGCGCCAAGGTGCGCGCGCTCCTGCGTGGCCGGGCGTTCGTGACGGTGGAAGACATCCAGGCGCTCGCCGCGCCGGCCCTGCGGCATCGCATCCTGCTCAACTACCGCGCCGAGGCGGAGGGAGTCCGCGTTGACGAGGTGATCAAGCGGCTGCTCGCCGGCGTGAAGGCGCCGGTCGGGGGGGCGCAGAAGTAAGTAGTAGCGAGTGGTGAGTAGCGAGGAGCGAGCATCATGATGAATTCACGTAACGAGCATCGAGGCACGAGAGGAGGGCGTTGCGCGTGCCGCGGTTTTTTCTACCCGCTACTCGCTACCCGCTACCCGCTACTCTTCCCATGATCGCCTCCGTCTCCAGTTCCACGCTGTCGTCGGCGAAGCTCATCGATCCGCAGGCGCTGATGAGCATCCGCAGCCTCGAACTGCGGGCGCGCGCAGTCGTGGAGGGGTTCTGGACCGGATTGCACCGCAGCCCGTATCACGGTTTCTCGGTCGAGTTCACCGAATACCGCCAGTACACCCCGGGCGACGATCCCCGCTATCTCGACTGGCGGGTGTTCGCGCGCAGCGACCGTTACTTCATCAAGAAGTACGAGGACGAGACGAATCTCCGCTGCCACCTCCTGGCCGACCAGAGCCGCTCGATGGACTTTGGCACCCGCGGTTTCACCAAGGCGCACTACGCGGCCACGCTGGCGGCGACCCTGGCCTATTTTCTTCACCTGCAGGGCGACGCGGTTGGGTTGCTGACCTTTGACGAACAGGTGCGCGATTTTCTGCCCGCGCGTCACCGCAAGGGCCATCTCCGGCAGCTGATGCTGGCGCTTGAACAACCGGCGGGCGGGCGGGCGACCGATTTGAATGCGCCGCTCGAGCGCATCACGACCCTGATTCGGAAACGGGGACTCGTTGCCCTGATCTCGGATTTTCTCGCGCCGCTCGACCGGCTCGAGCGGAACCTCATCGCGCTCACCGCCGGCGGGCACGAGATGAATGTGTTTCACGTCCTCGATCCCGCGGAACTCAATCTTGGCCTCGAGCAACCGGCGTTGTTCGAGGACGTCGAGTCGGCTGGCACCCTCTACATCGATCCGGCGGCCGCGCGCAGCGGTTACGTCAAGAAACTCGAGGCGCACTGCCAGGCCCTGCGCGCCACCTGTCGCAAACTGGGTGTCGGCTACCACCTGCTGTCGACGGCCCAGCCGCTCGAGGTGGCGCTGTTTGAGTTCATGCAGGAGCGCATGCGTCGCGGCCGGCAATTCCGCCGGGCGGGCAACACGGGCGGGGGTGCCGCATGAACTTCCTCGCCCCGTTCTTCCTGCTGGGCGGACTCGCGCTGGCCGCGCCGATCCTTTACCACCTGATCCGGCGCACGACGCGTGAGCGCACGCGCTTCAGCTCGCTGATGTTTCTGGTGCCGAGCCCGCCCCGGATCTCCAAGCGCCACCGGCTGCAACACATTTTTTTGCTCATCCTGCGCTGCCTGGCGCTCGCGCTGCTGGCGTTCGGTTTTGCCCGTCCCTTCCTGACCCAAAAAGAGCTCGACGACCCGACGGTGGCGCGGCCCAAGCGTACGGTCGTCCTGGTGGATGTCAGCGCGAGCATGCGGCGCGAGGGCATATGGACCGCCGCGCGGGATCGGGTCGCTGACGTCATCAACCGGGCCGGCCTCGCGGATCAGGTTGCCATCGTCACCTTCGATCGGCGGGCGACGGTGCTCGTCTCATTCGAGGAATGGAATCGCACCGCCCCGACGGAACGGTCCGCGTTTGCGGTGGCGCGGCTCGGCGGGGTGGCCCCGACCTGGGCCGGCACGCACCTCGGCAATGCGCTCATCACCGCGGCGGAAACGCTGGCCGAGACCGAGGGCAAGGACGCGCCCGGTCCGCGCCAGATCGTGCTGGTCAGCGATCTGCAGGCCGGCAGCCGCCTCGAAGGGTTGCAGGCCTACGAATGGCCCAAGGGCGTGGCGTTGCTCGTCGAACCGGTCAAGGCACGCAACGCGACCAACGCCGGCGTGCATGTGGTGGCGGAGCCGGTGGATTCCGTCCGGGCGGCCGATGCCCCCGTGCGGGTGCGGGTGACCAACGCGGCCGATTCGAAGCGCGAGCAATTCAAGATCGGCTGGGGCAACGGGACGGCGACCGGGTTTGCCGGGGCGGCGCTCGATGCCTACGTGCCCCCGGGGCAGAGCCGCATCTTCGCGCTGCCTTTGCCGAAGGATGTTGCGGTAGCCGGGCAAGTTGTCCTCCGCGGCGACGACGAGGAATTCGACAACGCGGCGTATTTCATCCCGCCCGTGCAGCAGCGCGCGAGCGTGCTTTGGATCGGCAACGACGCCCCCGGGGATCTGCGTCAGCCGCTCTTTTTCCTGCAGCGGGCTTTTTCGGATACGCCCAGACTCGCGGTGCAGGTGGTGTCCCGGCGGCCGGACGCGGCGCTGGCGCCGGAGGAGTTGGGGGCGGCGAACGTGATCTTCGTGGCCGACCCGGTGTCGGCGGCAACCGCCGGCGCGCTGCGCGAGCAGGCGCTCGCGGGCAAGACCCTCATCGTCGTGCCCAAGGGGCCGGAGCTCGCGCCCACGCTGGGCGCGCTGCTGGGCCGGGATGCGGTCGGCCTGGGCGAGATGCGGCCGACGAACTACGCGATGCTGGCCGAGATCGATTTCCAGCATCCGCTCTTCGCGCCGTTTGCCGATCCGCGTTTCAGCGACTTCACGAAGATCCATATCTGGAAATACCGGAAGCTCGATCCGCGGACCGTGCCGGACGCGCGGGTCGTGGCGAAATTTGACAGCGGCGATCCGGCGCTCGTCGAGGTGCCGGCAGGCCGGGGCCGGGTTTTCGTGCTGACCACCGGCTGGCAACCGGACGACAGCCAGCTCGCGGTGTCGTCGAAGTTCGTGCCGCTGCTTTGGTCGTGGCTCGAACTCGGCGGTGGCCTGGCGACCCCGCCCGCGCCGTTCACGATCGGTGACGTCGTGCTGGTGGTGGCGGCCGGCACCCCGACCACGGTGCGGGGACCGGGCGGGGTGGACGTTGCGCTGGCCGCGAATGCGACCGAATTTGCCGCCACGCTGCAGCCGGGGATCTACGAGGTCCTGGGCGGCACCCGGCCGCAGCGATTTGCCGTCAACCTCGACGCGAACGAGAATCGCACCGCACCCCTCGGGCTGGATGAGCTCGAAAAACTGGGCGTCCCGGTGGCGCAGACCCAGCCGGCGGTCGCCGCGTTACCCGCGGACAAGAAGACGCTGTTGCAGGGAATCGAGGCGGAGAACCGGCAGAAGCTTTGGCGTTGGTTTATCGCGGCGACGCTCGCCGTGTTATTGGTGGAGTCGGCGCTGGCGGGTTGGACGGCGCGATGCGGGACGATGAAAACACCGGAGGCTGCTTCATGAACGATGAATTTCTAAGAACCAAGCTGCGCCGGGTCGCCCGCCGTTACCAGTGGGTGGCGGTCTGGCGCACGCTCTCCGCGTGCTGGGCGGTGGCGGCGCTCGTGGGCGTCGGCCTCGTGGCACTCCAACGCGCCACCGGTTGGGCGCCGCCGCTGTTGATTCCTTCGCTGGCGGCGCTGGCCGCCGGCGCGGCCACTGCGCTCGTGATTTTTCAATTTTCGAAGGCGCCCGACTACCGTTGGATCGCCCGCAAGATCGAGGCCCGCCATCCGGAGTTGAACGGACTGCTCCTGACCGCGGTACAGCAACACCTCGAACGGAGCGAAGAGCCTGGCTACCTTCAATATCGCGTGTTGCAGGAGGCGACGGCGCGCAGTCAGGAGCAGGACTGGCGGCAGGTCGTGCCCGTTTCGCGCCTGGTGGCCATGCAGGGCCTTCACCTCGCCGCCCTGGCTTGCTTCGCCGTGGCGCTGGCCGGGTTGCGCGTGAACCCGATTCTCGGCGAGGCGCCGCGTTGGATCAGTTCGGATGGCGTGGCGGTAACGCCCGGCGATGCGAGCATCGAGCGGGGCGACAGTCTCGTGGTGCTGGCGCGCTTCGGCGGCGCACTCCCGCCGGCGGTGAGCATGGTGGTGCGCGAGAGCGGCGCGGCGGCGCGCGCGATTCCGCTCGTGAAGAGCCTGGCTGATCCGGTGTTCGGCGGCAGCGTGCCGGAGGTCGCGAACGACTTCACCTATCACCTCGAGTACCGCGGCCAGCGCACCCGCGAATTCAAGGTCACGGTCTTCGAGCATCCGCGGCTGGTGCGCGCCGATGTCGATTTCAAGTTTCCCGATTACACCAAACTGCCGCCCAAGCACGTCGAGGACACGCGGCGCGTCAGCGCTGTCCAGGGCACGAAGCTCGACTTCGCCCTCCAGCTCAACAAGCCCGTCGCGTCGGCGAAACTCGTGGCCCGGGACGGAAAGAAAACCGCGATTCCGCTGGTGGTTTCACCCCACCAGGCGATCGCGACGCTGCCGGCGTTTGTCCCGGAAAAGAGCCAGACGTACGATCTGCAGCTTGTCGATGCCGAGGGTCGCGCCAACAAGGTATCCGCCCCGTTCGTCATCGACGTGCAGCCGAACCGCACGCCCGAGCTGCGGATCGCGTCGCCCCGCGGCGATGTGCGCCCGTCCGCGCTCGAAGAAGTCACGTTCGAGGGGACAGTCTGGGACGACTTTGGCGCCGCCGCCTACGGGCTGGCGTTCACGGTCGCCGGCTCGGAACCGAAGTTCATCGAGTTCGGGCGCGACGCGGCCGGGAAGGAAAAGCGCACCTTCACCCATTTGCTGAAACTCGAGGAGCTGAGCGCCAAGCCGGACGACCTGATCTCGTGGTATGTCTGGGCCGACGACATCGGTCCCGATGGCAAGGTGCGGCGGACCAGCGGGGACATGTATTTCGCGGAGGTGCGTCCGTTCGACGAGATTTTCCGCGAGAGCCAGAACATGGAATCGCCCGAGGGCGAGGAATCGCCGCCCGGGCAGGGCAACCAGAACCGAAAACTCACCGAGTTGCAGAAACAAATCATCAGCGCCACCTGGAAGCTGCAGCGCGACGGCGCCACGCCCAAATACGCCGCCGATGCCAAGGTCGTGGCCGATTCCCAGGCCCAGGCGCTCGAACAGGCCGGCGAGGCGCAGGAAAAGGCCCGCGCCCCGCGCGAGCAGGCGCTGTGGAAGTCCGCGACCCGGCAGATGGAAAAGGCGGTCGAGAAACTGAAGGAGGCGGCGACCAAGCCGGGCCCGCTCGCGCAGGCGTTGCCGGCCGAGCAGGCGGCCTACCAGGCGCTGCTGAAATTGCAGGCCCGCGAAACCTCGGTGACGCGCGCCCAGCGCAAGCAGGGGAAGGGCGGCGGCGGCAAACAGGGCAACCAACGGCAGATCGACCAGCTGGATTTGAAGCAGTCGGAAAACCGCTACGAAACCCAGCGGCAGGCCAAGGCGCCCCAGAATCAGGAACGCCGCGAGGAGCTCGCCGTGATGAACCGCCTGCAGGAGCTCGCCCGGCGCCAGCAGGATCTCAACGAGAAGCTGAAGGAGTTGCAGGCGTCGCTGCAGGAGGCGCGCACCGAGCAGGAGCGGGAGGAAATCAAACGCCGGCTGAAGCGCCTGCAGGAGGAGCAGCAGCAGATGGTCGCGGATGTCGACGAAGTCCGCCAGCGAATGGATCGGCAGGAGAACCAGTCCCGTATGTCCAACGAGCGCCAGCAACTCGACCAGACGCGCGAAGACGTGCAGCGCGCCGCCGAGGCCGCCGCCGCCGGCTCCGTTGCCCAGGCACTCGCCTCGGGCACCCGGGCGCAACGGCAGTTGCAGCAATTGCGGGAGGACATGCGCAAGGAGAACGCGAGCCAGTTCGCCGAGGAGATGCGCGACATGCGCAACGATGCCCGCGAGCTTTCCCGCGAGCAGGAACAGCTGGGCCAGAAACTCGACGCCCTCACCGAGACGAAGAACCAGCGCCGGACCCTCAGCGACTCCGGCGAAAACAAGGAACTCGGGGAAAAACTCGCGGAGCAGAAGGAGCGCATGAACAAGCTCGTCGACCGCGCCACGCAGGTATCCGAGCAGGCGGAGAACGCCGAGCCGCTCCTTTCGCGGCAGCTCTACGACAGCATCCGCAAGCTCAGCCAGGACGACGCCAACGCGCTCAAGCAAGCGCGCCAGGAGCTGATGAACAGCGGCAAGATGACGCGCGAACTTTACGATCGGCTGCAGAAGTCCTCCGAAAGCGAGACCGGCGGCAAGACGCTCGACCTGACCAGGGAGATGTTGCGCGAAGGCTACCTGTCGCAGGCCACCCAGGCCGGGCAGCGGGCCCGCAGCGGAATCGACGAACTAAAACGCGGCGTCGAACGGGCCGCCGAAAGCGTGCTCGGCGACGAGGCGGAGCAATTGCGCATGGCGCAGTCGGAACTCGATCTGTTGACCGAGCAGTTGCAGCGCGAAATCGCGCAGGCCCAGGGCCGTGGGCAAGGGGAATCGAGACCCGGCCAGCGGCCGGGAGCGCGCGACGCGAAAGGCGATCGTCGCCAGGCGGGCACGCAACCGGGCGCACAGCCAGGAGAGGGTCGCGAGTCGACCCCAGCGGCCGGCGAGCCCGGCGCCGAGAGTCAGGAAGGCCAGCCGGGGCAGCCCGGCCAGCGCGGCGGCCAGCAACCAGGCCGTCAACCGGGACAGCGCGGTGAACGCCAGACGCAGGTCGCGGAAGCCGGTCAGCCGAATGCACAGGAAGGGCAGCAGCCCGGCGGACAGCAGCCCGGCGAGGCGCAGTCTCCCGGTGGGCAGGGGGGGCAGGGCGGCGGACAGCAGGCAAATGCCGATGGGCAGCCGCGTGCCGACGACCCCAATTCAAAATCTCCGCCGGCGCGCGGCCGGGGCCAGCTGGCCGGCGGCCGCGGCGGCCGGAATCAGGGTGGCCCCCGCGACGGCCCGCTTTCGGTCGATGATCTTTTGAACCGCGGTCCCGACGTGGGCGGCGATGGACGAGGCGGTTGGGGTGACGGCGCATGGAATGGTGGCGCGTGGAACGGTGGTCCGTTGACCGGCGAGGAATTTGCGCGGTGGAACGAGCGGCTGCGCGATGTCGAGGAGTTGCTCGACACCCCCGAACTGCGCAATGCCGTGGCGACGGCGCGGGAACGTGCGCGGATGTTGCGGCGCGACCTCCGGCAGGATTTGAAGAAACCCGACTGGACGGTCGTGCAACTGCAGATCGTCAAGCCGCTGGTCGAGGTGCGCAACCGCGTGGCCGAGGAATTGGCGCGGCGCGACCCGAAGGATTCGCTCGCGCCAATCGACCGCGATCCGGTGCCCAATCGTTTCGCCGAATCCGTGCGGCGTTATTACGAGGAGCTGGGCAAGGACAAGCCGGAGGCACCACGGTGATGACGCCGGAATGATTTCCTCACTCACCATCTCCGGTTGGAACTGGCTCTGGCCCGCGGTGCTCGCGGTCGGCGTCGCGGCCCTGGTGCTGGCCTGGAGCTATCGCGCGTCCGCCGGCCAGCCGCTGCGCTGGGTCTGCCTCACGCTCAAAGTGCTCGGCATTGTCGCGCTGGCCCTGTGCCTCATCGAGCCGCTCTGGCTCGGGCAGCGCGCGCGCCCCGGGGCCAATCTGTTTGCGGTCGTGGCGGACAATTCCCAGGGCCTGCAGGTCCACGATTCCGGCGATCTGCTCAGCCGCGGTGACGCGCTCCGCGCCCTGGTCGATCCGCAAAAGGCGGGCTGGCAGGCCGCGCTCGCGGAAACGTTCGACGTGCGCCGGTACCTCTTCGATGCCCGTTTGCACGCCACCAAGGATTTCCAGGAGCTGTCGTTTGAAGGGCGCTCGAGTGCGATCGGATCGGCCCTGCGGACGCTGGGCGAGCGGTTCCAGGGGCGGCCGCTGGCAGGCGTCCTGATGCTGACCGACGGCAACGCCACGGATTTCGCCGGGGCCACGGCGCCGGACCTGCGCGGACTGCCGCCGGTTTATCCCGTTGTGATCGGCCGGCGCGACGCCGTGCACGACATCGCGGTGCAACAGGTCTCGGTCAGCCAGAGCTCGTTCGAGGACGCGCCCGTGTCGGTCCAGGCCGATGTCACGGCCGCCGGTTATCGCGGCCAGTCGATCACGGCGCGGCTCGTGGATCGCACCGGCAAGACCGTGCAGGAGCAGACGGCGGACGCACGCGGCGACGGCGAAGCGCTCGCGTTTCGTTTCCAGCTCAAGCCGGAGCAGCCGGGGCTGTCCTTTTACCAGGTGCAAGTGGGCACGCGAGCGGAGCTGACGGCGGGCCCCACGCCGGCGGTCAAGAGCGGCGAGGCGACGCTGGCCAACAACCGGCGCGTCGTCGCCGTGGATCGCGGGCAGGGACCGTTTCGCGTGCTCTATGTGTCGGGACGGCCGAACTGGGAATTCAAGTTTCTCAACCGGGCGGTCGCGACGGATGAACAGGTGCAACTCGTCGCGTTGATTCGCGTCGCGAAGCGCGAACCCAAATTCGATTTTCGCGGCCGCGCGGGTGAGACGAGCAATCCGCTCTTCCGCGGATTCGGCAACCAGGCGCCCGAGGAGGTCCAGCGCTACGACCAGCCCGTGCTGGTGCGGCTGAACACGCGCGACGAAGTGGAGCTGCGGGCGGGGTTCCCGCGCCAGCCGGAGGATCTTTACGGCTATCACGCCGTGATCCTCGATGACGTGGAGGCGGAGTTCTTCGCCCCCGAACAGGCGCTGTTGTTGCAGAAATTCGTGTCCGAGCGCGGTGGCGGCCTGTTGATGCTCGGCGGGATGGAAAGCTTCCAGGAGGGCAAATACCTGCGCACGCCGATCGGCGACATGTTGCCGGTCTATCTGGACCGCGACGAGGAGGGCTCGGCGCCCCCGGGCCCCGTGCACATGCAGCTGGCGCGCGAGGGCTGGTTGCAGGCGTGGGCGCGGTTGCGCGACAACGAGGCTGACGAGCGCACCCGGCTCGAGGGCATGCCCGCCTTCGAGGTCGTGAATCGCGTGCGCGCCCTGAAACCGGGGGCGAGTGTGATTGCGACGGTGCGCGACGAGAAGGGCACCGAGCTGCCGGCGCTGGCCGTGCAGCGGTTCGGACGCGGCCGCAGCGCCGCCCTGATGGTCGGCGACATGTGGCGCTGGGGGATGAAGGATCCAGCGGCCCACGCCGACATGGATCGGGCGTGGCGACAGCTCGTGCGCTGGCTGATCGCCGACGTGCCGGGCCGGGTGCAGTGCACGATCGAACCGCTTCCGGCCGACGCCAACGGTGCGGTTCAGGTGCAGGTACGCGTGCGCGACGAAAAATTTCAACCCGTCGACGATGCCACCGTGAGCATCGACGTGGAACCGGTGGTGTTTGAGGGGACAACTGGAGCCGGCGGCGTGGCGATCAAGCTCGAGGCCGAGGCGGCCGCGAGTGAGCCCGGGTTATACCAGGCGACTTATGTGCCGCGGCAGACGGGCGGCTACAAAGCCATCGCGACGGTCAAGAACAACGCCGGTGCGGAACTCGGTCGTGCGGAAGCCGGCTGGAGCACGGATCTCGCGGCCGAGGAGTTTCGGTCGCTGGTGCCGAACGTGGCGCTGCTCGAGGATATCGCCCGCAAGACCGGCGGGCAGGTCGTGCCGGCGGCGGAACTGGAGTCCTTTGCGCGGCGGTTGCCGCAACTGCGGGCGCCGGTGATGGAGACGTGGTCGTATCCGGCGTGGCATACGCCGGTGATGTTCGCCTTCGCGCTTGCCTGCCTCCTGGCCGAGTGGGGCCTGCGCCGCTGGAAAGGAATGCCGTGACGAAGACCAAGGAATTAACGGACGAAAGGACCAAGGGACCAAGGGACCAAAGGACAAAGGGACCAAAGGACCAAGGGACCAAGGGACCAAGGGACCACGAACGTTCGTTGATTCGCGCGTATTCTGGCTCCCTGGTCCTTTGGTCCCTTGGGCTCTGGTCTCTTGGTCTCGGATCCGTTGGTCCTTTGCTGGCCGCGGAGGCCGATCGCGCGACCGTCATCATCGTCGCCGGCGCTCCCGGTGAAACCGAGTTTGCCCCCGATATCGCGCAGCAACTGGCTGCCTGGGCCGGGGTGAGCGCGCAGGCCGGGGCCAAGCACGTGGCGATCGGAGGCGAGGCAGCGCTCGGTGGGTCCAGCGATCACGACCTCTTCCAGCAGGCGCTTGAGGCGGAGGTGAAGGAGGGCGCGGGCGAACTCTGGCTCGTGCTGGTGGGTCACGGCACCTTCGATGGCAAGGAGGCCAAGCTCAATTTACGCGGGCCCGACGTGTCCGCGACCGAGGTCGCCGCGTGGCTCAAGCCGTTCAAACGCCCGGTGGCGATCATCGACACGACGTCCGCGAGTGCGCCCTTCCTTGCGAAACTCGCCGCGCCCGGGCGGGTGGTTGTGACCTCGACGCGCAGCGGCTTCGAGCTGAACTACGCGCGCTTCGGCAAGTTCCTCGCCGAGGCGCTGCCCGATCCGAAGAGCGACCTCGACAAGGACGGGCAGATTTCGCTGCTCGAGGCGTTTCTCAGCGCGTCGCATCGCACGACCGAGTTCTACAAGACGGACGGCCGCCTCGCGACGGAGCACGCCTTGATCGACGATAATGGCGACGGGCTGGGCACGCCGTCGGACTGGTTTCGCGGCGTGCGTGCCACCAAGCAGGCCCGCGACGGCGCGGTGCTCGATGGCCCGCGGGCGCACCAGTTTCACCTCGTGCGCAGCCGGGCCGAACAGCAGCTGGCGGCGGGCGTGCGGACGCGCCGCGACGCGCTGGAGCTCGAAATCGCGAAACTGCGCGAGCGCAAGGCGAAGATGTCCGAAACCGCCTATCTGCGTGAATTGGAGCAGCGGTTGCTTGAGATTGCGGCGTTGTACGACGGGACGTGAGGCGGGCGTGAGGCAGCAGAAAAAGCGCCTCCGCGATCACGGCTTCGCATCAAACTACTTCGAGTCCGACAATACGGACTTGTTTCGCCGCGTGATCGGCGTGCCACGTAATGAGGAATTGCTCGTCGAAGAGTAGCACCTCCATGTGCTGCCCCCGTGCGTCCGATTCCTGATAGTCGCCACGAGTGAACGGATGATCCGCAAGCTGGCGGAAAAGCCCGAGCAGACGTTCACGTTGGCGACGCGGAAGTTGATGGAAAATCTCGCAGCCCGCGTCATCCAGAGCGTAGCCATAGCCCAAGCTCATAGACCTTTCTTACAGAGGTCCTCGTGGAGTTGTTCGACTTTCGCCTGCGGAACACCTCCACCCAGTTCCATGCGCTGAAGCCGGCACGTCATCTCGGCCTGGTACTCCGGGTCATTGGCGCGGGAAAGGTGCAGCAGGAACGCCTTAACTCGGGTGCGATCTTCGGGCGACATGCCTTTGAGGGCTTCCTGCACTTCCTGGACGGTACTCATGGCGGGAAACTGTGCGCTGAGGCGGCGCATGGCAAACGCGATTTCACCTGCATGGCGCACTCACGTCGCGATGCAACTGACTGACTCTCGTCGCTGTCGCGATTTGTCAATGGGGTCAGCAACCCCATCGGGCCAGCCCCGTGGGATCGGCCCGCGGACGAAACCAAACAAGAGTTTGCCTTGCGATCGATTCCTCCGCGCCAGAAAGATCCTGACCGATGAACCGGTTTGATCCGGAATTGCAGCGGGTCCTGCTGGCCGCCGTCGAGGCGGGCGACCGCGCCGCCGCGGCGCGCGCCGTCGAGGCCGGAGCCCGCGTCAGCCTGCCCGCGGTGGACGGGGGAACGCCGCCGCTGGTGGCGGCCGCCCGGCGGCGGGACGCGCCCATGGTGTCGTGGCTGCTCGAACAGGGCGCCTTTGCCGGTGCCACGGCCGGTTACGCGGAACCGGAGTCGGCGCTGGCGGCGGCCTTTCGCAACGGCGACGCGGCAATCGCCAACCTGATTCTGGACCGCATGGATTACTTTGGCCCGGAGCACTTTTCGGAGGCGGCAGTCGCCCTCGCCCGCGGCCCGAACGATGACATCGAATCGCTTCGCCATCTCGTCGCGCGCTGCCCGCGGCAGCCGCTCCTGTCGGAGTACCACGCGAGTCAGGTCCTCGATATGGCGGCGGCGAACGGGCATCTCGCGATCATCCGCTTCCTGATCGAGCAAGGGCCCAAGCCAACCACCGTCGCGCCGGCGGCACGAGGCGGCCACGTCGAGGTGCTGCGATTGCTGGCGTCGCGGGGAGCCTCGATCAACTCCGCCGATGCCGCGACGGGCGAGACGCCGCTCCATGCCGCCATCCAAGCGCCGCAAAACGTCGAAGCTACGGTCGAGGTTCTCCTCCGGCTCGGTTGTCGAACCAACGGCCGCGACCGCGATAACAAGACCCCGAGCGCCCGGGCCCGGGCCATCGGCCGAACCGACCTGGCCGGGCTCATTTCGACGCTCGCTCCCAAATGCGGACCCCGGTGGATGCGACAGGCGCGGACCAGCGGCGTTTCCACTTGCAGCGTTTATCAGAGCCGCGCGTTCGGACTCGGCTTCGACCCGCACGACATCGAGCGCCCGATCCTGTGGGGCGGTGACTACGACGGCAGCTGGCCAGTCACCGCCGCCGAGGGTCTCGCCAATTGGAAAGGCGCCCAGAAGGCGTCCTCGTCCGCCTGCCAAGAGACCCGGTGGTTCCTGCCGTTCATGGAGAAACTTGCCGCAGGGGAGGAATTCGATCTCGCCGAACTCAAGGCGGCGAACCCGCGCGTGCGCTTCGAACCGGAGCCCCCCGAGACGTCAGAGTCCGAGAGGGTCATGTCGTGAATCGTGACAACGCCGGGAAAGCGGGGCCCCTTTTTGACGATTCGCCCCATAGCCCTCCTACTCGCTGCGACGAATGGTGACATAACCGGCGCCGCCGAGCGGCTTACCTTGGCGGTCGAGAAAGGTGGCTTCGATTTCGACGGGGGCCGCCTCAAGCGGTGCGCGAAAGCTCGCTGATTTGGCGGAATCCTCGACGGCGGTCTCCAGAACTTTCCCGCCAATCTTGAGTTGCACCCGCGCCACGGAAAGAGCCTTGGGTGGGCCGTCGTAGAGCAGTCCGCTGACGGGCCTGCTGGAGAGGTAGGCGTCGACCGTTTTCCGGCCGACGGGAATGCCGGAGAGGGGCGCGTCCGCCTCACGGGGCCTGCGACGGACCTCGATATGGTAGGTGCCGGCCTCGGCGATGCGGACCGTGCAACGTGGGTTGGTGTCTTTGACCGTGAGCAGAAAATCACCGCCGTGTAGCCTGACGATGTCGCGGGCGGTGGCGGTTGGGGTGTGAAGGGCGTCGAGGTTGACCAGCCTGTCCGGTCAGATCGATCCGCTGGCAGAGCGTGCGTGCGGCCGAAATCTCATTGGGATTTTCCGCCACCACTTCCGTGCCCAAAAAATACAACCCGGGTGAGGTGACGGCGCTGACCACGTTGAGCCCGCCGCTGTGCGCGGACACTTTGACATCGAGCGGGCCGACCGGCCATTGACTCAGGCGTTCGGAAGTTGCAGACGGCGATAACTCGTTGAGGAATTTGTGGGCCATCGGGATAAACTCGTTCATCACGCCCAGAATCTGGCGATTTTTCATCGGGGAGAACGCGAACACGATCATCTCCAGCGGGCGAGTTTTCGCGCCGCAAAAACCTACAGCATGCCCGCTTCCCGAAAACTGAAATACCCGCGTCCGAGCGGATCGGCTCCCGCCCGGCCGACGATCACGTGATCGAGCAACTCGATGTCGACGGCCCGGGCGGCTTCGCGCAGCTGCCGGGTGACATGGATGTCGGGCGCGCTGGGCGCAGGATCGCCGCTGGGGTGGTTGTGTACACAGATCACGGCGGTGGCCGATTCGCGAATCGCGGCCCGGAAAACCTCGCGCGGATGCGCGAGTGCCGCGGTGGCGGTGCCCGAGGTGATCTCAACCCGCTTCACCAGCCGGTTCTTGCGGTTCAGGCAGAGCACCCAGAATTTCTCGACGTCGAGCCCCGGGAGCAGAGGTTGCAGGTAGCCGAATACCAGCACCGCGCGATTCAGCAGCGGCGACTCCTCCTGTTGCTGGATCGCGACGCGGCGCACGATCTCCATGACGGTGAGGAGCTGGAGCGCCTTGACGTGACCGATGCCCTTGAGTTTTCGAAAATCCGTCTCGCGCCACGAAATCAGTCCGGCCAGCGAGCCGGCGCCGGCGATCAGTTGCGAGGCCAGCGTCATCACATCCAGGCCGCGGGTGCCGCTCCGCAGCAGCATCGCGAGCAATTCAGTGTCACTAAGCGCGCCAACGCCGTGCCGCTCGAGCCGCTCCTGGGGGCGCTCGCCGACGGCGGTTTCTTTCAGGCGGTTGGGCAGGGGATAATCGGATGCGTCGGTCACGAGATTCGTTTGGACAGAAATTCTTTCCCGGCCAAGGATCCCAATACCCCAAAATATGGTCCCTCTCCGCGTCATCGTCTGGAACGAACACGTGCACGAGCGTCAGAATCCCGCCGTGGCGGCAATCTACCCCGCGGGGATTCATCAGGCCATCGCCGGCGGGCTGCGCGAGTTGTTGCCGGCGGCACGCATTGAAACCGCAACCCTGGAGGAGCCCGAGCATGGCTTGGAGGCGGCGCGCCTGGCCGAAACGGATGTGCTCGTCTGGTGGGGCCATCGCGCCCACGCCGCCGTGGCGGATGCCGTGGTTGACCGGGTTCAGCGGCGCGTGCTCGAAGGCATGGGCTTGATCGTCCTGCACTCGGCGCATTTCTCGAAAATCTTCCAGCGCCTGCTTGGCACCACGTGTTCCCTCACGTGGCGCGAGGCCGGAGAGCGTGAGCGCCTGTGGGTCTGTCAACCGGGCCATCCCATCGCGCGCGGGATCGACCGTTGCTTCGAACTGCCCCACGAGGAGATGTACGGCGAACCCTTTGCCGTGCCTCCCCCGGAGGAGCAGGTGTTCATCTCCTGGTTCGAGGGTGGGGAAGTGTTCCGGAGCGGGTGCTGCTGGCGCCGCGGCAACGGCAAGATTTTTTACTTCCGTCCCGGACACGAGACCTACCCGACGTATTTCGACGCCAATGTGCGCCGGGTGATCGCGAACGCCGTCGAGTGGGCGCGGCCGCAGGGGCAGTGGCGCGATGAGTGTCCGAACGTCCGGGATCCGCGCGAGAAAATCGGGCCGCGACCGTAGCCGGGATGTTTCATGGAGGCGCCGCGGGTCATGCCTTCCGGGCGTATCGGACCAGTAGGCCACGATCGAAACATCATTGAACCGCGACCGAAATGTGACCAAAACATGACCGAACGATGACCGAAGGATGAAATCTGCCCTCCCACCATCGAACCCCGTCCTGCCATGGCGAAACTAAGATCTAATTTACTCACGTCGCACTTGCGCGGCCGGGTCGGCGATCTGGTCTATAAGTGGTATGGCGACAAGGTGGTGGTGACGCGAGTTCCACAATTCCGGCCGCAGAAACCATCGAAGGCGCAGAAAATCCAGCGCCAAGGTTTCAAGGCGGCGATGAGCTATGCGCAGAAAGTGCTGGCGGACCCGGAGCGCCGGGCGGCTTACGCGCCGATTGCCAGGAAACGCCGGCGCTCGATCCAGGTCCTGGCGATCAGCGACTTTCTCAAGGCGCCCAGAATCACCGCCGTCGATGGCCGGGGTTACCGCGGCCGGGTGGGCGGTGAAATAGTGGTGCTGGTTGGTGACCGTTTCAAGGTGATCGCGCTGGAGGTTGTGCTGCGCGATGCCGCCGGCCGCGTGATCGAACAGGGCCCGGCGAAAAGCTTCGGGAATGACTGGCACTATCTGGCCACCGTCGCCCGCCCGCCGGGTGAAACTATTTCAGTCGAGGCCACCGCCACGGATCGCCCGGGCCACACCACGACGCGGACGGAGACGCTAATGATTGCATGAAGTCTTTGAATGCAACGATACGTCCCCCGGTGGAATCGTCGTCTGCCGCCGCTTGAAGGCGGGACCGCAGGCAACGCTCTGTTTCTTGGGGTGGGAGATGAACCTCAGCGCGGGCGGACGGCCGCAACCCGGTAGGCCGCGTTTCGCCGTACCACCGCGTGTAGCCAAAAGATTGTTACCTTGGAAGCCGGCCGCGATTCGGGTGGGTGCGCCGCGGCCGGTGCATTTCTTGGCTTTGCCGCCTTGATGGCGGATTGGCCGGTTTTCAACCTGCCGTGGCCGGCCTTGGGCCGTGGGCCAGCGTGCCTGCTCGCGCTCTGAAAACACGCCTGCGAGCGGGCTGTCTACCGCCGCACCATCCGGTCTTCATGATCAGGAGGACATTCGTGGCCAACGGCACGAATCCGGCCGAGAAATGGCAACCAGTGCGCATATCTTGGCAAGCCCTGCGCAGTGGGGCGGGCGGCATTCCGGCAGAGTCACGGCCGTCTGATTGGTGCAACTGCCCCCGCAACCAGCACGCAAACCTAAAACTCCGTATTACCGCCATGATCTCCCGTAAACGTTGGACAAGAACCACCCTCATCTTTGGCGGCGCCGCCACTTGGGGGCTGCTGCTGATCTCCTGTGTGATGTCCGATCGAACCATGCTCGCCCCGCCCAAGATCGCCGGCGCTGATTTTGTCGGCAACAAGGCCTGTGTCGAATGCCATGAGGATCAAACCAGTCACTTTGCCGGCTCCACCCACAGCAAGGTTGCCCTGGCGGACAGCAAGGTCGGCGACACCGGCTGCGAAGCGTGTCACGGGCCGGGCAGCCTCCACGTCAAGGCCGGCGGCAGCAAGAACACGATCGTCAATCCGCGCAAATCGCCCGAGGCGTGCTTCGATTGCCACGTCGACAAGCGCGGCCAGTTCTCCCTGCCTAGCAGCCATCCGGTGATGTCCGGCAAAGTGACCTGTGTCGATTGCCACGATGTCCACGAGGGCAAAGCCGTTCGCGGCACCGCCGACGCACTCGAAGGCGAGAATGATACCTGCACGAAATGCCATACGGCGCAAAAGGGGCCGTTCATCTTCGAGCATAGCGCGATGCGCGAAGGCTGTGTCGCGTGCCACAACCCGCACGGCTCGGTCAACCAGAAGATGCTCGTCGCCCGCGATGCCAACCTTTGCTTGCGCTGCCATTTGGTGCGACCGGGTGTGCCCAACAACGGTGAGATCAACGCCAACTCGATCCGCAGCACGACCGTCAACGGCGTAAAGGTGGCGTCGTCCGAGAATCACAACTCCCGCCTTCAGCAGGGCACCTGCTGGGTCGCCGGATGTCACGAGGCGCCGCACGGCTCCAATACCAACAACCACATGCGCCGTTGAACCACTCATCATTGCACGCCATGCAAACGAAAAATTTCTCCTTTCTCCCTTGCCTCAATCTGCTGGCCGGCGCGGCGATTACCCTTTGCGGGATTCAGGCCTTCGGCGCCGCTGCCGCTGGTCCGGCCGATGCCTTCCCGCACTTCGAAAGTTATATCAAGATCACGGGCCAGGCAGCCTCGATCAGCGGCTCCGATTCAGCCTTTCAAGCCCGCACCCGGCAGCCCAAGAGCGGCGGCGGTGGCATCGAGGACCTTCATATCGCCAAGGAACTCTCGAAGACGACCAACTACGTGATCGACGCTCGCGCCCTCGCCGGGGCCGAGGATTATCTGGCGCGGTATAATCTGACCAAGTCCGAGGTCGGATCCGTCGATGTCGGCTACAAGCGCTTCCGCACCTTCTACGACGGCGTGGGTGGTTTCTTCCCGCGGAACTCGGCGTGGTTTCCCCTGAACAAACAGGATCTCCATACCGATCGTGGCCAGTTCTGGGCCGAGGCCCGCATCATCATGAAGGACCGGCCCACGTTCACGCTGCGGTATTCGAACGAGACGCGCGATGGTAAGAAGGATTCGACAATCTGGGGCGACACGGATTTCACGGGCATCCCCAATACCACGCCTCCGCTTTCAACCGTCCGCAAAATCATCCCCAGTTATATCAAGCTGGGCGAGCGGCACGAGGAACTGGAGGGAACCATGAAAGGTACCGTGGGCAAGACCACCTATCAGCTTCGGCTGCTCGGTGATCGCACGCACAATCTCGACACCCGATACTTCACGCGCTTTCCCGGTGAGGTCAGGCTCTTCCCGTTCCCGGCCAATACGGCGCAGTTGGTGCCACCGCTCGTGGAACCGGCGAAGCTGAACAATGAAATCATCCAGTCGCAGACCGACGGGATGGACTCGACCGCGACGGCCATCACGGCCACGACGTCGACGGTTCTCTCCCCCCGGATTACGCTCCGGGCGGGCATCACCTACGAATTGCTCAACACCGACTTCAGCGGCAGTCGGACCGCCGCCGCCGTCAATCCCACGAATGTCGGGGTCATTGTTGCGCCCAGCACTGGTAACCCCTATATCAACCTCTCCGGCGGTTCCCGGGTCAATCTTTACGCCGCCAATGTAGCGCTGGATCTCAAGCCCTCCAAGGACTTTTCCATGAAGGTCGCCCTGCGCGGCGAGGACAAGTACGTCAAGGGCGCGGGCTCCCTGACGAATATCGCCGCCCCCGTCAATACCACCACCGGCGCAGCGCCGATCACGCAGACCAATGTGATCGAGTGGTCGCGGGTAAAGGAGAAGTCGGTAACGCCGGTGATCGATGTCCGTTATGCCGGGATATCCGATGTCACCCTTTATGGTGATTGGAGCCAGCGCTTCCTCAACGGTGATGAACGCTATTCGACGGCCTTTAATCCGTTGACCGCGACGAACGGCACCCTGGCCCTCAACGATGTGACGGAAGATCATGGCAAGTACACCGTCGGGGCGAACTGGCGCCAGTCCGCGCAGTTGACGTTTCGCAGCGAGGTTTTCTACAAGGACCATGAGAACTCATTCGTCGGCTATAGCAGCCGCATCGGCGACAACTTCGTGCTCGGCTCGCAGTTCACCGGATTGAAGCTCACGGCCATCGCGAAGCCGAGTCCGCAGGTTTCGTTCACCACCCGCTACGTGTATCAAAAAGGCAAGATGCAGACTACGAGTATCATTCCCGGTGGCGAGGAGTATGACTCGATGGATGCCAAGGGCCACACGATTGGGGAGACCATGGATTGGACGCCCAACTCGCAATTTTATATGCAGGTCAATGCAAATCTTGTCTTTGACGTGATCAGCACGGTCTATCCACGGGCCGGCTATGCCCCCGCCACTACGACTGCGACCCAGCGAAGCATCAGCTATGACGTAAACAAGGTGGTGCAAAACGCCAATAACAACTACTTCAGCGGCAGCCTGATGGTGGGGGCCGTGCTCTCCAAGGAAGACGATTTGCAGGTGCAGTGTACGCTCTACCGGGCGGACAACAATGACGCTGAACTCGCGGCGGTGACCCAGCCGTATGGCGCCGTGATGAAGGAGTACACGCTGACCGTCGGAGTGAAGCACAAGTTCTCCGACAAGTGGATTGGCAACGCCAAGGTCGGCTACTACGACAGTCGCAATGACCTGACCGGCGGGCGCACCAACTTCAAGGGACCGCTGGCGTATGTCTCGGTAGAATACGGCCTGTAATCCCGACAGTTTGTTATCCCAAAAGCCGGCCGCGGTGCATGTGGGTGCGCCGCGGCTGGCGCATTTTCAGCCTGCTTGATTCGCGCCCGCGATTTGCCTTTTCCGGCGAATTCACCTGAATCGGCGAGTGCAGCCGCCTGCAAATGCCGTCGGACAACCCTCAGCGTGAAAACGTTTCTACTCGTCTGCTATTTGGCCTCCTGGGCGTTCATCCCGCACCTCCTGCTGCTCAAGAAGCGGCCCGCCGCAACCCTGGCCTGGCTTTGGGCGATCCTTTTCATCCCACTGCTGGGCGCACTGGCCTATTTCGCCATCGGCACGGACCGGCTCAGGCGTCAGCGGCTGAAACGCCGCACTCTATTTTCGGCTCGAACCTCGCGCCAGGCGGGCAACACCGGCACGACCGATAGTGTCACCAGCCGGCTGCTGAAGGAGCTGCCGCGCCGGGACCGCCAGTTCCTGCAGCTGTTGTCCCGCATCAACCAGCTGCCTGTCAGTTCGGCCGAAGATCTCCGCATCCTGCGCAATGCCGAGGAGTTTTATCCCGCGCTTGAAACCCGGATTCGAGAGGCGGTACACCACATCCACATCGAGTTTTACATCTGGAACGTCGACGACACCGGCGGGAGATTCATCGAATATCTCACGGCGGCGGCCCGGCGCGGCGTCCTGGTGCGCCTGCTGCTGGACGGGGTGGGCTCACACGGTTTCGACGAGGAATTGCTGGAGGACTTCACCGAGGCGGGCGGGCAGTTCTCGTGGTTCCAGAGCCTGGACCCGAAACGGAAGCGATTTTTTCTGAATTTGCGCAACCACCGTAAGCTGCAGATCATCGACGGCACGTTCGCGTTTGTCGGCGGGATGAACATCGGTCGCGAGTATGAAGGCCGTGATCCTGAACTTGGCCACTGGAGCGATGTGCAGGTGGAGGTCACCGGCCCCGTGGCCGCGGAGTTGCAGGAGGTGTTTGCGGATGATTGGTTCTTTGCCACGGGCGAGAAGATTTCCGCGCCGGCGTTCTTTCCCGGTGTGGCGACGCACGAACCGACCCATGATCCCGTGCACATCGTCCTCGGCGGTCCTGACCGGCGCAACGAGCCCATCAGCAAATCCATCGTCAGCCTGCTCAATGAGGCCAGCGATCGCGTTTGGATTGCGACCGGCTACTTCGTGCCGGACGACGTGCTCCTGGCGGCCCTCGAGCTGGCCGCGCATCGCGGAGTCGATGTCCGGCTGCTCATCTCGGAGAAGAACGACCACCCGTGGCTCGTGACGGTCGGGCGATCTTACTACGGGCAGTTGCTCGTGGCGGGCGTGCGGATTTTTGAATATTCGGCCGGGATCAACCACGCCAAGATTGCCGTGGCCGACAGCCAATGGGCGATGATTGGTTCGGCGAATCTCGACTACCGTTCGATGCGGCTCAACTTCGAGCTCAACCTCCTCTTTCACTCGCCAGGGCAAAATGCCGTGCTCGCCTGCATTCTCGAGGCCGATTTCGCCCTGTGCGTGGAAATCGATCCGGTGACGTTTGCCCGCCGGCCGTTTCGGCAGAAGTTCGCCGAAGCCGCGCTGCGGCCGCTGTCTCCGATGCTTTAGCCCCGGGGGCGGACGTTAGCGAACGGGGTTTCCTTTTCAGGCCGGGCTGCCAGTGGACGATGAGGGGCATGGCGATGCCGGCCACGTGCAGTCGGAACTTGTCGCAAAGCAAGGGTGTGTTTGAGGCGCTCGCCCGTCGTCCTGTGTACAGTCCTGACTTATTTTGAGTCACCGACCCGGTGGGAGCATCGGCCGGTCGGCCTTCGGCGAGTTCGCGATTGTTGCCTTCAAGACGCGGCGAAATTGCTTGGCCCCCGGTCTTGCCGACGCGTAGCACCCGCGGCTCGTTCTTTCGACCGAGGATTTCCGCCATCTGATGAAACGCCAGCGTGCGAGCAGCCCTGGGTGCGGTCGAAGCCGCAGCCAGGGCTGCGTAGCAAGTGGACCACTTCCGCCGGTTCTGGGCGTCGGCCGATCAAGCCGTGGCATGATCGTTGAGCAAGTGGGAGGATTGATATCTGGCTCGAACTTGGCCGATGGAGCGCGAAATTGGGTGTTCCCAA
>JBIJCX010000333.1:0-9571 GCA_044344465.1 Opitutaceae bacterium
AGATGCCCGGCGGCACGGTGACAGTGCGGGATGGCGCGTTGGCCATCGAGGATGTGGCGGGATGCACCGTTTGGTGGCGCGAAAAACTCACTGCGCCGGTCGAGATCAGTTACGAGATCACCGTGATTGCGCAGGGTGGGCCGCGCGACCGCGTCTCCGATGTGAACTGTTTTTGGATGGCGAACGACCCGCGATCGCCGGCGCCGCCGTTTGCCCCCGGACAGGCCCGCAGCGGCAAGTTCTCCGACTACGATTCGCTTCACACCTATTATGTCGGCTATGGCGGCAACAACAACACGACCACGCGCTTTCGCCGCTATGATGGCACCGCGGCGCGGCCCTTGTTGCCCGAGCATGATCTCAGCGACGGTAAATTCCTGCTGGCGCCGAACCGGACCTACCGCATCCGGCTGGTCGCCCGCAACGGTGGGGCCGAGTTCTGGCGGGACGGGGAGCGCATCTTTTCCTTCCGCGATCCGGCGCCGCTGGCGGGCGGATGGTTCGCCCTCCGCACGGTCCGAAGCCACCTCGTGATCAGAAATCTCGTGATTACGCGGCCCGCGCCGTGACGCCGGCGCCGGGGGCCTAATTCGCACTGACGTCGAGCGCCACCGCTTCGCCGGAATTATTTTTGCAGAAAATACGGCCGTGCGCGAGGGTGGGGACAACCCAGCATCGTTCCTTGCTCAGGACCTGCGCCTCGGCGACCCGCTGGAATTTCTGCGGGGATGGCGATGCGACCACGAGTTTTCCGTTTTCGCTCATGATGAGAAGTTTGCCGTCGGCAATCGTCAGGGAGCCCTTGCCGAGGCCGCCCTGCTTCCACTTGACCGCACCGGTGGCGGCCTCGAGGCAGTTCAAAGATGATTCGTCGAAACCGTACAGATGCCCCTCCCAAAGGACGGAACTGTTCACCTGATTGCGCATGCTCTTGCTTTCCCAAACTGCACTCGCGCCGTTGGCGGCAGGCCGCACGAGGGCGCCGCCGTGGCCGTAGCCGGAGGAGATGAAGATATCATCGCCGATGATGATCGGCGTGGCGGCGTTCACGTCATACTGGGTTTTCCACGGGAAGCGCCAGAGCTCGCGGCCATCGCGAGCGGCGCGCACCACGAGGGCCCGGGCGTTCATGAATGCCACCGTGGTGTCGGGGCCCGACTTCACGATGATCGGGGAACCGTAGGACGCCGGGTCGTCGCCCGACTGCCAGACGACTTTGCCCGTCAACTTGTCGAGCGCGACCGACGACGAGCCTTTGCCGCCAACGTCGAGGAGGAGATGCCCGCCGAGGACAAGCGGAGAACTGGCATAACCCCAGGTGGGCTTTTTCGCGCCAAAATCCTTTATCAGATCCTTGCTCCAGATCACCTTGCCCTCCTCGAGGCAGAGCAGGAGGCCGTGGCGACTCAGGGTGTAGATTCGGGGGCCGTCGATCGCCGGGGTGCCGCAGGGTCCGCCTTCAAACATGTTGGGGTCGAGCGCACTCGGATACGAGTATCGCCAGAGGATCTTGCCCGAAACCACATCGATGCAGAAGACCGTGTCGGTGTCTTTCTCGTTGCCCATCGTATAGGCGCGGTTTCCTGCCACGGTGAACGATGAACACCCAATGCCGAAGGACTGTTTCCACAACACCTTGGGTCCGCTGGCCGGCCAGGCGGTGGTCCAGCCGCTTTCGGTCGAGATCCCATCGCGGGTAGGGCCGCGCCATTGCAGCCAGTCGCCGGCGAGGGCAGGGGCGTGGGTGGCCAGGAGCGCAAGGGTGGCGAGCGCGATTTGCAGCTGGCCGGCCGGGCGGGAACGCGAGAGATGTGATCGCATGGGAGGTGTGGCCCTCAATTCTCGGAGGTTTGGGTTTTTGTCAAACGCCCGGCGCGACGGAGAGTGGATCTGCCGATTGAAAAACGGCTTCGTTGTAGCCCGCCGCGTGAGCGGCGGGACGGCTGACGCAGGATGCCGCTCGCCGGGCAGCGAAGATTTCCGCGCGATGGTTTCGAGTTGTCTCCGCTCCGGCGCCTGCCGGTAATGCTCGGACCTTTTTCGGGATCCATGGCCCTCTATCAACGTTCCTTCCTGCCGGTGGTGGTGGCCGTCCTTGCCACGGCGGTCTTGGCATTCTGGATGAAGCGGAGTGCCGAAGACGATTTGGAGCCGAGGGTGCCGGGCACCGATCGCGCGCCGGGGGCCGAGGGAGGAGGTGCGGCCAGTCCGGTGCTGGGCGGCAAGGTCGTGCCGGGCAGCGGCCAGCCTGGCGCCGCGGTTGGCTCCTGGCCGGGGTTCCGGGGGCCGGGTCGCTCGGGTATCAGTAACGATGCTACGCCGCTCGCCCGCACCTGGGCGCCCTCCGGCCCGCGCGAACTCTGGTCCGTCGAGGTCGGCGAAGGCTATGGTGGCGCCGCGATCCACGAGGGGCGGGTGTATTTGATCGATTACGATCGGGAAAAACGGCAGAGCGCGCTGCGCTGCCTCTCGCTCGCCGATGGCCGGGAAATCTGGCGCTATGCCTATCCCGTTGCCGTGAAGCGCAACCACGGCATGACCCGCACCGTGCCGACGGTCGCCGGCAAGTATGTCGTGGCGATGGATCCCAAGTGCAACGTGGTCTGCGTGGACGCCGGCAGCGGCGAGCTGCGCTGGGGGATCAGCCTCGTTCCCGCCTACGAGGCGACGATTCCGCCTTGGTATGCCGGACAATGCCCGCTGGTCGAGGGCGACCGCGTCATCCTGGCTCCCGGCGGCAACGAGGCGCTGCTTATCGCGGTGGAGCTCGCCTCGGGTCGGCTCATCTGGAAGACCCCGAATCCGCGGGGCTGGAAAATGACCCACTCTTCCGTGATGCCGATGGAGACGGGCGGAAGGCGGATGTACGTCTATTGCGGGAGCGGAGGCGTGGCCGGAGTGGCGGCCGACGACGGAACACTTTTGTGGGATACGACCGATTGGAAAATCAGCATCGCCACGGTCCCTTCGCCGCTCGTGCTCGAGCAGGGCAGGATTTTCCTCTCCGGCGGCTACAACGCGGGCAGCCTGATGCTGCAGATCGAGGAAAAGGACGGCAAGTTCACCCCGCGCACGCTTTTCCGCCTGCCGCCGGAGACATTCGGGGCGACCCAGCATTCGCCGGTGAGCCGCGACGGGCGAATCTACGGGATCAGAGCCAACGGACACTTCGTTTGCCTCGACACCCAAGGCAAGCTGGTGTGGTCGAGCGGTGCGGCCGGCCAGTTTGGCTTGGGACCGTTTTTGATGACCTCCGGGGTGGTGTTCGCGCTGAACGACAACGGCGTCATGAGCCTCTTCGAGGCGTCGGCGGAGAAGTTCAACCTGCTGGCCCGGGCGACGGTGCTCAAGGGACGCGAATCGTGGGGCCCGATGGCGCTGGCAGGCGGACGCCTGATCGTGCGCGATCTCACGAAAGTAGTCTGCCTGGACGTGGCCGCGAAGTGAATGGGGAAGAGCGGTCGGCCAATCTCCAGCCCGGCTTGGATCTGTAGCCGCGTTGGAGCGAAGCGACAAGGTGGCGCAGACAATCCGTGTCCGTGCAGTTGAAAGCTGAGAGCTGAGGACTGAGCGTTCAGCGCTGAGAGACCGACTCCAGCGCTGAACCCGCGCCATCACCTGCAACATTTGCGCCAACCTCGCCAAATCATGCGCAGTCCGGCTGCGCGTTATTTGGCATCATGTGGGCCAACCCCGATGCTCGTCCTGCCAGGACGGGGTTGCCCACCTGCCTGAAGTCCGTCGTGCCGAAGCCCACCCTCAACACCTCCCGTCCGTAAATCGCGTCTCACCAGCCGAGCCATTCCCCTGCCATCCTCGCTGCCGTCGCATCCGCCCATGAGCCTGCCTCAATCGCAACCACCGTTCGTCCGCCGCGAATTTATCCGCGACGCGTTCCGCTACACGGTTCTCGCCGGGATTGGCGCGTTGACGGCCTTGGTGGTCGCCCGTGGCGGGCCGCTCGCCGGACGCGCGTGCCTCGCGGCGGGCTGCTGCGGAGGGTGCCCGTTTCAACCGCGGTGTAATCCGTCTTCTGCCACCAACGGGAGCCCCCGTTATCCTGAACCGCCCACTCGCCATGAAAAATCGGCCTGACCCCTCCGCCGTTTCCCGCCGCCAGTTTGTCGGCCGGTTCGCGCAAGGCGCCGTCCTCGTCGGTACGGCCGCCTACGCCGCCCCCACGGCCCTCGCTGCGGCCACCAATCCCTTCGCGTACGATGTCAGCCGGTTCAGCCGGACCGATCCGAAAATGATCGGGTGGGAGGAAGTCTCGCGGCGCGCGTGTCCGGTGAAGGACGCCCGTCGGCTGGCGATCGGTCCCGGCGACGTGGTGCACATTGCCGCGGGCAGCCAGATCGTGCGGTGGAGCGCGGCCGGCCACCGGCCGGAGATCGATCTTGGGGCGCCGGTGACCTCCATCGCGGTGGCGCCGGACGGCGTGGTGCTGGCCGGCCTGCGGGATCGCATCGTGGTTTTCGACTCCGCGGGCACGCGCCAGACGACGTGGGAGGCGACCGGCGCGAACGCGTGGTTCACTGGACTCGCCGTCACCGACCGCGACGTTTGGGTGGCGGACTCGGGACAGCGGATCATCTGGCACTACGATCGCGCGGGCAAGCTGCTCGGCCGCCTCGGGGCGAAGCAGCCCGAGCGCAACGTTCCCGGCTTCATCGTGCCGAGCCCGTTCCTCGATGTCCGGCTGCATCCGGATGGCCTGCTGCGGGTCAACAATCCGGGGCGCCACCGCGTCGAGGCCTACACGCCCGAGGGTGACTTTGAAATTGCCTGGGGCACGCCCTCCGCGGGCATCACCGGTTTCTGCGGCTGCTGCAACCCGATCGGCCTCACCCTTCTGCCCGACGGTCGCACGGTGACGGCCGAGAAGGGCCTGCCCCGCGTCAAGGTTTACCGGGCGGATGGCGCGTTCGAATCGGTGGTCGCGGGCACTGAGTCCTTCCCCGACCAACGCCGGCAGTGCTCGGACCCGAACGATTGCACGCGCGGCGGCCTGGATGTCGCTGTCGATTCGCTGGGGCGTATTCATATTCTGGACCGCGTGACGGGCGAGGTGCGCATCATGCAACCCAGGGCCCGGGCATGAGCGGCAGTCCGTCCAGTTCACCGTGCAGCCGGCGCCAGTTTCTGCGCGGCGGGGCGCGTCTGCTGGCGGTGACCGGCATCGGTGGCTTCACCGGAGTACTGGCGAACCGGACCACGGCCCAGACCGCACGCTGGCAGATCGATCCGACGAAATGCGTGCGGTGCGGCAACTGCGCGACCATGTGCGTGCTGAAGGAGTCGGCGGTGAAGTGCGTCCACGCGTTCGCGATGTGCGGCTATTGCCAGTTGTGCACGGGTTATTTCGAACCCGAGCCGAATTCGCTCACGACCGCGGCGGAGAACCAGCTCTGTCCGACCAATGCGATCAAGCGCACCTACATCGAAGATCCTTACTACGAATACACGATCGACGAGGCGTTGTGCATCGGCTGCGCCAAGTGCGTCGAGGGTTGCTCCCGCTTCGGCAACGGCTCGCTGTTCCTCCAAATCCGGCAGGACCGCTGCGTCAACTGCAACGAGTGCGCCATCGCCCGGAACTGCCCGGCGGACGCCATCAGCCGGGTGCCGATCGAGCATCCGTATCGCCTGAAGACGGAGGGCCATTAGTCGTGCGTCGTCGCGCGCTGCTTCTGCTCGGGCTGGGGCTGACCCTCACCGCGGGGGCGGCCTCGCGGTTTCCCCCGCCGGAATTCGACGGTGGACATCAGCTCCCGATCACCACGACCCCGGCACCGCGCGCGTTGAATCTCGAATATCTCGACGTAGTCGTGCTGCTGGTGGCACTCGCGGTGGCGACGTGGCTGGCCTATCGCCCGCGCTCGCGCCGGGGGCTCGCGATCCTTTCGGTCTTCAGCCTGGGCTATTTTGGATTTTTTCGGCGCGGCTGCGTGTGTGCCATCGGGGCCGTCCAGAACATCGCGCTCGGCGCGTTCGATCGCAGTTATGCGATTCCGCTCACCGTGCTGGTGTTTTTCCTCGCCCCAATCGTGGTCGCACTCTTCTTCGGGCGTACGTTTTGCGCGGCGGTCTGCCCCCAGGGTGCGATTCAGGACCTGGTCCTGGTCAAGCCGCTGAAAGTTCCGCTCTGGCTGGAACACGGCCTGGGCGTGATCCCTTTCCTGTTCCTTGGTGCAGGCACCATCTTTGCGGCGACCGGCAGCGCATTTCTGATCTGCCGCTTCGATCCCTTCGTGCCGTTCTTCCGGTTGTCGGGCTCGCTGTCGCTGTTGACCCTCGGAGCGGCGTTCCTGCTCGTCGGCATGTTCATCGGCCGGCCCTATTGCCGGTTTTTCTGTCCCTACGGCGCGCTGCTGCGGCTGGCCGCGCTGGCGGCCAAATGGCGGATCCGGGTCACCCCCGATGTCTGCACGCAATGCCGGTTGTGCGAACACGCCTGCCCCTTCGGGGCCATGCGCAATCCAACGCCAACGGGACTCGCGCTCGAAACTCCGGTGGCCGAGCGCAAGCGGCTGTCCTGGCTCCTGCTGCTCCTGCCGGTGCTGGTCGCCGGCGGCGCGCTCGCGGGATTCCGGCTCGCCCCGGCCGCGGCCCAACTCCACTCCACCGTGGCGTTGGCGGAGTTTTATCTGGCCGACCAAAAGGCGCCCGCGACGTACCCGCCGATGACCCCGGAGGCGCTCTCACTCGAGCGCGCCGCCGGTGATCCGGAGACGCTGCTGGCCTCCGCCCGCGTCATCCGCCAGCGCACCACGCTCGCCAGCTGGCTGCTCGGCGGCTGGGTCGGACTGGTCATCGGGATCAAGCTCATCGCGCTCTCGGTGCGCGTCACCCGGACTGATTTTGAGCCGGACCGCGGTGCTTGCGTCGCGTGCGCGCGGTGTTTCATCTCCTGCCCCAACGAAAGGGTGCGGCTGGGACTTCCGCCCGACCCCGGGGTGGCTGCCGCCAGTCCGGCGCCGGCGCCAGCTGTCGCGGGAGGCGCATGAACATGGGTTTGGTAACAGCATCAGCCATACATCGGACCGCGCTCGCGACCGCCGCGGTTGCCGGGGCGTTTGTCCTGTCGATCGCGGCGATCCTGCTTTACCAGCATGCGACGGCCACGACCAACGATCCTTGGAAATCACCGCAACTCCTCGAACTGAAGGCGCACTTGCAGCTTGCGCCGAAGGACGAGGCGGTGAAACAGAAGATCCGCGCCCTCGACCTGCGGTTTCGCCAGGAATACCGGCGACGGCTGCAGCTCGCCGCGTCGGGTGGGTGGCTCGTGCTGGCTGGCTCCGCGGTGTTCGTGCTTTCCCTCCAGGCCGCGGCCGAGGCGAAGAAACGGCTGCCCCAACCGCGGCCGGATCATGAGGCGGGTGTCCGAGCCGTGCGGCTGGCGGCATGGTCGCGGGGTGCCGTCGCGGGCGCGGGCGGAGCCGGGCTGGCGTCGATGCTCGCGGTCGGTCTCGGTTTTCCTTCTTCCTTGGTTACCACGGAGGCAGCCCGGCTGCCGGCCATGGCTGCGACTGCTGGCGCCGGCGCGGCGGCCCTGACGACGCCCGCGGCCGATGTGCCGACTCCGGCCGAGTTTGCCCGCAACTGGCCGCGGTTCCGTGGATCCGACGGCGGTGGTGTCGCCACCGGGCCCGACGCCCCGCTGCAATGGGATGCAGCGTCGGGCGCCGGCGTGGTCTGGAAGTCCGCGGTGCCCGTGCCGGGTTTCAATTCGCCGATCGTCTGGGGCGATCGCGTGTTCGTTGCCGGCGCCACGAAGGACAGCCGCGAGGTTTTCTGCTTCGACGCCGGCAAGGGACAACTGGTCTGGCGTTGTCCCGTTGCCGCGGCCAGGGCGCCGGGGGCCAAAGCCCTGGACTTGCCCGATTCGACGGGTTACGCGGCGCCGACCATGGCCACTGACGGCCGGCGCGTGTATGCGATTTTTCCGCACGGCGACTTCGCGGCCGTGACCTTCGACGGCAAGATCGCATGGATAAAAAATCTCGGGGTGCCGAAGAATCCCTACGGTCACGCGACCTCGCTCGCCGTCTGGCAGGACCGTGTGATCCTGCAGCTGGATCAGGGCGACTCCGGTCCGGCCAACTCCAAACTGATCGTGTTCGAGGGTGCCACCGGAAAGATCGGGTGGGAAAAGGCGCGGCCGGTGTCCAGTTCGTGGGCCACGCCGATCGTGGTCGCGGCGGCGGGCAAGACCCAGATTATCACCCTCGGCGTGCCGTTTATCATCGCCTACGCGTTTGCCGATGGAGCCGAATTGTGGCGCGCCGAAATGCTCGACGGCGAAGTCACGCCGTCGCCGATCTACGCGGGCGGCCTGGTCCTGGTGACGAACCCGTCCAACGTGATGGCGGCCTTCAAGCCCGACGGCACGGGTGATGTTCTGGCGAGCCATCTCGCCTGGAAGGCGGAGGACAACATCCCCGACGTGACCAGCCCGGTGAGCGATGGCGAACGGGTCTATACGGTGAGCAGCAGCGGCATGCTCACCTGCTGCGATCTCAAGGACGGCAAGAAGGTGTGGGAACACGATCTGGAGACCGAGGTGCAGGCCTCACCCGTGATCGCGGGTCGCCGGCTTTATATCGTCTGCACCAACGGGGACACGGTCGTGCTGGAGGTCGGCCGCGCCTTCCGCGAACTCGCCCGCAACAAATTGGGTGAAAAAATCTTTGCCAGTCCGGCCGTGGTGGACGGGCGGCTTTATGTGCGCGGCGAGCACCATCTTTTCTGTCTCGGCGGGACCGGGGCCAAACCGTAGCGCCCATGGCTGACTTCGACCCCAAGTTCGTCGAGCAGACCGTGGCGCGGATCGGGCGCAGTCCGGAGGCCTTGATCCCGATCTTGCAGCGGGTCCAGGACGAGTTTGGGTTTCTGCCGGCAGAGGCACTCGAGCAGGTGTGTGCCCTCTCCGATATCCGTCCGGCCGATGTCACGGGCGTATCCACGTTCTACGACATGTTCCGGCATGCGCCCGTCGGCAAACACGTCGTGCGGGTGTGCTCGGGCACCGCGTGCCACGTGGCCGGCTCGGAAAAGATCGCCGACGCGCTGCGGCTGCACCTCCATATTCCGCCCGGCGAGGACACCGACCCCGAACGTGAATTCACGGTCGAACCGGTCGCCTGCCTGGGCTGCTGCACGCTCGCGCCGGTGGTGAACATCGACGGCACCACCATCGGGCATGCGACGGCGGAAAAAGTGCCGGACATGATCCGGGATTTTCTCGCGAGTCAGGATCGCGCGGTCGTGCCTGCGTCCACCGAGGAACTTTCGACTGCGGTTGCCGGGGCGAACGCCAACCGGGCGACGGCGACGATCCACGTTGGCCTCGGTTCCTGCTGCATGGCGAAGGGCAGTGATCAACTATATCATTCGCTGCGGGCGAGCGCGGCCCGGAGCGGCGCGCAGGTCAACGTGAAGCGGGTTGGTTGTGTGGGCATGTGCCACCGCACGCCCATGATCGAAGTCGCAATGCCGGGCGCGGCGAATCGCTTCTACGCCGACCTGACTCCGGCCCACGCCGGGGCCCTTCTGCAGGCCCACTTCA
>JBIJCX010000666.1:0-2595 GCA_044344465.1 Opitutaceae bacterium
CGTTGGGGCCGAGCGAAAGGGTCACGCGTTCGGTGTTGTAGATATCGTTCGTGCCGAAGCCGGAGAAGAAGTCGTTGGAGAGGCTCTGATCGCTGGTCACGTTGCCCACGAAGCCGCGGATCGAAAAGGCCTGGCCGTTGCCGGCCCGCAGCGCGACGCCGCCGTTGCCGATGGCGTCGCCCTGGTCAAGGTTGACGCTGGGCGTGAATTCCAGCGCCTTTTCGAAGGAAGTGACGCCGAGATCCTGCATGAACTCCGGGGTGAGGATGGAGAGGGAGACGCTGACATCCCTGAGGTCCGTGCGCATGCGCGTGCCCGAGAGCGTTTCGGTGGCGGCATAGCCGGTGACCGCCTGTTCGCTCAGGACGAAAGGGGAGAGTTCGATGATGGCTTCGTCAACGGACGGTCGAGTCGGACTTGGGGTGGAGGCGCGGGCGGCTGGCGTCGGGCTGGGAGCCTCCGGCGCCGCCCTTGGTGCGTTTGGGTCGGAGGGCCTCGGGCGGACGGAAAAGGCGCCGGTCTTGGGATCGCGGGTCGCGGTCAGATTCGTGCCCGCCAGCAGCGCGGCCATCGCTTCCTCAGGAGAGAGGCGCCCCCGGACGGTGTTCGTCGCTACACCGAGAGTGTTTTCGCTTGGGAACACGATCTCCACCTGCGCTTGGGCGGCAAAACGCTTGAGCGTGTCGCGCGCCTCACCGGCCGGCACATCGAAGTCGCGTGCGACCTCCGCGGCGGATTGAAGGCCGGGGATCAAAGCGAGGAGCAACAGGCCGAGGGTGGCGAGCCGCAGGTGGAGCAGTCGGTGTCGCAGCGCTCGGGGTGAGGCGGGGGTTGCGCGGTTCATGCCCTTTATGACCCCAGCCGCGGAAATTTCCGCTAAACCGGGCGCAAGAAAATCACACCAGCCTCATGTCGCCGGATTAACGGTCCCGGCGCAGGACAATCTCCGTCTCGCTGCGCCATTCTGCCCGGAGATCAAAACTCGACTCCAGCAGGCGGACGAAACCCTCCACGTTGTCCGAGCGGATACTGGCATTGACCCGCAGTTCCCGCAGCGCAGCGGAATCGGGGATGAGTTGCACCGGGTTTCGCCGATTCAATTCCGCCACGGCGTCTGCGAGCGGCACATCGGTGAAATCCAGCATGCGGGGCTGCCAGTCGAGCCGAGCCGAGAGTTCCGCCTCGCTCAAGGTGACCGGTGAAGGGACAAGGGCGGCTTCACGCAGCGGCACGACCACGCGCTGACGCGCATCCACGATCGCTGCCTTCGGGTTCGAAAGCGCCTCGGCCCCATGGTCGACAGCGACACGGCCCTCCGCCACGACGACGTCCACCGCCGCGGAGGTGAGTTGCACATTGAAAGCGGTGCCGACCGCCCGGACGGTGACGCCTCCCGCCTCGACGACGAAGGGGCGCTCCGGATTGCTGGCTACGGCGAAGTGGGCCTCGCCCCGCAGCAGTCGGACCCGCCGCACGCCGGGCGTGAAGTCGATGCTGAGTTGCGCGCCGCGGTTAAGCTGCACGAGCGAGCCATCCTCGAGGATGCGCTGCTCACACGGGGCGGCCAAGGCCGTGGAGAGCCGCGGCGAGGCAAATTGTCCGGTTGGGACCGTGCGGGGCGCAATGCCCACCCACAGCAGGATGATCGCCACCGCGGCCGCGGCGGATCCAGCCCAGGCCACCACCCGCCAACGAGGCGAACGGCTTTGGGATCGGGCGGAGCGCGGCGCGAGCAGGTCGGGATCGGGCGCCGGCGTCACTGTGGTCGGCAAACCGGCAATGCGATCGAACTCCCGCCAGGCCCAACGCCGCTCGCGCAGGATTTCCCCGCGGCGGGAATCGGCGGCGAGCCAGTGGGACAGAGCGTCCTGTTCCCCCGGCGTGAGTCCGCGTTCCTCCCGCACCACCCAGGCGGCGGCCTCGCGCTCGATGGCGCGGCGATCGGGGGATGCCGGGAGACGGTTGTTCATGATCGACGGGAGACGTGGCCGCGCGCCCGGAAAAATTCCGCGCATTTGTCGAGGCCGATGGTGCTCTGGGCCTCGACGGTGTGTTCCGAAATGCCGAGTTGGGCCGCCACTTCCTTCTGCGAAAGTCCGTAGATCCGCCGCAGGGTCATGACCTGCCGGCAGCGTTGCGGTAGCGACTGGATGGCCTCGATCAGCACGCGAAACTCCTCCAGGCGGGCGACGGTTTCACGGATGTCCTCATGCTCATCTAAGACACCACCGAGGTCGAAATCCGCTAAAGGCTGCACGGGTTCGCGCTGCGCATCGCGCAAACGGTTGAGGGCGAGGTTGCGGGCGGCGACGAAAAGCAGGGACTTGGGCGAGAGGATCGGCCCGTTGCCCCGTGCGCGCAGCACCCGCAGCACCGATTCCTGCACGATGTCCGCCACGTCCGCGAGATTGGGAAAGCGACTGGCCAGCCAGGCCCGCAGGGCCGCCTCGTGGGGCTGCACCTCGTCAGCATACCAGCGGGCAATTGCAGGGTCGGCTGAGGGCATGGCGGGCGGGGCAGCGGCGGCAGGAAGGAAAATTGCGCAGGGTACTGGGATTGGACGTTGGAGGATAACACACGACGCAAGCCGGGGGC
>JBIJCX010000354.1:0-8885 GCA_044344465.1 Opitutaceae bacterium
CCATCCCGCAACCAGGCGCCGTGAGGGTCATGGCCACTTGCACGCGGTACGCGGGCGGGTTTTGGTCGGGCAGCTTTTCCACGTCCATCGAGTAAACCAGGCCAAGGTCGACGATGTTGACGGGAATTTCCGGGTCGAAGACCTGCCGGAGTTGGGCCCAGATCGCCTCGGGGTCAGGGGCCCCATCGGCGAGGGTCGAGGCGGCCACGTTGGTGTCGGCCACCTGTTCGCCGATGGCATCGACATCCTTGCCGTCGATGCGAAAGAGACCGAAGTCGGTCTGCACGGTGTAACTGCCACCGAGCGTCTGATGAATAAAGACGCGGGAGCCGGCGGAGAGCGGCTGCTTGTCGCCCGACGGAATCTGCGTGGCGACGACGTCGCGGGAGAGGGTGCGGTCGCGGTTCATTTTGGTAGCGAGCATCGAGTAGCGAGTAGCGAGTAGAGGCAAGCCACCGAAATGCTTGCTACTCGCCACCCACTACTCGCTACTTTTTCGTGAATTGGGTCTGGATCAACGCGCGGAGCGCGGCGTGGAGTTCGTCGCTGGCCAGACGGTTCAGGACTTCCTCGAAGAAGCCAAACGTGAGCAGCTCGTCGGCCATCGCCTTGCGGATGCCGCGCGACTGCAGGTAGAATTCCTGCTCGGGATCAATCCGGCTGCTGGTGGCGCCGTGCGTGCAACGGACGTCGTTGGCCTGAATCTCGAGGCCCGGGAGTGAATTGGCCTCGGCCTCCTCGCTCAGCATCAGGTTGCGATTGCTCTGGTAGGCGTCGGTCTTTTGGGCGTCGGGATCAACGATGATGAGGCCGGAGAAGATGGTCCGCGACTGATCGCGGAGCGTGTTCTTGTAGAGGAGATCGGACTTGGTGTTCGGGGCCTGGTGGATTTGCAGCGTGCGCTGATCGAACTCCTGGGTGTCTTCGGCGACGGTGAGCGCCAGCATCTCGGAAAACGCCCCGGGGGCCTGCAGCTGCGAGAGCGATTCGTGCCGGGCCTGGCGGCCGCCGAGATGCAGGTTGAGCGATTGGACCCGCGCATCGCGTCGGACCACGGTCGAGTTGAACTGAAACGAGAGTGTGTCAACGGACCAATGCTGCGCGCCGATGTAGGTGAGTTGGGCGCCGTGTCCGGCGTAGAGATCGTTGGCGCCGCACGCAAAGTGGGCGCGCGGTTCCTGGTCGGTCGAGAGGAAGTAATCGACCACGGTGACCTTCGAGTTTTCCTCGGCGATCACGAGCGTGTGGGGGAAGACGGCGGTGCCTTCGCCCGTCGCGGCGTGGGTGACAACAATCGGGGCGCTCACCTCGACGCCGCGCGGGATATAGATGAACGCGCCGTCCGGCAGGAACGCGCGGTGCAGCGCGGCGAATTTTTCGGAGCCGAGCTTTTGCGGCTGGGCCATGAAGTGCCGGCGCAGGAGTTCGGGATGGCTCACGACGGCCTCGGCCAGGGTGGTCACAATCACGCCTTGGGCGGTGAGATCCGCCGCCAGCGCGGCGCGCCCGGTCATGGCGTTATTGACGAAAGTAAGAGAAGGAAGGCCGAACGGGGCGTCGATAGCCGCTCCGTTGTTGCCCACGGTCTTCAGCTGCAAGGCCTCGAACGTGAGGGTGCCGATGCTACTGAACCGCCATGATTCGTCCGTGCGCTTCGGGAGTGGAAGCGAGGCGAACTTTTCGTACGCGGCGCGCTTGCCGTCGACCCACCAGGCCGGGCCGGCGGATTGGGTCGCGAGGTGGGCCGCGAACGCGTCGGCGGTGAAGATGCCCGGAGCGGGCAGGGAGGTGGTGGCGAGGGAAACGGTGCTCACAGACGGAAGAATTCAGTTTTCAGATTTGGGCTCCTGGATCTCAGCTTTCAAATCTCAGATCACAGATTTCAGAGGTCGGATTTCAGAGGTCGGACTTCGGAGGGCGGATTTCGGCAATGCAGCCGGTGGTTGGCCATCGGCGTACCGCAATTCGACCGGCGTCCGGCAGGGCTTCAGCCGACGCTGCCTTCCATTTCGAGGTCGATCAGGCGCTTCAGCTCCACCGAGTATTCCATTGGAAACTGGCGGGCGAGGTCGTTGATGAAGCCGTTGACGGCGAGGCTCATCGCCTGGCCTTCGGTCAGGCCGCGCTGCTGCATGTAAAAGATCATCTCCTCATTCACCTTCGAGACGCTCGCCTCGTGCTGCACGTAGTTGCGGTCCCCTCGGACGGTGATGGCCGGGTAGGTGTCGGTTCGGCTGTTCGTGTTGATCAGCAGCGCGTCGCACTCGGTGTTGTTCTTGCACCCCTTGAGGTGTTTTGGGATGTGCACGACGCCCCGATAGGTGCTGCGGCCCTGGCCGACGGAGATGGACTTGGCGACGATGTTCGAGGTGGTTTCGTCCGCGGCATGGATCATCTTCGCCCCGGTGTCCTGATGCTGGCCGTCGTTGGCGAGCGCGATCGAGATAACCTCGCCGCGGGCCTTGCGCCCTTTCAGCACGACGCCCGGGTACTTCATCGTGAGCCGGCTCCCGATGTTGCAGTCGATCCACTTGATCTCGGCCTCTTCGTGGGCGACGCCGCGCTTGGTCACGAGATTGAAGACGTTGTTCGCCCAGTTTTGGACGGTGATGTACTGGATTTTCGCCCCCTTGAGCGCGACGAGTTCCACCACCGCGCTGTGGAGCGTCGAGGTGGAGAACTTCGGCGCGGTGCACCCTTCCATGTAAACCACCTCGGCGCCCTCGTCGGCAATGATGAGGGTGCGTTCGAACTGGCCGAAATTTTCGGCATTGATTCGAAAGTAGGCCTGCAGCGGCTGGGCGACCTTGACGCCGGGGGGCACGTAGATGAACGAGCCGCCGGAGAACACGGCGCTGTTGAGGGCCGAGAACTTGTTGTCGTTGGTCGGAATGACTTTGCCGAAGAACTTGCGAAAGATTTCCGGGTGCTCGCGCAATCCCTCGGTCGAATTCATGAAGATCACGCCCTGCTTGGCCACGATCTCCTTGATGTTGGAGTAGGCCGCCTCCGAATCGAACTGGGCCTCGACGCCGGCAAGAAACTTGCGCTCCTGCTCGGGGATTCCCAGCCGTTCGAAGGTTTTCTTGATGTCGTCGGGCACTTCGTCCCACGTGCGTTTCGGCTTCTGGCCCTGGGAGAGATAGTAGCGGATCTTGGCAAAATCGATCGCCTCGAGATCCTTCGTCGCCCAGTGCGTCGGCATGGGCTTGGCGAGAAAGGTCTTCAGAGCCTTGAGGCGGAACTCGAGGATCCACGGCGCCTCCTTTTTCACCGCACTGATGTAGCGGACCGTGTCTTCGCTGAGGCCGGTGCCGGCGTCGAACGCGTAGTCGACCTTGTAGCTGAAATTGCCGGAGGTCTGGTCAATGCCGGAGACCGGATTGGCCGCAGGACTGGCCGCGGCTTCGTCGGCGGAAGCGACGAGGGTATCAAAATCTTGTGCTGGTTTCATGGCGGAAAGGTGGTGGGACGGCGCGGCCAATCCTGATCAGGAATTCGCGACCGCGAACTCCTTCTTCACCCAGTCGTAGCCCTTGGCCTCGAGTTCGAGGGCGAGCGACTTGTCGCCGCTTTTCACGAGGATGCCGTCCCACATGACGTGCACGTAGTCGGGGATGATGTAGTCGAGGAGGCGCTGGTAATGGGTGATGAGGAGCACGCCGAGATTGGGACCGCGCATGGCGTTGACCCCGTCGGCGACGATGCGGAGCGCGTCGATGTCGAGGCCGGAGTCGGTCTCGTCCATCAGGGCGAACTTGGGCTCGAGCATCGCCATCTGGAGAATTTCGCAGCGCTTCTTCTCGCCCCCGGAAAAACCGTCGTTGACGGAGCGGGAGGTGAATTTCCGATCGATCTTCAGGAGATCCATTTTCGAATAGAGCCGCTTGTAGTAGGCGGAGGCATCGAGTTCCTCGCCCTCGGCCATGCGGGCCTGCACGGCGGCACGGAGGAAATTGGCGATCGAAACGCCGGGGATCTCGCTCGGGTATTGGAAGGCGAGAAAGAGGCCGGCGCGGGCGCGTTCGTCGGCTTCCTTGGCCAGGATCGAGGCCCCATCGAGCAGAACGTCACCGGCGGTGATCGTGTAATCCGGATGGCCGGCAATCGCCTTGGAAAGCGTGGATTTGCCGGTGCCGTTGGGCCCCATGATGGCATGGACCTCGCCACTCTTGATCGTGAGCGAGAGTCCCTTGACGATTTCTTTTTCGCCGATGGCGACGTGGAGATTTTTGATTTCGAGCGAGGACATGAAGGAGAGAAAAGGAGTGAGTAGCGACTAGCGGGTAGTGAGTAGGAAGAGTGGATCGTGGGCCGAAACGAAACAGCCGGAGACTAGAGTTAAGAGGGTGAGGGGAGCAGGTGGTTTGAATGCTCGCTACCCGCTACTCACTGCTCGCTACTGTGCTGCTCGCTTTGCCCCGAAAAATGATTTCGACCGAGGACGGGTTGTAGCCGGTGGGCAGAACGGCGTTCACCTGCTGAATCAGTTCGGGGGGCAAGTCGATGTCGTGCGTCCGGCCGGTTTGTTCGTCGTGAAAATGGGCGTGCGGATGCAGGTTCGGGCAGTAGCGGGTGGGGCCGCGATCGAGGTTCACGGACCGCACGAGATGGCACTGCACAAGGGCCTCGAGGCAGTTGTAAACGGTCGCGAGCGAGATGGTGGGAAGATCGGTTCGAACCCGGGCATAGACTTCGTCCGCCGTGGGGTGATCGCGCTTCTGCAGGAGCACATTGTAAACGACCTCGCGTTGGGTCGTGGAGCGGAGACCGCTGTCGGTCAGTCGCTGCGAGAGTGCATCGTGGTTTAGCGTCGTGGACATGGGTTTTTCAAAGGCGCAATAGATTGGAATGGTTCTAATGTGCAAGTAAGAATTAGAACGATTCCAAATCGCAATTTGCCGCGTCGCAGGTCGCCATGGAGGTCTAGTCACACTAAGCCAAGCGCTTACGACTTTATCCCGTAAGAGATGGGTGATCGTGAAAATCAAAAATTTTCACTCCACAACCCCTTGAAGCATCCGCAATCGTCAAACCGTTGCGATGATTTGGCGTCGATTCCAGGGCGATTCCTGCAGCAATCCGAGAGACCGGAGCGCGAATCGCCAACAATAGGTCTGCGTCGGCGTTAGGCCGCCCGTGCTGGGAAGTGCTCGCCGAGTTCGATGTTCTTCGGCGACCCGATCGAGAGATTCAATGCGTGACCTTGGGAAACCGCTCCCGCAGCAGTTTTTCGGCGTCCGCCTGCGGTCCTGACACCTGGGGTGAGTCCACGACATTGCTGGTCTCGGCCGGTTCGTCATAGCCTTCGTACAATTCGCGGCCGACGATTTCTCCGGTCTTCCAGTCACGCCACTCCGTGTAGCGCAGGACCGCGGTTCGCACCGAGTATCCCATCACCTTGGGAACTTTCTCCGGCTCGCGATCGTAATACGCCGGCCGCGGATGCTGGGTGAAGGCCGCCTCCTTCACCAGGGCCTCGGGATTGCGCAACACCGGCACCAGGCTTGCGCCGTCGATTCCGGCGGGCGGCGGCAAACCGGCCATCTCGGCGAGAGTCGGGAAAAGGTCGATCAGTTCGGCAAACGATTCGGTCGACTTGCCCGCGTGGTCACTGCCCGGCCACGCGATGAACAGCGGCACGCGCGCATCGTACTCGAAGTTCGACGTCTTGCCCCACTGACCGTGCTCACCGAGATGGTACCCGTGATCGCCGACAAAAACGATGATGGTCCGGTCCGCCACGCCGCTGCGATCGAGCGCATCGAGCACCTTGCCCAGCTGCGCGTCGAGGTAGGACACGTTGGCAAAGTAGCCGTGGCGCATCTCGGCGGACAGTTCCGGCGTCACCGATATTCGCTGCGGGCCCGGCGGGCCCAGAATTTCCCGGCTGTCGTGAAACGCGATTTCCGGCGCATCGGTCGGCCGCGCTGCGTTGAGCGGCGGCAGCTTCGCCCGATCGTAAAGATCCCAGTACTTTTTGGGCGCGTTGAAGGGCGCGTGCGGCTTCCAGAATCCGACCGCCAGGAAGAAGGGCCGGCCTTTTACCTCCCCGAGCACCCGCACCGCCTCGGCCGCGACCCGGCCGTCGTAATAGGCCTCATCCGGCACCTCGCGGCACTCGGTCAGCGGCACCTTGGTGTAGTTGCGCCCGCCGCCCGAGACATGGTTCTTCGGCAGTTCACCGGCGACCTGCGGCGCGTCGTCCCCGTGGGTCGCGTAATGCAGGAACTCCGGCGCACTCCACGAGCGCGCATCGCCCTTTTCCTTGGTGTGCCAGTTATGGAAAATCTTCCCCACGCCTCGGGTGACATAGCCGTGCTCCTTGAAGTGCAACGGCAGCGTCGTTACGTCGGGGTTGAGCTCGCGAAAATGAGTGCCGTTGTTCCACAGCCGGAGCGTGTCGGGACGTTTCCCGGTCAGCATCGACGACCGGGAGGGATTGCAGACCGCCTGCTGGCAGTAGGCGCGATCGAACTGCAGCGCCCTTTTCGCCAGCCGGTCGAGGTTGGGTGTGAGAGCGGGCGATCCGTACGAGGCCAGTTCGGGCCGGTAGTCGTCGGCCATGATGAAGAGCACGTTGGCCTTCGCTCCGCCAGCGGCGGCGATACCTTGGGCGTTGAGCGAAGCGGCCAGCAGCGTCGAAACGGCGCCGGCCAGCAGGTGAAGAACGAGGCGGGACGATTTCATCGGTTTGGAATACGGATGACAGGTGGCGCGAGCCGTGGTTGTGAACCACCGAGATTCACTCAGGCACCCGCGTCATCCGGGGGCGATGAAAATCGGCCCGGCGCGGCCTTGGGTGGGCGGGCACGTCCCTGTGCCCGCATGTCTGGCCCGCACGATTGCGTTTCGAATGCGGGCACGAGGACGTGCCCGCCCACCCCTGACACCAGTTGCAAGAAACTGAGATGCACCCCCGTGAAATCGTTTCGGCCTACAAGCATTGCATCACCGAACCTTTCCCCTGAATAATCTGAGCATGAGCCCGCTCACTTTGTCACCTCGTCTCCGGCGGATTCTCGCCCTCGCCGTTGGTCTCGTGATTGTCTTCACCGGCGTCGGTTTCCTGGTCCTTCCGCCGATCGTCAAAGCGCAAATGGAAAAGCGGCTCAGCGCCGAGTTGGGCCGCACCGTCACCGTCGGCAAGGTGCGGATCAACCCCTACCAATTATCCGCGAGCTTCGAGGATTTTGCCATCCGGGAGGCGGATGGCAAAAGCCCCTTCCTGGGCTGGCGCCGACTTTACGTGAACTTCGAAGCGCTTGCCTCGCTCCGGGGCAGTTGGGTGCTCGGCGAGATTGCGCTCGATGGCCTGCAGGTCGTGGTGCAAGTGCGGCCGGACGGGACGCTGAATTTTTCCGATCTACTCGCCAAATTTACGGCGCCGCCGGCCGCCGCGTCAAAGTCCCCGCCCCGTCCGCTGCGCATTGGCCGGCTCGACCTCGTGCAGGCGCAGGTCCAGTTCACCGACCAGTCGCGGCCGAAGCCGTTTGCCACGGTGCTCGGCCCGATGACGTTTTCCGTCACCGAGCTGCACACGAGCGGAGAAAACAACGCCCCGTATCGCTTTGAGGCGGTGACCGAGGTCGGTGAAAGACTGAGCTGGAGCGGGACGATTCAGGCCGCGCCCTTCCATTCGATCGGGGAATTGCGCCTCGAAAACATCCCGCTGGCAAAATATGCGCCGTATCATGCCGAGTTCATGCAGGCCGATCTGGCGGAGGGAAAACTGTCCGTTCACGGCCGCTACGAACTGGATCTCGCCGAGCGCACCCGGGTGCTCAAGCTCGCCGGCGGTACGCTGCAAGTGCGCGGTCTCAAGGTGCTGGAGCGCGCGAGCCAGGAAACCGCGATCGAGCTCGCCGCGCTCGATGTCACCGGGATCCAGGCCGATGCCCTGACCCAAAAGGCGGCGGTTGGCGCGATCACCCTGCGCGGGGGCCATCTGCGCGTCCGGCGCGAAAAGGGCGGTGCGATCAACCTCGTATCGATGTTTCAACCACCGCCGGGAAAGGCCGCCCCGGCTCCCGCGACGGCGGCTCCGCCGTCGGCAGCATCCGCCCGCCTGCCGGATGTAACCGTGGGCGAACTCGCGGTGAAGGACTTCAAGATCGATCTCAACGATCTGGCCGCGCCGCGTCCGGCCCGGCTGGGGCTGGGGGGCATTGAGTTCTCGCTCAAGGCGATCACGCTGGCCGACGGCGCCTCGATGCCGCTGCAGCTCGCCTTCGACTGGGCACCACGCGGCACCGTGCGCGTTGCCGGCACGGTTGCGATCAAGCCGGAATTGAAGGCCAACCTGCAGACCGAGGTCGCCAATCTCGAGATCCTGCCGTTGAGCCCTTACCTCGAACAATTCATCACTGCGCGCGTCACGCAGGGCGCGATTTCCACGATCAACTCGGTGCAGTTTGCCATGGCTGACCGCGTGCCGGCCGTCACCTTCGCAGGCAGCGTGCGCGTGGAAAAATTCGGGCTCGTGGACGGAGCTCATAACCAGGATCTGGCGGGTTTGGCCGCGCTCACCATCGACGGCATCAAGATTTCGACCCGCCCGCAGCTGACCGTATCCGTCGCGGAGATCAACGTGGCCGGGCCTTACGCCCGGGTGGTCGTCAACCCGGACAAATCGCTCAACCTGGCCGCCATTGCCCCGCCGCCGGCCAGCGCCGGCCCGGCCACGCCGCCGGCGGCGGGTGTTCCCGTGACTGCTCCGGCGGGCTTGCCCCGGATTGCGATTGGCAAGGTTGTTTTCAGCGCGGGCGATTTCTCATTCGCCGACGGCTCGGTGCAGCCGCCCGTGCGGACGACCCTCGGCCAGTTCGGCGGCACCATCGCCGGCTTGTCCTCCGAAAACATGACGAAGGCCGATGTCGCGCTCC
>JBIJCX010000667.1:0-2589 GCA_044344465.1 Opitutaceae bacterium
GATCACGGCGCGTATACGCTTGGCGGTTCTGCCTTTCAGTCGCTTCATGGCGGCTGAGAGCGAATGGACGCCGGTTTCGCCCGGAACCAACAACGCGTGCCAGTGATTCGGCATGACGGTGAAATGCGGCACGCCAACCTGCCAGTCAGCCATCGCCTCAAATTCTTTGATTATGATTCGCGCCACCTCGGGCTCGCGCAGCGGACACGAACCGGTGCCGGCGTCCAGATATTTTTCCAGGGTGCGGAAGATCTGGCGCTGAAAGACGGCAAATTGGGGCGACTGCGGTGGAATGCCGGCGAGGTTGAGATGGAGTTCGCGAATCCGTGCCACGGCCTCACGAGGCAGGCTGTCGGCGCAGCGCACGGTCACGAAGTATCGGCCATTTGCGACTTCCCAATGTGGTAGATGGCGGCGGCGGAAACGATCGGTCGGGGAAAGATTCATGCCTTGAGTAGGTCAGGTCTGTGACCTGACCATGGATTTGCAGGAGGAGCGTGTGGAGGGGCGAGATCGAAGTGGTCAGGTCACAGACCTGACCCTGGAGTTTGGCCAATTTACGGCGGAGAACGGGCCGCGCACGGAGTGCACGGCGGTCAGGTCACAGACCTGACCTACTTCCGCATCGCTTCGATCCGGCGCTCGAGTTGCGTGGTGTGGAGATTGGCGGGCTGGAGTTGGTCCGGCGGCACGGCCTCGAACCACCTGGCTCCCGGTTCAAGCACACGGCGGATTTCCGTCGTCATGCCGCCGAAATTCGGCGTGATCGGCCCCCGACGCGCTGGCGGCGGATCGATGGGACGCGTGCTGAGGACGTGCCAGATTGTTTCCCAGTTTGCGCTCTGCCCGCCGTGATCGCCGCGTCGATGGCCTTGGTGTCATCGGCAACGCCATCGCCCACCGCGCCGAGGTCTCATAGGTTCGCCGCCGCCTGTTTCCGAAAGATGATCAGATGCTGCCGCGGCAGGGTGCGGATGGTCTCGATGTGGTCGAGCGGCTGGGCGGCCATTTCTTTCCGAACCTGGTCTTCCCTCATTTTGTGCAGGGGTTTGATCGGCACCGCCGGATCCTCGCCCCGATACTCGATGAAGACCACGCGCCCGCCGGGTTTCAGGCGCCGGCAGATCGCGTCCATCATTTCCCACGGGTGACTGAATTCATGATACACATCGACCATCAGCACGAGGTCGACCGATTGCGGGAGCTTTGGATCCTGCATCGTGCCCACGACGCCGACGACATTGGCCACGTTGCGCTCCTTCATCTTGGCCGCGAGCAGATCGAGCATCTCCGGCTGGATTTCGACGCCATAGACCGTGCCGCGCTCGCCGACGGCCCTGGCCATGCGCCAGCTGAAATAGCCGGTGCCGCAACCGACATCGGCCACGACCTCGCCCGGTTTCAGCTGCAATGCCTGCAGCACGAGATCGGGCCGCTCCTCGTCATCCCGCTCGGCGCGCTCCAACCAGGGCGCGCCCTGATGCGTCATGTAGTGCGCAATTTCGCGGCCGAAGTAATATTTCCCGATGCCGTCCCGCGTCTTGACGCCGGTCGAATAGCGCGAACCCGACCCGGCCGCGGCCGGCGCGGCACCCGGCGCAAGGGCCGCGGTGAAAAGCGCCACGCCCGCAACCAGCCAGCGCAGAGGAGAAACGAGCGGGTGGGGGATGCTCATGCCCGAACGGTCCAATCGGGCGGGGAGGTTGACAAGGGAATAGGAGTTCTCCCTCCGGCTGTTCGAATGAGAAAGCCGGCAATCCCTTTGCCCACGGAACACACGGAATACACGGAACCCAAAACTCAAATCGCTTCGGCGTGCCATACCCAGACAAGTCTCTTCCGTGTATTCCGTGTGTTCCGTGGGCAGTGCTGTCACCGTGCTTCGGTTGCGGCAATTGGCATCACCGGCATCGACGTGGCGTTTGAAATCGCCTACAGGTGACGCTGCAAAATCAACGCGGGCCTGAATGACCGACGGCCGCTGGCAAGGGCCCGCCAACGCTTCTGTGCTTACCATGTCCACCACACCCGAGCCGCGCTTCTTTCATCACCTGGTGTCGCCCCCGGTCGCGCCGTCTGGTTGGCGAGGCTCGATCCTTCTCTTCTGCGGCGCGATGGTGCTGGCCTCGGGGGTCGTTGCGCCCGCGTTAATGCGCGCGGCACCGGGCACCGCGTATCAAGGCGCCGCCGCGCAACCGCCACCGCCGCTGGCCTACGATCCGGCGGCGTACGAAATCGCATCCTTTTCGCCGGCGGGAGCGAAGCCGTGGACCCAGCGCGATCTCGAGCAGGCGATCCTCGAACGCACCGCGCTGGAAAAGCGGCGCCGCGAGCTCGATGTCTATTATTACCGCATCGGCTATACCATCGCGTTTCAGCTGCCGGTCGCGAAGCGTCCGACGCGGGAGGACGTGCCGGTGGGCATCGCCAACACGACCTATCCGTGGCTGATCTGGCTGTCATGGGATCTCGAAGATCGCTGGCGCACGTTGCACGCGGCGTGGCGCAGCCAGGGCGATCGCGCGGCGGGACTCCTGCTGCAACGCGAGCTGGCGGCGCTGACCGGCTGGGATCAATTTGTGGAACTCA
>JBIJCX010000334.1:0-9534 GCA_044344465.1 Opitutaceae bacterium
CCTCGGCGTTGGCGCGCGAGATGACGGCGCCAAGGGCGGGGCGCGCGCCCATCATGGGAAAAATGTCGGGCGTGACCCGCTGCACGAAGGCGACTTCGGTGGCGTCGCCGCCAAAGACCGTGACGGATTCGTTGCGGAAAATGCCGGCGCGCGAAAACGAGTTGGCCCGCTCCTGCACGTCGACAAAATTGCCGAATGTGACGCGGCTCGAGCTGCGGCGGCCGGCGGTGAGCGAATGCTCGTAGATCACGACCAGGCGCGACGTGTCGCCGTACGGGAGCGGACTGAGGAGGAAGGTATTGAGGAACGTGAAAACGACGACAGTCGCGGCGAGCGCGACCCCGAGCGTCGCGATGATGGCGAGCGCCAGGGCCGGGGAACGGCGGAGCGACGTGTAGCCATGGCGGAGGAGGGACATGGGGTGGGGTGGCGGAGGGATGGAACGATGGCGAGACGGAGCACAGCGGGCCGGAGACGGAGAGAACGATAAAGAGAACGAGGAACGAGAACGATTATCTGTGGATCGGCGCGGTGTGGGATTTGCCGATCCGCCATGCTCGCTACCCGCTACTCGATGCTCGCTACTCTTCGTCACTTCCCCCGCAGGGCCACGGCGTAGGGGTGGAGCTCGGCGGTCATGATGTTCTCGGCCACGGAGGGATCGCTGTTCATGAACGCACGGGCGGCGGTGGCGTCGGCCGCCTCGAAGATCACGAGGCCAAAGGTTTTGTCGCCGGGCTCGAGCGTGCGGCCGGCGAGGATGAGCTGACCGCGACCGGTGGCGGCCTTGAGATGGGCAAAGTGCCGGCCGATGATCGCGTTGTCCGCCTCCGTCCAGGCCTTGTCATCGTGGAGACGCGGGACGAGGCGGAGGACGTAAACGAACTGCTTGGGTTTGGCCGCGGCTGGTGGCGTTTTTTCTTCGGCGGAGGCGCTCAGGGCGGAGAATACCATTACGGCGAGGAGGGTGAGGAGTTTAATGGCTGTGGGCATGGGGGACGGAGGGACGGAGAGACGGAGAGACGGGGGGACGGAGAGACGGAGGGAAGGACAGAGGGAGAAATGCGGGAGACGTGGAGAAAGCGAGAATTGGAAAGCGACGTGGGGGCGTGTTTCATCGGAGAGAACCTTGCCCAACATTCGAAGTGAAATCGCCCGACCGGGCGCTAGCCGGACCTGAATTGCATCGCACGTGCCAAGGATCCACCACGCGCACTAGGCACAGCCCGGACGCGAGTTAAAATTCCAGCGCATCACCCGACTCCGGGCGGTGCCGCATAATCGAAACTGGGCCGTCCCATGATTGGGAATCCGCGAACCTTTATCCCGAAGTTTCCGCCCGTGCCAACTCCTCGAATACGTCGGCCGTTGTCCGGGCGGGATCAGCGTGGACCGGGCGTCGATTGGTGGGAGTGCAGCACGCGCCACCGGCCCTCTTCCAGCACCAGCACGAGCGTATGCGCGAACTCGGCCGAGATGGTGCGGCCGTCGCTGATCCGGGCCTCGCTGGTGCCCGTCGCCACCAGCAGCGCCGCGGTGGGCGACAAGGAAGTCACGTGCCGCTCGCGGACGTGATACTTGAGCGCCGTGAGCCCGCGAAAGTTGCGGCGGGTCTGCTCGATCACGGCGTCACGCGTCAGGAACAGGCGGCCATTGGCAATCAGCGCGCCCCGGTTGGTTTCAACCACGTCCGCAAAAAGGTCGTCGAGCTTGAGCGCTTCCGCCGCCGCGATCATGCGGTCGTGGGCCTGGGCGATCTGCTGCTCGGTGGCGGTGTCCAGCCGGGCGAGCCGGCGATCGCTGCGGATGAAAACGAAATAAACAATCCCCGTTGCCACGACCGCTGTCGCCATGGCTGCGAGCACCGTGGTGGCCTTCGCCGTTCGGTTGGGAGAGGAGATGGCGCCAGTTTAGGCCGGCGGCGGGGCGCCCGCCGCTCGCATTTTGGCCAACGCTGCGCGCGGATTGCAGCGCCGTGCGCCCTGCCATTTCCCTTTCAACCGGCCCGGGGCATCGGCGGACTGGCGCCAATCCGATCGCGCAGGGCGCAGACGACGAGGCGAGCGGCCGTGGCGGGGGTGATCTGATCGGTGTTGATCACGAGATCGTAGGCGTGGGGATCGTCGAGATCCTGCCCAAAGTTGGTCTGGGCGTAGCGCTGGCGCGCCCGGTCGGTGTTGAGCAACGCGGCCTCGGCGGTGGCCGCATCGCAGTTTTGCTGCGCCATCATCCGCTTGATGCGCAACTCCTTCGACGCCACCAGCCGCAGATGGAAACCGCTCTGCAGCGAACGGGTGACCAGATGGGCGGCGCGGCCGGCGAAGATCACGCGGCCCAGGTGCGCCAGCTGGAGGATGGCTTCGCTGATCTTGTGCTCCAGTTCCCAGAGCGACGGGTGCAGCCCGACGAGCTCGCCGACCAGGGCCTTGATTTCGGAGACCCGATCCTCGGGCAGGTAGGCGGCCAGGCGCTCGGGCAGGCTGTGCTTGGTCAGGGCGTGGGTGATCAGATCCTTGTCGAAAAACATCCAGTCCCGATTCTCGTCGCCCAACTGCTCGTCAAGGATTGGCACCAGCAGCCGGCCCAGGGTGGTCGCGCCGGCGCCGGCCTCGCGGGAGATGGTGATGAAGGGGTGGCTCGCCGTGCCGGCGGCCGGCAACTGGGCGATGGGCGTCCTCAGGCGCGCGTTCAGGATCGAGACACCTTGTTCCAGATACGTATGCGTATTCATGATGCAAATCCTGCGGGTTGATTCGGGCTCCGCGCCAATTTCGTCCTTCGAAGTCTCATCGTCTGACCGGGGATGGCCATCCTCCCCATGGGCAAACATAGTTTAGGAGCTCAATAGTTGCCAATGAAATTTCAGGGCGCGGCGCGGCGTCGACGCCGCGTGGTGGCTTGTCCTGTCCAGGGAAACTGCGCTCCATCGCGCCGTACTCAGTGAAGACCCAAGACAGTTTGCGCGCGCCGCCGTATCCGCTGAATGAGGTAACGCCACCGGATATTCTTGGTTGGGTGACGCCGGCAGTTCAGCAGCGGCGGCTAAAACGGGGTCGGGCCGTTACATGTTAGCGACCGATTTCCCGGCTCAAGTACGAGTGAAAACTGCATTCCCCGGAACCGGTGCTAACAAGTAACGGCCCGACCCCATTGGACCCGTCTGTGAAAATGCCGGATATGTCTGCCCGATGATTTGCACGCCCGGCGTCGCGAACGCACCTCCGGCCGCAAAGTGGTCACTCTTGCGCCGCGCCGCTTGGAAGCTTCCGCCAAACGTTGACCACAACCGCGCCGCGACAGGCCGGGCTTCCTTCAGCTACGCGCGAATAGGGTTAATTCATCCGGCCCATCACCGGGCGTTGAGGGTTCCGCCCCAGGAAGGTCTATCGCCTCACTCCGCGCGCAACGCGATCATCGGATCGACCCGCGTGGCGCGGCGGGCCGGCACGAGGGTGGCAAGGGCGGACACCACGGTCAGCAGCAGGGCCACCGCCCCGTAGGTGAGCGGGTCGGTCGGACTGACTTGGAAGAGTACATTCTGAATCGCGCTGCCGGCCGCGGCGCCGATCGCGACGGCGAGGCCGAGACCGAGGCCGAGGCCGATCGCCAGCTGGATGGCGCCCTGGCGCAGGACCATCTGGAGAATGCGACCGTGATCGGCGCCGAGCGCCATGCGGATGCCGAATTCCTGGGTGCGCTGGTTGACCGAGAATGACGTCACGCCATAGAGCCCGACCGAGGCCAGGATCACCGCCACGAGGCCGAAGATGGAGAACATCGTCGCGATGATCCGGTTCTGGGCGACAAAGCTGTCCTGGTTTTCGCGGGCGGTGCCCACGAAATAGAGCGGCTGGTTGGGGTTCACCTTCTTGACCTCACGCTGCAAGGCCGCCGCGACGGATTCGGCGCGGACCTGGCCGCGCGGGCGCACCACCACGGTGGTGAACTGCGGCGCGGCGGGATCGGGCTGCACCGGCCCGAACACCGGCGAATAGAGCGGGACATAATAGCCATGCTCCTCGACGTTCGGATTGTTGAACGGCCCGAACATGCGCACGGTCGTGGAGACGCCGACGATGGTGCGCCAGGGGCCGAACAATTTGCCGTTGTTGGCGACGGTGCGGAGCCGCCGGCCGACCGGGCTCTCCGCGCCAAAGAATTTTCGGGCGAAGCCGGCGCTGATGATCGCCACGGGCTGCTTGGTGTCGCTGTCGTCCTCGGCAAACGTGCGGCCTTCGAGAATCTTGACCCCAAGGGTCGCGAAGTAGTCGCCGCTGACATTTTCGACGATGACGTTGGGGCGGTCCTCGTCGGTCGGATACGTTTTCCCCTCGATTTCGGTGCGGGCCGGCCCGCTCGGTACAAACGCCATGCGGAAGCGGTTGGTGAGCGCCGCATTTTCGAACTCGGGGCTGGCGTGCAGCTCGCGGACGAGGCGGTCATAGAAAAGCTTGCGGGCCTGGGGCGTCGGGTAGTCGCCGTCCATCAGCCCCATCCGGGCGGTCAGAAGGCTGTTGGTGTCATACCCGTAGTCGACTTGTTGCTGGAGGAGGATCGACTTGAGTTGCAGCAGCGAGCCGATGAGCAGCACGCAGGTGACGAGAATTTGGAAGACGACGAGGGCGCGGGTGATGAACGAGATGGTGCGGCTGGTGTTCCCGCGGCCCGATTCCTTGAGGGCTTCGACGGCGTTGGCGCGCGAGGCGATCCAGGCCGGCACGAACCCGGACACGACGGCGGAAAGCACGGTCGCGCCGACGACAAACGCGAGGACCATGCCGTCGATGTCGAACGTGATGTAGGCCGGGATGGGGTTGGACACGTTCTTGGTCGCGGCCTGCAAGAGATCGGTGGCGTAAAACGCGAGCCCGACGCCGACGACTGCGCCGATGGTGGCGACGAGAAGGCTCTCGCTGAGCATCTGGCGGATGAGCCGGAGGCGCGTGGCCCCGAGGGAGGATCGGACGGCGAGTTCCTTCGCGCGGAGGGCGGCGCGGGCGAACTGCATGTTCATCACGTTGACGCAGGCGATGAGCAGGATGCCGACGCAGAAGGCGAGCATGGTCCACAGCAGTCCCTGGAGCTGCCGGGGCGTGAAGGCCTTGATCAACGGCTCGATGAGCGCGGTGTTGAATTGCTTGTTCGTGTCGGGAAACGCGGTGGCGAGCCGCTGCGCGATGGCGGTGAATTCGCTGGTCGCCTGCTCGAGGGAGACGCCCGGTTTGATCAGGCCGAGCACGGCGGGCGGCACGCGGCGCAGGTCGTTGCGCGGCACGGGCGGGAACTCGCTGTAGAGGGGCACCCACAGCTGCTCGTTGCCGGGGAAGGAAAAGCCCGGCGGCATCACGCCGATGACCGTGGCCGGCTTGCCGTTGAGGACGATCCCCTTGCCCACGATGTTGGGCTCACTGCCAAAGTCGCGCTGCCAGAGCTGGTGGCTGATGATCGTCGTCTTCTCCGCGCCGGGCTTGTTGTCGGCCTCGGCGAAATCGCGACCCTTGATCGGCCGGACGCCGAGGATGCGGAAGAAGTCGGGCGTGATATAGGCGCCGGTGTAACGCTGGGGATTCCCATCGATGGTGGCGTTGACGGTCGAGCCGTTGAGGTAGGCGGCCATCAGCTCGAACGAGGTCTGCGTCGTGCGCATCTCCTCGTAGTCGAGCGCGAAGATCTGGCCGTTGAAGCCAAACGGGTTGCTCTGCTTGGGATCGATGACCTGGATGCCCGTCAGCCGGCTGGCATTGGGAAACGAAAAGCCGCGCAACATCACGCCGTTGACGACCGAGAACATCGTGGCCACGCCACAGATGCCGAGGGAGAGGACGAGGACGGCCAGGGCGCAGAAACTTTTTTCTTTGATCAGTACGCGCAGTCCGATGCGGAGGTCTTGGAAGAAGCTTTCGAGTAACATGGAGGGGTGTGGGATGGAGGAGGGAGGGCGCAGACTCGTGCGGCGGGCACAGCTTGCCGTGGTGTTGGCCGGTCCATTGCAGGGCGGATGCCAACCGGGAGTCATGGGGCGTTACCTGCTGGACGAAAGGGCGTTGGAGAAACCAGCCGCGGTGGAGGCCGCATGAATCGAGTCAAATCCGAAACCGGGTCGTCCCGCGAATGGGACCGCGCGCAGGAGTCTGGACGGATTATTTCACCGGCACGTTCCCGTAGACACGTTCCCGTAGCCGCGCTTGAGCGTAGCGAAAGCGTGGTCTGCCGGGCTCGACGCAGCCAGCGGCGGAGCCTCACGTGGCGGACGGCGCGAGCCTGAATTTGCCTACGGGATGCGCAGGGTGCGGCCGACCACGAGATTGTTGCCCTCGCCGAGGACGTCGCGGTTGGCGGCCAGGATGTCGCCCCAGCGCGAGGTCGTGCCGTAGTAGAGCGTGGAAATTTTCGACAGGGTGTCGCCGCTGGTGACGACGTGAAAGCGCCCCGGCTCCGCCGTGGGGGTGCGGGCTCCGGCCCCGCGCTGGCCACCGGGCACGTTCGTGACGAGGGTGGCACTGACACCACTGGAAGTACGGGACGTGACGGACCCGGCGGAGCCAGGCGTACCGGCGAGCCGCGTTTTCAGGCGGGCGTTTTCCTCGCTCAGGGCCGAGGCCTGGATCTGGGCATCGCGCAGTTGCTCGCGGAGCGTCTGCACCTGCCCCGCCGCGGGCGCTGCGCCCTTGACCTGGGTGAGCTTGACTTCGAGATCCGACTTCGCCGACGCCAGCTGCACGCTCACGGACTTAAGCTGCTCATTCTCGTCGCGGAGCAGCGAGGCATTGCGCAGGGCGTTGGCGAGCTTGGCTTCGACATCGGCCATCTCGGGGGAAGGTCCGCGTGGCGTGGATTCGGTCGCGGCAAGCTTTTGCTGCAGCTCGGCCCGCTCGGTGGTGAGAGTTTCGACCTTGGCGCGCAGGGTGTCGAGCTGCTGCTTGAGCGCGGCGGTCTCGGCGGTGTGTTCGGAGACGAGGCTGCGGGCTTCGGCCGCGGCGCCCGTGCGCTGCTGCGCCAGCACCGAGGAATTGGGTGCGACCGATTTCAGCTCGGTGCGAAGTGTCTCGGCATCCTCCTCGGCCCGGAGACGCGCGTCCTTCTGGGCGAGCAAGTCCGTGTTGAGCTGGGCCAGCGCCGCCTGCGCTTGCTCGCTTTGCGCGGTGACGGTTTTCACCTGCTCGCCGAGCGCGACATTTTCGGCCCGGGTCCGATCCACGTCGGAGCGAAGCCGGGTGATTTCCTCCTGCAGCTGTGTGTACGAAAGCAGCGAGGCGGCGAGCTTCTCCTCGGTGGCGCCCAGCCGGGCCTTGAGTGCCGCGGCTTCACCCGCCGTGGCGACCGCCTGGTTCCTCTCACCCTGAAGCTTCACATAATTCGTGCGCAACTCGGCCAGTTCGCGACTGGTCTGGTTGAGGCGCTCGACGAGGCGGGCGGAGGTATCGCCGTCAGCCGCCCGATTCTCGATCGCCATGCGGAGGGCGTCGCCTTGGGCACGGGTGAGGGCAAGCTCCTGCTGCAGCAGCTTCTTCTCCGTCCGCAAATCGGCATTCTCCTTGGTGAGCTTGTCGTCCCCGATGACGGTCGTGACGGGCTCGGGCAGGCGGCCAACATGCACGTAGCCACATCCACTCAGGGCTAGGAAAGCTGAGAGTACTAATGGAGTGGGAATGCGTCGGGGGCGCATGGCAAATGGGTTAGGTGAGAGTCGATGGCGCGGCAATATTGCGGGCCTACGGATAATACGGATCAGGGAATTCGCAATATCCGTCCGGCGGTGAGGCTCTTTTCATCGCGCAACCAATCGCGATTGGCGGCCAGCAGGTCGGACCAGCGGTTCGGCGTGCCGTAGTAGAGGCGCGAAATTCCGGCCAGGGTCTCGCCCGCGGCGATGACGTGAGTTCGGGGAGGAGACCCAGCCGCCGCGCTGGCGGTGGCGGGTGCGACTCCGGGGGAGGCGCTCGGAGCGCTGGGGCGCGAAAGCTCGCGCGGAGCCGCGGCCGGGCGAGCCGGCTGGGCTTGGGCCAGGCGCGTGGTGGCGAGCACCTGGTTGACCCGGGTCAACTCGGCCCGGGCCAGTTCCGTGTCCCTTTCGGCGGCGCTGGCGCGGGCGCGGAGACGGTCGAGTTCGGTGGCCGTGGGTGGCGGCGGTGCGGCGAGGGCGGCTTGAGCCTCGGCAAATTTCGCTGTCAGTTCGGTGACGCGCCCGGCCAGTTCGTCCCGCTCCTGGGTGAGCGAACGCTGGGACCGCAGGGCGGCGGCAATTTTTTCTTCCGCGTCGGCCTTGGCCACACGCGTCGCTTCATCTTTCGCGGTCACCGCCTCCGCGGCGCGAGCGGCGAGGGCCGCCTTGTCGGATTCGAGTTGGCGGACGCGGGCCTCGAGATCGCGGGCCGTGTCCGCTTGTTTTTGCAGGGTCGCGATCTCCCGGGTGCCGGCGGTTACTTGCGCCTGGGCTGCGGCGAGCGCCCGGCGGGCGGACTCGAGCTCCGCGGCGGGCACGGTGGATTTTGCCGCGGTCGTGGCCTTGGCCAGTGCCTCGGTCGAAGCCCGGGTCGCCGATTCTGCCTGGGTGAGACGGCGCGCGAGGCCGTCATTCTCAACGGCGAGCTTGGCGGCTCGCCCGGCCTCTTTCGTCAACGCGTCAACCTTGGCGAGAGCTTCCTTCTTGGCGGCGGCTTCCCCGGCCAGCTCAACGGCCAGCTTGGCGGACGACTTGGTCGCGGCGCGCAATTGCGACTGGAGCTCGTCGCGGGCGGTGGTCGCCGCCGCGAGGTTGCGCTGTGCCTCGGCGAGTTGCTTCGCCTCGGCCGCGACCTTGGCCAAGCTGGTCTCGAGCCGGGATTTCTCGGCGGCAGACTGGGTGGCGAGCGACTTCGCCGCGGTCGCATCCTGGCGCGCGGCCTCGAGATCCTGCCGCGCGGACGACAGTTGCTGGGTGGTCGCGACCAGTTTCTCGTTGAGCGCGGCGCTCTCGCGGGCGCGGGCTTCGGCCTGCTTCACCGCGTCGGACATCGTGCGGCGCGACGCTTCCAGCTCCGCGATGCGGGCGTTGAGCGCGGTCTCCGCCTTGGACTTCGCGGTGGACGTCTGGGTGGCGCCGACCTTGGTGGCTTCGAGTTCCTTGCGGGCGGCTGCCAACTCGGCCGCGAGCGAATCGGCGCGGGTTTGCGCCTTGCCCGCGTCGAGGGCCGCGGCTTCAGCCTTTGCGAGACGCGTCGCGAGAGTCTCCTTTTCCGCGGCGAGCTGGCGGACGGTCTTTTCTTTCGTGGCAGCGGCGGCTGCGACCTCGGCGGCGAGGCGCTTGTTCTCCGTCACGAGTGACGTGCGATCGGTTTCGGCCGCCTGTGCTTGCGTGCGCAGCCTGGCAATTTGTTCGCTCGTGGCGGTCGCGTTTTTCTCGGCCTGCGCGGCGCGGCCCTCCGCCTGGGCCAAGGCGGAGGCCGCGGCGGCCAGTTCGGTGGACGACGCGGTGGCGGTGCGGATTTTTTTCTCCGCGTCGTCGCGCGCGGTGGTAACGGCCTTCAGATTGCGCTCGAGCGTTGCGACTTCGGA
>JBIJCX010000668.1:0-2586 GCA_044344465.1 Opitutaceae bacterium
CGGCTCTTCGCCTCGAAGATTTTTCTACACTTTCTACACTTCTCGAGTTTTTTGAAATTGTGGGGCCGGGTTTTTCTACACTTTTTTCTACACCTTTCGTCCGTGCCCGACCCGCTCGGTAGCACCCTCCCAACCGATACTCAATGAGTTGGCGGACCAGATCGAGTTGAGCGGCGACGTGGTTCGGTCGGCCGGCCGCCGGTTGCCGGACTCGGTCGCGAAGGCGGTCCGAGCGGTGCGTCGGGAGCATCGCTATGCTTGAGGCAAACGAGTTTGCGCGCGCCCTGGCTGACCCAAGACCCTATTTGGGGAAGAAGTCCCGCGCGATCTTGCGCGGCGAAACAACGATCGGCGAAGCGACATCGTGGGCATCGAGCAGCAATTTCAATGGCCCGGCTGGCACGTCGAGCAAGTGGTTGTCGGCGGAGATGAGTAGGGCGCAGTTAAGCAACGAAGCTTCGGCGAGAATCAGGGAATCATTCACTTCGTCGTGCGGCAGGTAACCACGTTCCCGGATCTTTTCCGCGATGCGCTCGACGATCCCATGACCCACCGGCACCAAGTCCACAGGCTGGAATTTCCATTTGGCTCGAAGGTGGGTAAGGGCAATCCCCGCCAAACGATGTTCTTCGGGGTCGGTTGGATCGTCGTGCGCGACGACGAGTTCATCGATGACGGTCGGCGGAACGAGAATGATTGGGTCGGGCAAACGCCGCCGGATCGTCTCTAACGCCTCCCACGACACCGCGGTGTCCGCGGCCAAATCGAGGAGAAAGTTCGTATCAACGGCCAGGAGCGTGGACTTTGTTGCCGCTGCCATTGCCGTAGATCAGCTGCATCCCTCGCAGGCGGGCGGCTTCACGTGCCGTGTCCGAGAGCTTGTTCGCTCGCGCCCGCAAACGAGCACCGATTTCAGCACCCTTGGTTGGACGCTCCGGCGTGGCTGTCGGTTTGGGTTGGCTAGGCATGAGGCCAAGATCGTTCATGACGGGGAGTCCGTCAAGCGGTGATGGTGATGCATCCAATTCGCCCGGTTTCACCATGGCCGTTTCGCGATGCTCAGCCATCGCGTAGGCCGTTGGTCTTTCCGCCACTCCCGGGGGCTGGGGCGGCGTGAGCCCCAGCAAGCCTCGCCCGCGCCCGACGCGAGACGTGGCGTAGCAGAGCATCGCAGGGACCGATGCGCGGAGCTCCGGCGACACCCACCAGGCTGCGCCCCCCCACCGCTACGGCCCCTTCATAGCCCACCTCACCGGTTCGCCCGCGGCGCGCGATCCATCTTCTCGCCAACACCCCGAAAATCGCGACCAAAACGTGCCCCGGTATTGAATCCCGCGTAACCGCGAATACACTACCTGCCGCTAATCGTACTGAACTTCTCTTCGCCCGAATGGTCTCACTGACCCTGCCGTCATCCTAAATGCCCCGCACGCTTCGCGTCTATTCCTGGCCGCATACCCTCACCGACTGGTGTGTGATTCAGGCATTCCAACGCGCGGGTTGCCCCGGCTGCCTCCGCCGTCCCTCGCTCCTCTCCGCCGCCTTCGTCGCGGAAGTCGGCGCGGCCATCCGCTCCCGGACGCTGTCGTATCGCACCGCGGAAATTACCGGTGTCCTCCAGGCCGCCGCCGAGTCCGCCTACGAGCAAGCCGGCGGAGCCGCCTATCGCGGCGCGCGCGATGCCGCCACCACCGCCGAGGACAATTTCTTGCGATCCCTTTCCCAGCCTGATCGCCGCGCGCTCTGCCTCGCCGAACGCGAACAACGCGAGTCCGCTCTCGCCTCATTGCGTTACCAGTTTGCAGCCGAAGCCACCGCTGCCCAGCGCCGCAGCGCCCGCCGCTACTGGGCGGAACAGCGCCAGCAATGGCTCGCCGGCGATTTCCTGTCGGACCTGCGCCCCGATCATCCGCTTCGCTGCATCGCCGCGTTCACCCCGGTCTGGTGGGTATTGTTCGTCCGGTGCCTCCGCGACGAATTCGCCCGATGCCACATTCCCGCCTTTCACGTGCTCGACCAACTGCCGGACCTCCGCCGCCACGCCCATCGCGAGCGGAAGAAAGTCCTGGCAGCCGTCGTCGAGGAATGGCGCGAAGCCCATGCCGACGAATTGGGCCTGCCCGCCCAATTGCACTATCATGTCCTCGCCCGCCGCGGGACCGCCAAAGCCCGCGCTGTCTCCCGCTGGTTCAAAGCCCGCGGCTTTCCGGGCGATCCGGCGTTCGGCATGGACGCCCGTCACGCGTTCGCGGACTTCGCGCAATCTCTGCCGCTGCCGCCGCCAGATCGCTACTCGGCCAACTGAATAGGCCGCACTCCTCTCCAATTCACTGGTTTTGAGGGAGAAGCCGATCCGCGGGTGTTCAGGCGCATTGCTACCCGGATCCGGGCGCTTGTGCGATAATCATCCCATGATCTCGCAATCGCCTTCTCCTGCTCCCGAAACAGCACCGGCCGCCGTCGAGCGACTGACCTATTCCGTCGAGGAATCCGCCACCGCACTCGGCGTCAGCAAGCCGACCATCTACCGCCTGCTCGCCCGCCGCATCCTCCGCCCCGTGCCGGGGCTCCGGCACAAACGCATCC
>JBIJCX010000637.1:0-2931 GCA_044344465.1 Opitutaceae bacterium
ACCGCGGGGGCGCAGGATGGCGCGTTCTACCTGTTCAGCGGCGCGCGGCTCTTCGCGGATGCGCAGGGCAAGCCGGCGCGTGAATTCCTGCGCGATGCGTACCGCTTCACGCCGGGCGCGGGCTGGAAACGTCTCGCCGATTTGCCCCGGGCGGCGGTCGCGGCGCCGACGCCCGCACCGGTGGCCGGGGGAAAATTGCTGGTCATCGGCGGCGACGACGGCGCGCAGGTGGCAGTGGCGCAGACCGCGCACCGGGGATTTCCGCGGGATGTGCTCGCCTACGACCCGGAGTCGGACACCTGGAGCCGGGCTGGCGAAGTGCCCTTTTCCCTGGTGACAACAACGCTCACGACGTGGCGCGGAGAGATCGTGATCCCGGGGGGCGAGGCGAGACCGGGCGTGCGATCCACCGAGGTTTGGGTGGGGAAAACGGCGCCGGCGCGGTGAGGCTGAGGCAGCGTCCAAGTCGATCGGACGATCTTTCTCGTTCCTCTTTTTCGCTCTCTTTCGGCAGGGGTTCGGCACGGTAGAGAAAGATTAAGAGAAAGAGGAAAGAGAAAGATGACGAGGAACGAGAACGACTTTGACACGGCCGGGCGGTGAGGGCACCGCGCCCCCATGGAATTCATCGTCGATGCGCAATCGAGCATCACGGAGTCCGTTGAACCCCAGATTCCCCGTTGCCTCACCGAATACAATGGCCTATGCGTGCGCCTCGCTGACATGAAACCGCTCCTCCCCTCTGAAATTCGGGGCAACTGGGCCACGTTGCTCCTGCCGATCAACGCGGACGACTCGATCGACTACGGTTTGCTGGCCGCGGAGATCGACCACTTCGTGGCGGCGCGCGTGAGCGGGATTTATTCGAACGGAACGGCCGGTGAGTTTTACACCCAGACCGAGGACGAGTTTGACCGGGTTAACCTGCTGCTCGCGGAAAAGTGCGAGCGGGCGGGCATGCCGTTTCAAATCGGGGCGTCCCAGATGAGTCCGCAGCTTTCGCGGGAACGCGTCCGCCGGGCGAAGGCGCTTCGGCCGGGGGCGTTCCAGGTCGTGTTGCCCGACTGGTTTCCCCCGTCCTGGCCGGAGATTGTGGCGTTCCTCGAGGTGATGGCGGCGGTGGCGGCGCCGGTTCCGCTGATCGTCTACAACCCGCCGCATGCGAAGCGAAGGCTGGGGCCGGAGGAGTGGCTGCGGCTCATCGATGCGGTGCCCGGGATCGCGGGGATGAAAGTGGCCGGGGGCGACGAGGCGTGGTATCGCGCGATGCAGCCGGTGATGGCGCGGGTGTCCGTGTTTATTCCTGGCCACACCCTGGCCAGCGGACTCGCCCGCGGAGCTCATGGCGCCTATTCGAATGTGGCGTGCCTGAGTCCGGCGGGCGCGCGGCGATGGTTTGACCTGTGCCGGAGCGATCCGCGGCAGGCGCAGCAGTGGGAGGAAAGGATCCAGCCGTTCTGGCGGACGCATGTGTCGCCCCTGATCACGGAGCACGGACTTTCGAGTTCCGCGGCGGACAAGTCGGCGGCGGTGGCGGGCGGCTGGCTGCCGGGTTTCGGGCCGCGGCTCCGCTGGCCATATCGGTGCGCAACCTCCGCGATGATCGCGGGAATCGCCGCCGCCGCCCGGGCCGAAGTGCAGGAGTTGTTCGTGACCTAGCCGCCAAACAGACGGGCTCGCTCGCCCGCTACTTCTCTTGCGCTTTCTCCAGGTGGCTTTTCACCACGTCGCGGTGCACGCGGTTGCTCAGCCCGGCGAGATGCAGGCGCATCGCCTCGAGCGCGCCGTTGGTGTCGCGCGCGCCGATCAGCCGGGCGATTTCCCGGTGGGCGTCGACGACCCCGTGCACCATGGTGGCCAGGAGCGGATGGTCGCGGCTTTTCGCCGGAATGATCGTGTCCGGCAGCCGGTAGAACACGTAGTTGCACTCGATCATCAGCAGATCGAAATCATTGATGAATCTCGCATTGCCGCTCGCCTCCACGATGGTCTGGTGAAACTGCCAGTCGAGCTCGAGCCAGCGGGGCGAAGGGGCGTTGGGCGTTTCCCGTTCCATGGCAGCACAAATCAAGTCGAGTTGCGCGAGCGCGGTCGCCGAGCGGTTGTGGCACGCGGCGCGAGTGGTGGCGAGTTCGATGGCCTCGCGGTATTCGTGCAGATGCGTGACCTCCGCCGGGCGGTAGTTGCGCAACCGCAGGCCGCGGTTCACCTCATCCTTCAGCAGGATGCCCTTCGAAACCAGCTTTTGCAGGCCCTCGCGCACCGGGATGCGGCTCAGCTTGAGCTTGGCCGCGAGGTCGCGCTCCACCAGCCGGTCGCCGGGCAGGTAGGCTTCGGAAAAAATCAGCCGCACCAGCTTTTGCAGGTTGGGCGGAGTGCGGTCGATCTTGGGCTCGAATACCCGGGGGCGCTTCGGCATGGCGGATCGGATAACAGAGAGTCGCGGGCAAAGAAAAGGCCCTTCTCCGCCGGTTGATTCACTTCCGCCACACATCACCCACCGTGCCGCCGAACCAGCGCGTCGTGACGACCTTCTGCTGGGTGTAGAACTGCACGGCCTCCTTTCCCTGGATGTGGAGGTCGCCGTAGAACGAGTCGTCCCAGCCGGTGAAGGGGAACATCGCCATCGTCGCGGGGACGCCGACATTGATGCCGACCATGCCGGCTTTCACGCGGTGCCTGAATTCGCGCGCGGCGGCGCCGCTGTTGGTGAAGATCGCCGCACCGTTGCCGAAAACGGAGGCGTTGGCCTGGGCGATCGCGGCATCGAGATCGTCCATGCGCATGACATTGAGCACGGGGCCGAAGACCTCCTCGCGCGCGAGCGTCATGTTGGCTTGCACGCCGTCCACGATGGTGGCGCCGAGATAGAAGCCGCGCGGCGCGTCGGGGATTCTCACCCCGCGGCCGTCGGCGATGACCTTTGCGCCT
>JBIJCX010000073.1:0-27533 GCA_044344465.1 Opitutaceae bacterium
GCTCGCCACCAGGCTCAGCACGCGGTCGCGGTGTTGGGCGGTGATCACCGGACCCATGTCGGGTTGGGCCGGGCGGTCGGTGGGGCCAACCTTGATCGCGCGGGCGGCCTCGACGAGAGAGGGCAGCAGACGTTCGGCGGCGGAACCGACCGTCAGCGCGGTGGAGCCCGCCATGCAGCGCTCGCCGGCGCAGCCGAAGGCCGCGGTTGAGAGCGCCTCGACCGTCTTCGGCACATCGGCGTCCGGCATGATGACGATGTAATTCTTCGCCCCGCCGTTGGCCTGGACGCGTTTGCCATGGCGCGTGCCGGTTTCGTAGATGTATTTGGCGATTGGAGTCGAGCCCACGAACGAGACGGCGCGGACTTTCGGATGCGTGAGCAGCGTGTCGACGGCGGCCCGGCCGCCATGGACGAGATTGAGCACGCCTTTGGGCAGGCCGGCCTTTTGCAACAGCTCGACGAGCAGCACGGCGGTGAGCGGGACCTTTTCGCTCGGCTTCAGGACGAAGGTGTTGCCGCAGGCGAGGGCGAGCGGGAACATCCAGAGCGGCACCATCGCGGGAAAGTTAAACGGCGTGATGCCCGCGCAGACGCCGAGCGGCTGCAGATACGTCTCGCAGTCGACGCCGCGGGCGAGGTTCTCGAGCGTGTCGCCGAACAGGAGCGTGGGAATGCCGCAGGCGTATTCGATATTTTCCAGCCCGCGATAAATGCTCCCGCGCGCCTCGGCGAGGGTCTTGCCGTGCTCGCGTGAGACGGTCGCGCAGAGCAGGTCGAAGTTCTGTTCGATGAGCTGGCGGTAGCGAAAGAAGACGCGCGCGCGCTCGACCGGTGGCGTTTCCCGCCAGGCGGGGAAGGCCAAAGACGCGGCCTCGACGGCGGCGTTGACCTCGGCCGCGCCACCGGCCGGACACCCGGCAATGATGTCGCCGGTGGACGGATTGTACACGGGTGTGGTCGCAACGTCGGGGATGATCCACTCACCGTTGTTGAAAAGCGGGCAAGGTTGCAGGGACGGGTTCATAGGGAAAAAGCTCCAAGCTCCAACATCCAAACTCCAAAGAAGCTCCAAGCTTCAAGGTTCAAATGGAAGTGGGCTGGCTCGGTGATTTGAGAATGGAAAACTCATGGAGCTTGGTGCTTCGGGGGCGTCATGCCGATTTGCGAAAAATGGCGGCGAAGATCAGGTGCAGCTCCTTCGCTTCGCGGTAGAGGGTGCGCGCTTCCTCAGCGACATTCGGTTCGGACGCGGCGATCATGCGGAGAAAAAACTTGCACTCTTTCCCCTCTTTTCTGCACCGGCCGATTATGTTTTTGAAATCTTTTTTCGAGAGGCTCTCGTTGGCTTCACAATAGTTCGCTCCGACGCTGGTGCCGCAGCCGGTAAGCTGATCGATCAGCCGATCGTTATGCGGGCCGCGCGGCACCTTCTTCAAGAACCGGATGACTTCCTCTCCGAAACGGGCGGTTCGCTCCTCAAGATCGAATGGATGAGGTGCATTGCGCCCACCGTCATCTTCGTTGACCACCCACGAGGAGCTACTCGACTCGGGGTATTCAGCCTCCGCACCGGGTGTCGCCTCTTTTCGCGGTTTGGTGTTTCTCTGGAGCTTGGATTTTGGAGCTTGGTGCTTCACTTCATGAATAAGGTGGGTTGCGGCCTGGGGCGGCAGGATTCTGGCTGCGCCCGCTTCACGCCAGAATCCCCTTCACCACGTTGGCCTCGACCACGCCGGTAAGGCGGACGTTGAGGCCGCGGAATTTGTGGCTGAAACGCGCATGATCGATGCCGAGGCAGTGCAGGATCGTCGCATGCAGGTCGCGCAGGTGCACGGGATTTTCCGTGATATTGTAGCAAAAATCGTCGGTGGCACCGTATTCCATGCCGCCGCGGATGCCGCCGCCGGCCAGCCAGACGGTGAAGCTGCGCCCGTGGTGATCGCGGCCCATGCCGGGATCGCCGAGCTTGCCCTGGCTGAAAACCGTGCGGCCAAACTCGGTGGCAAAAACCACCAGCGTGTCCTCCAGCATTCCACGCTGCTTGAGATCCTTGATCAGCGCGGCGGTGGATTGATCGATGTCGTGACACTGGTTGGGCAACTGCCGCGCGATCGCGATGTGCTGATCCCACCCGCGATGGAAGAGTTGCACGAAGCGCACGTCGCGCTCGAGCAGCCGGCGGGCGAGCAGGCAGTTGGCGGCATAGCTGCCGGGCTTGCGCACTTCGGGTCCGTAGGCCTCGAGCGTCGCGGCCGACTCGCGGCTGATGTCCGTCAATTCGGGAACGGACATCTGCATGCGGTAGGCCATCTCGTAGGCGTTGATCCGGGTGAGGGTCTCGGGGTCGCCGAGTTCCGCGGCGCGCAGTTCGTTGAGCTGCGCGAGATCGTCGAGCAGGGCGCGGCGCTGGCTGCGGTCGACGCCGGGCGGGTTGTTCAAGTAGAGCACGGGATTCGCGCCGGGGCGCAGGCCGACGCCCTGGTGGGAGGAGGGCAGGAACCCGCTGCCCCACAGCCGCGAAAAAATCGGCTGGCCGGGATTCTTGCCCGTGCCCTGCGAAACCATCGTGATGAAGGCGGGCAGGTTCTGGTTCACACTCCCGAGTCCGTAGCTGACCCACGCGCCCATGCTCGCATAGCCCGGCTGTTGGTTGCCGGTGTTCATGAACGTGATGGCCGGGTCGTGATTGATGGCCTCGGTGTACAGGCTTTTGATGATACAGATGTCGTCGGCGATCCCCTGCATGTGCGGGAGCAGATCGCTGATCCAAGTCCCGTGTTTACCGCAGCGCTGGCCGGTCTTGAGCGGCGGCACGATGGGATACGCGGTCTGGCGCGACGTCATGCCGGTCAGCCGCTGTGAGCCCTTGACCGAGGCCGGAATCTCCTGTCCGGCGTAGGTGTAGAGCGTGGGCTTCTGATCGAACAGATCCACATGCGACAACCCGCCGCTTTGAAACAGGCAGATCACTCGCTTCGCCTTGGGGGCAAAATGCGGGAGCGATGGCAGGCCACCGGTCCGCTCCACGCCTGCGGCGCGCGTGAGTTCGGGAAAGAGCAGCGAGCCGAGCGCGATGCTGCCGATGCCGCGCGTGACGTCGCCGAGGAAGGCGCGGCGGGTGAGGTGGTGCTGGCGGGCGTAGAGGGGGTGATTCATTGGGTGGGGCGGATTGGAGCGCATGCGTCGCTCCCGGAGACCGGACAGCGGACGTCTCTTTGTAGGAGCGGGTTTATCCCGCGATGAAGGCCGTGAAGAAACCCGTCGCGGCGTAAAGCCGCTCCTACAGTGTTGTTTGCAGGTCGGTGATTCATCGCGTAGCCGGAGCTGCGCAGCCCCGAGGGAAAAGTGGAATTGGCAGCCGACAGGCAAGAAGTGCGAGAGACGATACAGTTCGGGGTGGGCCGGGCGCTCCGCGCGCGGCTGTACTTCGATTCGATCGTTCGTTCCACGCAGAAGCCTTGCGACGGAGCGCCCGGCCCACCTTTCACACTGCCGCCATTTCCTCGAAATCGCTCGGAGGTCAGCGGGCTTGCCCGTTCGACATGATCAGGACCACGAGCCCGTCGAGGAGCTCCCGTTCTGAAAACGCGCCCGCAAGCGGGCTGCCTACCGCAGCACCAATCGGTCTTCACCTCCCTGAGCACATTCGTGATCAACTGCATGGTTACGGGTCAGTTCCTCGTCACCGTTTCGCTGAGATTGAGCAATGTCGCGGCGATCTGGGCCCAGGCGGCGTGTTCGGCGGGAGAGAGCTTCGGGTTGCGCGGGGATTCACCGGTGCCGAGGTACTGTTGTGCGGCCGACGGGTTGGCGGCGTAGCGCTGGCGCTCGCGTTGGAGCGCGGACTGCAGCACCGCGAGCTCGGCCGGTTTCGGCGGGCGAGAGGTGATTTCGAGGAACGCCCAGCCGAGCTTCGCCGCGTCGTTGCCTTGTCGGGCGAGGATGCGTTCGGCCAGGGCGCGGGACGTCTCCACGAACTGGATGTCGTTCAGCGAAACGAGCGCCTGCAGCGGCGTCGTGGTGTTGGCGCGGTCGACCGTGCAAGTTTCGCGGTTCGGGGCGTCGAAGGCGGTCATGTTGGGCGGCGGCGCGGTGCGTTTCCAGTAGGTGTAGATCGAGCGGCGGTAGAGCTTCTCGCCGTGGTCCTGAACAAAAGTCTGGGCCGTGGCGGGAGAGCTGCCGTAGTGGCTGACCTCGCGCCAGAGATCGCCGGGCGTATAGGGATTCACGCTCGGACCTCCGACCCGCGGCACGAGCAGGCCGCTGACGGCGAGGGCCGCATCGCGGATGAATTCGGCGGGCAGCCGGAAACGCGGCCCGCGCGCGAGCAGGCGGTTTTGTGGATCTCGCTCCCGCAATTCGGGACTCGTGGCCGAGGTTTGCCGATACGTCCGGGACAACACGATTTGCCGGACCAGCGCCTTCACATCCCATCCGCGCTCGACGAAGTCGACCGCGAGCCAGTCGAGCAACTCGGGATGGCTCGGCCATTCGCCCTGCGACCCAAAATCGGCGGCCGTGGCCACGAGGCCCGTGCCAAAGCACATCTTCCAAAACCGGTTCACGGCCACCCGCGCGGTCAGAGGATGGTTTTTCATGGCGATCCATTGGGCGAGACCGAGGCGATCGGCCTTCGCGCCCTCGGGCATCGGCGGCAGGGCGGCGAGCGTACCGGCGGTGACCTTCTCGGTGGGTTGCGAGTAATCGCCGCGATTGAGGATGAACGTATCGCGGGGTTTCTTCGCGACATCCATGACCATCGTCGTGAACTTTTCGGTCAGCACCGCGAGCCGCTCCTCGAGATTGGCGAGCGCGATGCGTTTCGCCTGCAGTTCCGGTCCGGTGGCGGCGCACTGCCGCCAGAGCGCCGCCGTCATCGCCGCCGTGCGTTGGGCGGCCGGGGTTTCGAGCGCGGCCACGATCTCGGCCGGCAGATCTGTGCCGTCGTCGGTGCCCGTCACCGCAAGCAATTCCACCAGCCCGGGAATGAGATTTTTTCCGTGGCCAAAGTTCAACTGCACGGTGAGATACGGCGTGGCCGCAGCCTGCAAGGGCTCGGCAAAGGTCGCGGTGAGATGCACCGGCCCGGAGGCGGAAAGATCGGGGGACCAGCCGTCGTCGTTGCGCGGATCGAGGCAGCCCGCGGGCGGGTTCGCGGTGGCCCACGAACTGGCGGTGACGCGCGCGATGGGTTGCAGTTTGTGGAGGTTGATCTGATCGCCCGGCATCGTATCGGCCGTGGCCGCGATGGCCGTGAGCATGAAGGTGCCCTTGGCGGGCGGGCTGTTTTTTTCCGGAGGCTCCTCGCTGGCGGGTTCCTCGGTGGAGGCGGTTTCGCCGGCAGCCGTCCTGGGGGGCTGCTTCGGGCGGAGGCGGCGCGGCATGTCCGGACCGTTGCCCCAGCCGCCGCCCGGCAATTCGGGCAAAGGGTGAACCACGACGCGGAGGCCGGTGATGACCGCGGGGACCTGGGGCAATTGCGTGGCAATGTCGAACGCCCCGAGGGAGCCGGCATCGCGCAGGCGGACGCGATTGCCGTCTTCGGCCTCGAAGCCGGAACCGCGATTCGGCGTGGAAACTTTCAGCACTTTAACCGGGTGCAGTTGCAGGTTCCGGCCGCGGGTCGCGAGGCGCTCGCGCTCGCGTTTTTCCCAACGACCGAGCACGGCGGGGTCGGCCCGCGTGAGTTCGGCCTGCACTTGCGCGATTTGCTCCCGCAAGTGCGGCGCCTCGCTCGACCGGAGAACGGTGCGGGCCTGGATGCTGGGACCGGGATTCACGCCGGCATTTCCGTCGAGGCCCTTGTCGCCGAGGGTATTGAAAAACGCGAAGATCTGAAAGTACTCCCGTTGCGTAATGGGATCGAACTTGTGGTCGTGGCATTGCGCGCAACCGAGCGTGAGCCCGAGCACCGATTCGCCGAGGGTCTTCACGCGGTCGGCATTGTAGTTCGCCAGGTTTTCCTCGGGGATCGTGCCGCCCTCGTGGGTGACCATGTTGTTGCGCTGAAAACCCGTGGCAATGAGTTGCGCCTCGGTGCGTGCCGGCAGCAGATCGCCGGCGAGTTGTTCGACGAGAAAACGGTCGTAGGGCAGGTTGTCGTTGAAGGCCTGGATGACCCAGTCGCGCCAGAGCCAGAGATGCCGCCCGCCGTCGATCGAGAAGCCGTTCGTGTCCGCGTAGCGGGCGGCGTCGAGCCACTCGAGGGCCAGGCGTTCGCCGAAGTGCGCGCTTTGCAGCAGGCGGTCGACGCGTTTTTCGTACGCCTGCGGATCGCGGTCCTGCACGAAGGATTCCACGTCCGCCGCGCTCGGCGGCAGCCCGGTGAGGTCCAGCGAGACGCGTCGGAGGAGCATGGCGCGATCGGCCTCGGGTGATGGCTTGAAACCGGCTTCCGCGAGCTTGGCGCGAACGAACGCATCGATGGCCTGGGCGCCGGTTGGCGGAGACGGAGGGATGGAGCGAAGGTGGGACGAAGAGACGGAGGGCGGGGGAGACGGAGAGACGGAGGGAAGGGGGGCAGGATCTGTCTCCTTGTCTCTCTTTCTCTCCGTCTCGCGTTCTTTCTCCCTCCCTCTCGCGTTCTTCCCCTCTCCCTCTCTCCCTGTCTCGCGTTCTTCGACCACCGGCAGCTCGGACTTCTGCGGGGGGATGAACGACCAATGCCGCGCGTACTTCGCGCCCTGTTCGATCCACGCCTTGATTTTCAGCTTGTCGGCCTCGGACGGCCGCGAGTGGGCCTCGGGTGGTGGCATGACCTCGTCCTCTTCCTTGGCGTTGAGGCGCAACCAGACCTCGCTGTTGGCGAAGTCGCCGGGTTTGAGCGGAGTGAAGCCCTCGCGTTCGGCATAGGCGGACTCGGCGATATCGAGTCGGAGCTTGGCCTTGCGGGCCTTTTCATCCGGACCGTGACAGGCGAAACAGTTTTCCGAGAGGATCGGCCGGATGTCGCGATTGTAATCGAGCGTGGCGCCGGCGGCGGTGCGGAGCGCGCCCGCTGCAAGGGCGCAGGCGAGAATCAACCGCGGAGTGGGAAAGCGGGTGGGCATCGGGCAAGGATCCGGTGGGGCAGGTCGGATTCTGAATGACGAATAACGTACGAGGGTGCGCGTTGCTTCAGCCCGCGTTCGGGGGCAAGGGCGGAGGGGGGGTCCTTGTAAAATATTCCTCCAACGCGGCGATGAGCGACGGGATCTCTTCCTGGGTGATTTTCCACACGATGGTGAAATTCACTTTGCCGCAGTCATGAATGATGCGGTTGCGGGTGGCGGAGATTTTTTGAAAAGGTACGGCGGGAATCGCCGCCTCCGTAGCGGTGTCCACTTTGCCCGCCGCCTCGCCGATTACGGACAGGCGCATGGCGACGGCGTCGCGCTTTTCGGAGTTGTCCCAGAAATCGTCGAAGGTCAGTCCGGCCGCGTAGCCGCTCACGATGCGGGCGGATTCCAACATCTCGAAGAGGTAGGCGCTCGACGGCTTAGGCGGCTTCATGGCGCGCGTCGTAAATCACCCGTAGGTCGGCCAGAATCGATGTCTTGAAGTAAGGGTTCGTCATCGTGTCGAGTTGGTCGTGACTGAGGATATGAACGGGCACGCCGAGCAGTTCGCCCATTCGATCGTCCAAGGTGAAGTAATCCCAGCCAAGCGACTTGGTGAACGTGGCAACCAAATCCACGTCGCTGCCGGGCCGGGCATCGCCGCGGGCGACCGAGCCGAAAATCTCCAGCCGCGTGATGCCGTGGGCGCGACACAGCGGGGCAAGCCGGCGGCCGATTTCGTCGGGCGGGGGCGGCAGCGCGGGCGCGGTGGACGTGGCGGTCACGACAGAGTTCACGGGTGAGAGTCTGGGGCGAATCGACGCGGCGTAAAGCGACGAAAAACAATTGAACGGCCCTTGCCGAGGCCCAACGTTTCCTGCCACCCGCCATGTCGGACGATCACGTCACTATCAAGTACAACGACGAACTTAAACCGCTGGAAAAGGTGCTCGCCGGGGTGAAGCGGGCGGGGGATTTCGTGGTGCACGGCACGTTCGAATTGCCGATGCCGAAAGTGGAGGTCGAGGGCGTCGGCGTGCTGTCGTTTCCTGTGCCTGGCTCGCAGATCGCGGCGCTGATTCAGCAGGCGGTCCGGGCGCCGTTTGGCCGCGGCGAAGCGACGATCCTCGATCCGACCGTCCGCCAGGTGTGGCAACTGCCGCCGGACAAGGTGCGAATTGGCGGCAAATCGTGGGCCGCGAGTTTTGATGGCATCATGGACAGGTGAACTTGCTGCACGCATTGGGGAAACTCGATCCTCCAGAGGCATCCGCGTTGCGCGAAGCGGCAGCGCGGAAAATCACTGCGCGTCCGGCAGTGTTCGACCCGGTGACCGTGGTCGGGCCTGCACTCCGCACGCTGTGCGGAAAAAAGCGGAAGGGTGAAGACGCCCGGTCTGACGGCGCCTTGGAACATCTGTGGACCCAGAGCGCGGATTTCGTGCTGCGGCGAAGCGAATTCCCGCCGGCGCCGCCGAGGGACTGGCGGCAAGACGTGCTGATCCCGTGCCGCTGCACGGATTGTCGCGAACTGCAGGTCTTCGTGCGGGATCCGGTGGAGCGGGTGCACCGCTTTCGCGTCCGGAAGGACCGCCGCCAGCACCTGCACGGCATCATCGATCAGCACCAGCTGGACATGACTCACGTGACGGAGCGCAAGGGCTCGCCGCAGACGCTGGTGTGCACGAAGGATCGCCGCAGTTATCAGCGGCGGTGTGAGCAATACCGGCAGGACATCGCAGCCCTCGCGGCGCTCGGCGGGTTGACGACGGCGGGCGGGGCCGACGGTGCGGTTTGGCTGCAGCGGATCAACGCGGCCGAGGCCCGCCGCGCCAGCTGGCGGCCAGCGTGAGCGGGGAGGATTGCCACGGACACCACGGATCGACGCGGCTGTACCCGGCGTCGTTAAGTCTTGCGCTTGCCCCGGAGGGCCGAGCTCCGCCGAGGCCGAAATGCCGCGGATCACGACGCGGCCTCGACGGAGCTCGGCCCGCCATGATTCGAAGAGAATTAGGGCGCCGGGTATAGCAGCGGCAGGGAGTGCGAGCTTGCCGATGGAAACGCCATGTGTAGCGTGACCGCATGAGCCAGTTGCATCGAATCACGTTCAACCCGAAGCAGTGCGGCGGGAAGCCGTGCATTCGCGGGATGCGGATTCGAGTGAGGGACGTGCTCGACATGCTCGCGAGCGGGATGACCGAGGCGGAAATCCTGGCGGATTTTCCTTATCTCGAGCGCGAGGATATTCAGGCGGCATGTGAGTATGCCGCTCAATACGTGAACCACTCGGTCGTGACGGCGGGGTCGTGAAATTTGTCGTCGACGCCCAGTTGCCGCCCGTGATGGCGCACTGGCTGCGCGCGGCGGGCCATGAGGCGGCCCACGTCGAGGATCTCGGACTGAGGAATGCGGACGACGATATGATTTGGATGCACGCGGAAAAGACTGGCGTGGTCATCGTGACCAAGGATGAGGATTTTGTGGAGCGGGCGAAAGTGGCCGGCGCGCCGCCGATTGTGGTCCGGCTGCGCATTGGCAACTGTTCCAACGCGAATCTCCGGGCGTGGCTGGACCCGCGGCTGCCGGGAATCGTGCAAATGGCGAGTGAAGGCAGCCGGATCATCGAAGTGATTTGAGGTGGCACGGGCACGCGGACGTTGGGCGGGATGGTCGCCGCGAAGACCGCGAGCGCGTCGTTCGCGTCTGCGCCCTCGAGGAGGTGGCGGATTTCGATCTGCCGATGCGGATCAACTTCCTGGAGCGAGGAGATGTTCATGGGAAAATGCTCCAAGCTCCAACATCCAAGGTCCAATGAAACTCCAAGCTTCAAGGTTCAAAGGGGTGGATCGGATCGGTGATTGAAAGATTGAAATTCAATGGAGCTTCGAGGTTGAAGCTTGGTGCTTCATCCTACGCATGCGGCGGGATCGGCTGCATTTCGCCCCGGGCGAGTCTTGCCTGATAATCGCTCCAACTCATCGCCGCGCCGCTGTCCGTCACGTCGACCATCGTGATGCATTCGTCGACTGGGCACACCAGCGAGCAGAGGTTGCACCCGACGCAGTCGTCTTCGCGCACCTGCGGCACTGGCTTGTGCGGGACGCGACCCGGGCCGAGGCCGACACCGAGTTCGTCCGGCGACTTCAGGTCGATGCACTGGTGCGCACCATCTTCGCACGCGATATAGCACAGGTTGCAGCCGATGCATTTCGCATAGTCGATCCGCGCCACGCGCCGATAGTGGAGATCGAGGTTCTCCCATTTTTGCAGCGAGGGCACGGCGCGGCCGCGGAGTTCGTCGAGCGATTTCATTCCCTTGCCGTCGAGGTAGGCGCTGAGGCCCTCATGCATGTCCTCCACGATGCGGAAGCCGTGGTGCATGATCGCGGTGCAAACCTGCACATTGGTCGCGCCCAGCGCGATGAACTCGGCGGCGTCGCGCCACGAGGCGATGCCGCCGATGCCGGAGATGGGCAGGCCGACCTCGGGGTCGGCGGCGCAGGCCTGCACCATGTTGAGCGCGATGGGCTTCACGGCGGGGCCGCAATAGCCCCCGTGCGAGCTGAGGCCCGCGACGGTGGGCTCGGGCACGAACGTGTCGAGGTTCACGTTGGTGATCGAGTTGAGGGTGTTGATCAACGAGATCGCATTCGCGCCGCCGCGCTTCGCGGCGCGGGCGGCGGCGGTGATGTCAGTGATGTTGGGCGTGAGCTTGACGATGACCGGAATGGTGGCGGCCTCCATGACCCAGCTCGTGATCTTCTCGGCGACGGCCGGCTGCTGACCAACCGCGGAGCCCATGCCGCGTTCACACATGCCATGCGGACAGCCGTAGTTCAGTTCGATGCCGTCGGCGCCGGCGTCGGCGGCACGCCGGACGAACTCGTGCCATTGCGCGCGCGTCTCGACCATGAGCGACGCAATGACGGCATGGTGCGGCCAGCGTTTTTTCACCTCGGCAATTTCACGGAAATTCGTCTCGGCCGAGCGATCGCTGATGAGCTCGATGTTGTTGAGGCCAATCATCCGGTTCGGGCCGTGGTGGAGCGCGGAGTAGCGCGAGGACACGTTGACGATCGGATCGCCGATGGTTTTCCAGACGACGCCACCCCAGCCGGCCTCGAAGGCGCGGTGGGCCTGGTAAGCGGTGTTGGCGGGCGGTCCGGACGCGACCCAGAAGGGATTGGGCGACGTGATGCCGGCAAGGGTGGTGGTGAGATCGGCCATGGGGTGCGGAGAACGGAGGACAGAGGACGAATGACGAATGACGGAGGACAGAGGACGGAAAGTTTCTTACCGCGGATTACCAGACGCGGCGCAGCCGCAACCGAAGGATCGTAGAGATTGTTGCCCACGGAACACACGGAATACGCAGAAACCCAATCCCAGGTCGCCTTCGACGCGGTCAAAAGCGGGCAAACTTCCGTGTATTCCGTGTGTTCCGTGGGCCAAAGGATTGAAGGGATTGGAAATCTCCTGTCTAAGATGCACGCAGGAGAACAACATTTTCAGAGACAGCAGTGCGGATGGTGCGGCGGTCTATCCGCGTGATCGGCAAATTGTGCGGCCGGGGTCACGCGGTTGAGTCCGCTGCCGAAAATCGTTCGCGGTTCAGAGGTGGATGTCATTTTATGGATGACAACTGCGTTGGCGGCTTCTTGCCCGCGGCGTCACCGCGTCAGGTTAGTTCTGCTTGGTGGATGGGGTGCGCGCTTCCTCGAGTTCATGAGCGCGAATCGGATCGAACAGGCCGGATCCAGCCGCACCCCCTTTCGCGCCAAGGCGGGAGGGTTGCACGGGAGGGGTTGCAATTTCCTTGGTCAGAAACGCATGGATGCCGTGCGCAGCCTTCTTGCCTTCGCCGACGGCATTGACGACCTCGCGGCCACCGTTGGCGCAATCGCCGCCGCAGAAAATATTTGGGACGTTCGTCTGGCCGGTGCGCGGAGTGTGTTCGATCACCCCGCAGTCGTCGATGCGGAGGGTCGGGAAAAGCTCCCGGAGCAGGGCGAGCTGCTTTTCCTGCCCGACGGCTTTCAGCACCAGGTCGCACGGCTCGATAAACTCGGTGTCGGGCACGAACTCGACGCGGTTCCCGGGCCCGAGGCGGGTGCGGATCAGGCGGAGGCCGGAAACGTGGCCGTTGGTGGCCAGCACTTCGACGGGCACGGCGTGAAACACGAACTGGGCGCCGTCGTTCTTCGCGAGTTCGTATTCGAAATCGTAGGCCGACATGTCGTTTTCGCCGCGGCGGTAGATGATGGAGACGGATTCAGCCCCGAGCCGGCGGACTTGTGTCATCGCGTCGATGGCGGTGTTGCCGGCGCCGATGACGGCGACCCGGCGGCCAATCGGAATCTGGTCGTGGGGGTGCGTGTGGATCTGCGCGATGAGATCCAGGGCGTCGACCACCTCGGGCAATTCCTCCCCCGGAATGCGGAGCCGGGTGGCGGCGCCGAGGCCGACGCCGATGAAGATCGCATCATACGCCTTCCCGAGCTGCGCGACGGTGATGTCCTTGCCGACGGTGACGCCACAGCGGATTTCGACGCCGAGGCTTTTCACGAGCTCGACCTCCGCGAGACTCACCTCGGGCTTCATCTTGTAGTACGCGATGCCGTACGTGTTGAGTCCGCCGGGCTGGCCCTGTTTCTCGAAAATCGTGACGAGGTGGCCGAGGCGCGCGAGCTCGGCGGCGCAGCCGAGTCCGGCAGGGCCCGCGCCGATGATCGCGATCTTTCGGCCGGATTTTTCGCGGGGAGCCGAGAGCACGGTGAGGCCGCGTTCGGCGACGTAGTCGGTGGCGTAGCGCTGCAGACGGCCGATTTGAATCGGCTGCTCATCGCGATCCTCAAGCACGCAGGCGCCTTCGCACAGGACCTGTGTCGGGCACACCCGGGCGCAGGAGGCCCCGAGGATGTTGGCGGTCAGGATGGATTTGGCCGCGCCGACGGGATTGCCGAAGGCGATCTTCCTGATGAAGGCCGGGACGTCGATGCCCGTCGGGCAGGCCATGATGCACGGCGCATCGAAGCAGAACAGGCAGCGGCTGGCCTCGATCCGCGCTTCCTGCGGGCGAAGCGGCGGCTTGAGTTCGGCCATGTTGGCGGCGATGGCAGCGGCCGGGAGCAAGGGTTGAAGTGGCATGGGGTGCGGGTTGGGGTGGGTGAGGGGTAATGTCCGTTCCGGAGTGTTGCCAGCAAGTCGCAGCCAGACTGCGTGTAAATACGGGGGGCGCGGCAAAATGCCTGATTGAATGTGGCGGCTGGATACCTACTTTCCAAGCGGCAAAGCAAGAGCGACCGGCCGAATGGCGATGAGAAATACCCTTCAAGATCGAACTGTCAGCGCGATGGTGGACCCCTCCCCCAGTCCGGCCCCAATTTGTTCATGAACGTGCTTCTCGATCCCAGACGCACGATTGCGGAGCTCAAGGAACTGCGGGAGTTTTCGGCGGACGAGAACGGTGCACAGCGGGTGGCGTTTACCCCGACGTGGGTCGCGACGCGCGCGTGGTTGCGGCAGAAACTCGCGAGCCTCCCGGTTGAGACGCACGTCGACGAGGCCGGCAATCTCTGGAGCACCCTCCGCGGCGAATCCGAGCCGGCCCTGCTGATTGGCGGTCACATGGATTCGGTGCCGAACGGCGGCTGGCTCGATGGCAGTCTCAACGTCCTGGCCGGCCTCGAGATCCTGCGGCGGATCAACGCGCAGTATCAGGGCCGTCCACCCGTGACGGTGCGGCTGGTCGATTGGGCGGATGAGGAGGGCGCGCGTTTCGGCAAGAGTCTGTTCGGTTCGTCGGCGTGTTCGGGCTCGCTCAACCTGGACGAGGCCCGCGGGCTGCGGGACCGCGACGGCGTCACATTGCCCGATGCGTTGAAAGGCGTCGGAATCGACTTCGAACGCGTCAAGGAGTGCGGTCGGGAGTTGAAAAGCGCCGCGGCGTATCTCGAATTGCACATTGAACAGGGGCCGGTGCTGCTCGATCGGAATCTGCCCCTCGGGGCGGTGCTCGGCACCTTTGGCGTCGAGCGCCACGCGATCACGTTTCGCGGTCAGGCGGCGCACGCGGGCAGCACGCCGATGAACCGGCGCAAGGACGCGTTTCTCGCCGCGGCGAAAATGGCTCCGGAGATCTACCGCCTGACGGAACGCCACGGCGGGGTCTGCACGATCGGGTCCTGCACCACGCAGCCGGGGATCGTGACCAGTGTCGTCGAGGAGTGCCGGATCACACTCGACCAGCGGCATCTGGATGCGCCGGCGCTGGCGCGGCTCTTGCAGGAGGCGCGCGCGGCCAGTGAGCGGTTTGCCGAGGAAGGCGGGGTCGCGGTGGCGTGGGAGCGGCTCTGGCACATCCATCCCATCTTGTTCCACCCCGAACTGATTGCGCTTTGCACGGCAGCCGTGGCTGGGACGAGCGGCACTCCGCAACAGCTGCCATCGGGTCCGCTGCATGACGCGGCGGAGGTCGCTCGCACCGGCGTGCCGACCGTGATGATGTTCGTGCAAAGCCTGCACGGGATCAGCCACAACAAGATCGAGGACACGCGGGAGGAGCACCTCGAGTTGTGCGTGATCGCGTTCGACCGGCTCGTGGAAACGGCGATGGCGTGGATCGCGGCACGATCCAGTGGCGCCGCCGCAAAGGGAGCGAACTTCGCCTCATGAAGTGGACCATTCTCAACGTCGCGAGCGCCCGCCTGGCGGAATCGATGGTTTTTCTCGCCGAAGGGATGTGGCACTTGATTGACGAAATCGGTCTGGGCGTAGCAGTGGTGCTGACGCTGATCGGGATGGCCATGTTCTGGCATGCGCCGCGGCAACGCATGTCGCTCGAAGAGCATGTCAAGGATGGCGATCTCACCGAAGACGAAGCGCGGCGGCAGCTCCGCTTCTACGCTTGGTGTGCGCCGCTGGCGACGATGGCCGGCGTCGTGTTGCTGATCGTCGCACTCTACGACATGACTGAGTGAGCCGGCGCGGGGCGGTTCAGAGCAGCTGCCGTTCGATGACGTCGCAGGTGGCGGCCACGCCGTCGTCGGCGCGCACGCGCACCCCGCGTTCGGCGGCGGCCCGGGCGTACCGTGGATCGTCAAACAGTGCGGCAAGCTCTTGCGCGAGCCGGGCGGCCCGGCAGCGTGATCGGGCCAGGGTGCGGGCGCTGCCGAGGCGGACGACGCGGGCGGCATTGTCGAACTGATCGTGGGCGAACGGCACGACGAGCATCGGCCGGCCCGATCGCAGCGCCTGGGCCGTGGTGCCGACACCACCCTGATGCACGATGGCGGACGCGCGCGGGAAAATTTTTGCGTAAGGCAGATAGTCCCACGCAAGGATCGAAGACGGCAGGCCGGGCGGCGGCGGATTTCGGCCGAGCAGCAACAAAGCGCGTCGACCGAGCGACTCCGCGGCGCGGGCGCCTTGCACGTAGAAATCGCTCGCGAGACTCACGGCGGCCGAGCCGAGGGTGAAGACGATCGGCGGTTCGCCGGCGGCGAGGAAATTTTCGACCGCAGCCGGGAGGTTGGGTGTCGCTTCGCCTTCATCGTGAAACAGGAACCCGGTCTGGATCGTGCCGGCGGGCCAATCCGGCGGCGGTGCCTGCAGGACGGCGGAGAAAAGCGCGAGGTTGAGGCGGGGCGAATATTTTCCGTCGAAGATTGGCGAATCGCCCGGCGGCAGGCCCAGCTCACGGCGAAGGGCGCGCACGGGCGCCGACCACGCATGCGTCATCCGTTTCGCCAGCGCAAAGAAAACCCGGTTGGCGGCGGGGCCGAGGGACTGGATGAAGCGGGTCCCGGGCGGGCCCGGCAGCAGCGGCGGATCGAACGCGGAGAAAAACGAAATCGGCGAGAGCGCGTGAAACGCCCACCTCACACCGGTTTTTTCCGCGAGCAGGGGCGCCGCGCACACGAGTTCGCCGGAGAGGAGCAGATCGGCCTGCGCTGCCGCCACGGCCAGGTCGGCATACATCGCCCCGACATGGGGGAAAACGAGCTCGCGCATCAGGTACTCGGTGCCGCCGGAACCATCCATGATGCGGGCGACCATCGCCTCGTCCGCCAACGACAGGTCGGGCCGCAGCGGATGAAACGGCAGACCGAGCGCGGCGATCTTGCTCCGGTAGAATTCGTTGGTGGCGATGACGGCGTGGTGGCCGCGTTGTTGCAGGCCGAGCGCGAGCGCGATCACCGGGTGGAGATCGCCGAGCGAGCCAAACGTGGCGAGAACGATGCGGGCCATGGGGGAACGAGAACCAAACCGAGTTGAGGTCAGTTTACACGAATGAATAACGCGTGGCCGGTTGAATCGCCACGGCCTGCCTGAAGGGCGGCGCGCTGTCGCCGCCGATTTTGCCGGTCGTGGTTGGTGTGGCGTCGATTATTCCCGGAATCCGTGCCATTCCTGTCATCCGTGGCGGAACCTGCAGCATACGAACAAGGCGATTGGCCGCCGGATCTCCATTTGGTCCGCGGGGTCATGAGCGTGTCGCACCTGTTGGTGGATGCGGACGGCGCGGTGCTGCTCGACACGGGATTTCCCGGCGATGCACGGTGGATCGTTCGCCGGATGAAAAGCCTGGGTCTGGGTCCGCGCGATCTGCGGGCGATTCTGCTGACGCACGGTCACATCGATCATGCGGGCAACGCGGCGGAACTGAGCGCGTGGAGCGGTGCGCCGATCTACGCGCACCCTTCGGAGCAACCGCACTTGGACGGCGCGTTTCCCTATCGCCAGGCGGCGAGAGTGTGCGGCGTGCTCGAGGCGATCGGACGGGCGGCAACCCGGTATCAGCCGGCGACGATCAACGTCGCGATTGCCGATGGCGAGGTGCTGCCCTTCTGGGGCGGGCTGCGGGTGGTGCATCTGCCGGGGCACACGGTCGGGCACTGTGGGTTTTTCAGTGCGCGGCACGATTTGCTGTTTAGCGGCGATTTGTGGGTGCGGTTCATGATGCGCACGCAGGCGTCGCCGCGGATCTTTTCGGATGCGCCCGAATTGGTGCCGGCAAGCCTGGCGAAAGCGAGGGCCATCGGGGCACGGTGGGTGGTTCCCGGGCACTACGACGAGGCGAACGCGACCCGGTTGCGGCGGCGGTTCGAGGAATTGTGCGACGCGATCGGGCGGCGGGGGCGGGAGCGAGTGGTGTAGGGAAGGGCGGTTCGCGGCGTGAAGCCATTCCTCCGATGGCGATCGCCCCGGGAAATTCGTTTGGCAGGAGCGGGTTTACCCCGCGATGGAGTCACACGGTTGACGAATACGATCTTATCGCGGCGTGAAGCCGCTCCTACAGGAGAGAAGGACGAACGGTATTAAACTGTAGGAGCGGGTTTATCCCGCGATGATTTCCTACGGTTGCCCATTGCGATCTTATCGGCGGCGTGAAGCCACTCCTACTGTTCGAGCCACGCGGGCAAGGGACACGAGGCGTTGGTCAACGGTTCGAACCAGTGCCAGTCGTCGTCAGAGCAGAAATAGGCCGGCCAGATTTTGCCGGGAGAAGCGAGACCGGCGCGATAAGGATTGAGATAAATATAGAGGAAGACGGCCAGGCGATCTTCGTCGGGGCGCAGGCGGTGGTCGAAGTATCCGCGTTCCCAGCGCATGGCGGTGGCCCGGAAGGTCGGAGCGAGGCGGCCTTTGAGAAGACGGAGGACGGCGGAAAGTTCCGCGCGATCACCGAGGGTGAACAACAGGTGCAGGTGGTCGGGCATCACCGTGGCGGTGCGCAGATGCCAGTGACCTTCAGCGGTGAGTTGGTGCGCCTGGATGAGGACCGGAGAAACGACGGAAGGTTCAGTCAGGCCGGGGCGGCGATCTTGGGTGCAGAGCGTGAGGAAATATTCGGCTCCGGGTGATGACCAGCGACCACGTCTGAGGGCCTCATGGCCGTGTCCGAGCGTGTTGGGCATGGATGTCTGACTTGTTGAGCGGGTTTGTTCCGCGATGGGATCGGAACGATTGCCGGTGACGATTTCATCGCGGCGTAAAGCCGCTCCTACAGGAGAGAAGGACGAACGGTCTTGAACTGTAAGAGCGGGTTTACCCCGCGATGGATTGGGTGCGGTTGACCGGGGACGATCCAATCGCGGCATAAAGCCGCTCCTACAGCTACTTCACGGCGGCGAGCTCGGCGGCGATCAGTTCCTTCACGCGCGCCTTCGCGTCGGCGAACGGGAGTTCACCCTTGTCGAGTTTCGCGAGGAAGGCTTTTTGCGCGGCGTAGTCCTTGTTCACCACCCCGGCCTTGCTCTGCAGCATCCGCCAGGCTTTGCGGCGCTCCACGGCGAAGAGCACCATCTGGCGCGACACGGCATAATACCGGATCTTCCCGTGCTCCTCCGCCTTGATGTAGCAACCGAAGTTCGGGACGAAGCTGCGGTGCTTCGGATCGAACACCCGGCGGTGAATGACGTCGTCCTGCGTGATGAAACACAACTGGTCGTCCAGCAGCGTGAGCTGCGCCACGTCCTCCTCCTTGATCGCCTTCACATGCTTGCGGAAACGCCCCTCGGTGATCGCCCAGTGGCCGACGCCGAAGTTGTACTCCTCGCCCGTGGTCGAGTACTTCGTGCGCCACCAGTCGCGATCGAGGCTCGGGTTGCCCTTGAGATCGAAGGCCTCGGACGACGATTCGCCGCGGCGCGGGTTGAACACAAACTCCGGCATGCCGCGGGCGTCGCGCACCATCTTCGCCTGATCGGCGCTCATGTTGTCGCCCACCCCGTGCTCGGGCTGGCAGGTCGTGTAAGCCTGGAAAAACGCGGTGCCACGATACTCGAGGCCGTCGAGCATCGCCTTGTAGAGTTTCGCGGCATTGGCCATCGACACCTGCGCCACGAAGGGCGAGCCATGGCCGCTGGTGAAGGCCTCGGCCACGTTCTTCTTCTCGATCAACTTGCCCTGCGACGCGGCGCCAAACTGGTTCATGTCGTAGCCGCCGAGCATCGTGGACGAATCGGAATTCTGGCCACCGGTGTTTGAATACACCTGCGTGTCGAGCATGAGCATCTTCACGTTGGGCCGGTTCTGCAGGATGACCTTCGATACATTCTGGAACCCGATGTCGCCGAGCGCGCCGTCGCCGCCGACGACCCAGATCTTCGGGAGTTCGCGGATCTCCTGCTCGGTCATCAACGCGTCGTCGAGGTGCGTGAGCAGGAAATAATCCGCCTCGGTCGCGACATTGTCCGCGCGATCGAGCAGGGCGTCGGCCAGGCGCTCGGGCACGACGGAGCGGCGCGCGTGCTCGATGATGACCGACTCGGCCATGAGCCACGAAATCGTTGCGCCGTCCTGGAAGAGCGAGTTCATCCACGGGTAGGGATGCGGGTTGCCCGGGGGCGTGGAGCCGTAAACGGTGTTACAGCCGGTGCTCGCGCCCATCATCATCACGGACATGCCGTTTGCCTGGCGACCGTCGATCGACTGGAGATCCTTGTGATTGAAGGCGTCCTGCTGCAGCACCGCGACCATCCCGCCGATGAGCTGCGCATCGGTGATGGCGCCGTGCTTCGCCTCGTAATCGGAGATGCGTTTCGCGGTGTCGCCGTCGTCCTCGCCGCCGAGGTTGACGATGACGTGGGCGTACGTTTTGCGGAAGAGTTGGTACTCGGTTTCGTTGCGGGCCTTGAGCGCGGCGAGTTTTTCGAGGCCCTCTTTTTCGAGGCGGGCGGCCTTCGCGCGGAGCCGGTCAGCCTTTTTGTGATACAGCGGCCGCATGTAGGCCTCGGTCACGCTGGCAGCGGAGCGCAGGATGCTCTTCTCGCCGCAGCCGGCGCACGCGCCGTCGCCGGAAACGAGCGCCTCGTAATTGCGGCGCACCATGAGGTGGTTGCGGAGCGCGGCCTCGCGGGAGCTGGCGGCATCGCCGTCGTTGTAGAGGCCGAGAAATTTCTGCGGGGTGTCGGGCAACAGGCGCGAGAAGACCTGCGCGGTCGTGAGCTCGGCATTGAGATCCTCGGTCTCGCGCGTCATGCGGAGCGCGTCGTGATCGCCGCAGACCTGCACGCATTCGCCGCAGCCCTTGCAGAGATCGGAGACAAAGATGGAGAACAGGCCGCCGGCGCCCGGCGTCTTGGCCTCGAGCGAGCGGAAGATCGCGGGCACGTTGCCATAGGATAACGGCAGCTTGCCGATGATGGCGTTGAACTCGTCCTTGGTCCGGGCGGAGAGGGTGGCGAGCGCGCTGACCTCGGCGCCGATGATGTCCTTGAACGGCACCCTGGCCTTCGCTTTCACCGCCGCGTTCATCTGGGCGCGGGCGCGGGCTTCGAGGCCGGCGAGCTCGGCGCCGAATTTCAGGCGCTCGTCGCGGTCGGTGACGTAGTTGTTGACCGCGGTCTTGAGCACGGTGGAGACATCCTGCGCGGTGTTGGGCAGCGCGGTGTCGGGGCAGGCGGTGATGCACTCCATGCACTGGGTGCAGTTTTCGGCGATGTAAACGGGGGTCTCGCGCCGCGCGACGTATTTGGACTGCGTGGCGCCGGTGCCGGAGGCCATGAGTCCGACCGAGGCGAACGCGCCCGAGGGCTGGTGGTAGCCGAGGCCGGCGCGGAACTCGGAGTCGAATTTCGCGACGGTCTGAAACGGGGCGCGCGCGGGCTGGGCCGCGGGCATGGGGATGCTGCCGCAGCCGGAGGCGGCGCAACCGGCGGTCGGGATCATCTGGTGATCGCCGAGGGGCGCGACCATCGGATTCCGCATCGAGGAGCGGTCGGGATCGTCGCCCCGGCCAATCTTGATTTCCTGCACGAGCGAGAAGCCCTGCTCCATGACCTCCATGTTGGACTTCACGACGGCGTCGCCGAAGCGGCCAAATTTCTTCTGGTACTGCTTGCGAACGACGCTGCTGAACTGCTCCTCGGAAATCCCGAAGGTTTTCAGGAACGGCGACACGCGGAAGAACGCGCCGAGGAAGGAATTCCCCTGCATGCGCAGCTGCAGCTCGGTCTGGTTCGTCGCCTTCCGGGCGATGTCGAAGCCGGGCAGGATGAAGACGCGAATGTTGTTTTCTTGCACGAACTGGCGGTATTTCGCCGGGATGCGCTGCCACGCGACCTCGGGGGATTCGCTGGATTCCCAGACGAGCGAACCGCCTTTCTTCAGGCCCTCGAGCGGGTTCGTGTGGGTGAAGGCCTTGGGATCGCAGCAGAGCACCACGTCGACGTGGTTCAGCTCGCAGTTCACCTTAATCTGCGACGGCGCGACGGTGAGGTAGTAATTGGTCGGCGCGCCCTTTTTCTCGGACCCGTATTTCGGGTTCGCCATCACGTTGATCTTTTCGACGAGCTGGCCGTCGGCGTCGTAGGTCGGGTTGGCTTCGGAGATAAACTTGCCGAAGTCGCCGATGATGGAGCCGAGGTTCTTGCCGGTGGTGATCATGCCCCAGCCGCCAATGGAATGGAAACGGACCGCGATCGCGTTTTCCGGCAGCAGCGAGGGTGTGTCCTTGCTGATGACGGCGTAGGGATGATCGACGCCGAGGACGAAGAAGGTGTCGCCATCGGCGGCGAACTTGCCGTCCTTGCGCGCGGTGGCGCCGGTGGCGAACTCGTAGGCGCCGAGCGTGTGTTCGGGGCGGAAGTCGCGCGAGCCGATGCCGTAGGCGCCGCGGAAGAGTCGCGGCGTCTCGGCGGGCGGGAGCGCGGGGGTGGCGCCGCCGAACTGCACGGCCTCATTGGCCTTGCCGAGGGCGACGCGGATGTCGCGCGCGAGGGGGTTGTCGCCGGCGAGGCTCTCGTCGGTGCGTTCGAGGATGATGACGTTCTTCTTGCCGCGGAGCGCCTGGATGACGGCGGCCTCGGGGAAGGGGCGGAGGACGTTGACGTGGATCGAGCCGACGCGGGCGTTGCGCTGCTCGCGGAGGTAATCGCAGGCGGCCTCGACGTTTTCCGCGGCGCAGCCGAGCGAGACGAAGACGGTGTCGGCATCTTCGGTGCGGTACTCGGAGATGACGCCGTAATGCCGGCCGGTGAGCCGGCCGAATTCGGCGTAGGCGTGCTCGAGCATGCCGAGGATGTGCTCGTTGAAATTATTCCGGCGGGCCACGATGCCGTTCATGTGATGCTCCTGATTCTGCACGGGACCGAGCAGGAGCGGGTTTTTCAGATCCATCATCTGCGGCACGCGCCGGCGCTTGGGGCCGAAGAGCTCGCGTTGCGCGGGGGTGGGGCAGTCGATGAGCTCGTCGGGCGCGCCGAGGAATTCGCGGAGAAACTCGGCCTCGGGCGCGAGGTACATGCGCTCCGAATGCGTTGTGAGCATGCCGTCCTGGATGTTCATGCCGGGATTGAGCGCGAGCTCGTTGACCTTGCGCAGGATGATGGCCTGGTCGGCGGCCTGCTGGGCGTCTTTGCCGATCAGCATGATCCAGCCGGTGTCGAGCGCGGCGTAGATATCGTCGTGGGCGCAGTGGACGTTGAGCGCGTGCTTGGTGAGCGCGCGCGCGCCGATCTCGAGGACCATGGTCGAGAGTTTTCCCGGCGCGTGGTAGTACTGCTCCATCGCGTAGACGATGCCCTGGCCAGAGGTGAAGTTGACCGTGCGCCGGCCGGTGACGGCGTACGCGGTGGCGCCGCCCTGCGCGGCGTGCTCGCCCTCGGCCTCGGCGGCGACCTTCTGGGCGCCCCAGACGTTGAGCTCACCCTGGGCGTAGGACTGCTGGTAGATCTCGCCGCCCTCGGTCGACGGGGTGATCGGGTAGAACACGCCCCCCTCGGTGATGCGCGTCTCGACGTATTGCGTGACGAGTTGGTTGCCGTTGCAGGTAACGCGAAAGCCGGGGTACTTGGGTTTGGGGCGGGCCGCCCGGGTGGGTGCGGTCGGGGCGGATTTCGAGGCAGGGTCCATTTCTCCAGCGGAAGTGCTCATGGGAAAACTGACTGTGGGTGGGGCAGTGGGTGGGATTCGGCGGGGGACCGAATGCGGAGTCGCAGAGTGATGGGCGGATACTAACGCGGGTTCAAAGGAAAAGAATGGCGTATGTCACGGGTCGGGAGCGCCAGAGCGTGCCTGTCGTCAGCAGTATCGATGCCAGCGGCGTGAACTCCGAAACACCCCAACCGGGAGCCGTCACTTCCCCTTGAACTGATCGAACACCTGGGGCGTGGCGGGATACGTGCGACCGGTGCGTCGCGCGGCCTCGACCTCCTTCTTCTCGTCGGTGTCGATCCAGTGGACGAAGAACTCGTCCATCGTGCGGCTCTGCATCGGATTGAAGTCCTTGGGCCATTTCACGTAGCGCCAGAAGCCGCCGCGATAGAACGGCACCTGCCAGCCGTTCACCCAGGCGGCATCGGCATAAATGATCGCCTCGATCTTCTCCGCGAGTGCCTTGATCTCCTCCATCGTCTCCGCCCGGTCGTAGGCCTCGATCAGGCGATCGAGCTCCGGGATCAGAGTCATGGTCATGTTGTTGGTCTGGACCCGCACCTGCTGCGGCCGGGAATTGGCCTCGCTGCCCGTCGCGACGTCCACGGGCTTGCCGTCCTTCAGGTAGGCGTCGGTGTAGGCGTTGGAGCCGTGATAGAGTTCCCAGTAACGCGGGTAGAGCTCGACCGAGCGGTTGAGGGCCACGATCGTGACCTCGTGGTTCTTCTCCTGTAATTTTTTCCACCCGGTGGTGCTGTCCAGGGTCTCGAGCTTGAGCTCGAGGCCGGCCTTCACGGCCTCCTGTTTCAGGATGGGCAGCATGTCGCGCTGTTCCGGGCGGTTCGAAGTCAGGGTGATCGAGAGGCGCTGGCCCGTGGCAGTGGTGAGCACGCCGTCGGGGCCCTGTTGCCGATAGCCGGCCCGGGCGAAGAACTCGCGCGCCTTCACCGGATCGAACGGCCGCGCGTCGATCGTGGGGTGGATCCGCCAGCCATAGCCATCGGACCGCGTCACCAGGCGCTCGGCATCGCCGCGAAAATACTGGGAGCACACGAGGTCGATGTTGATGGCATGCTGGAGGCCGAGGCGCACGTTGACGTCATCGAGCGGGGGTTTGGCGCGGTTGATCCAGAGCCCCCAGTCGGGCCGTGGCGTGCGGTTGTAGAACTTGAAACGCAGGAGGCGGCCGGCGGCGACCTCCGGATGCGTGGCCGGCAGGGTTTCGTACCAATACTTCGGCGTGTTCAGCGGCAGCAGGTCGAGGTCGCCGCGGGCGAAGGCTTCGACGGCCTTGTCGGGATCGCGGACGACCTCGAGGTGATAGCGGTCGGGGTTGAAGCGGCCGCGGTAGAAGCGCTTGTCGGCGCCCCACCAATCCTTGATCCGGGTCAGCGTGATCGAGCGGCCCTTCTCGATGTCCTTTTCGAGCAGCTGATAGGGGCCGGTCTTCGGCAGCGGGCGCCACTGGTAACGGTCGAGCCACTCGGGTCCGAATTCCTGCAACGCGTGCCGGGGGTAGGGTGAGAAGGCGCCGAACCGCGCCGCGAGGTCGGGCTTGTTCTCCGGGTGGACGAGCGCGAACGTGAGCGGGTCGTAAACGATGAGCTGCCGGAAATTTTTCGTGTAGAAATCGTTGTACCACGGCGCGCGCAGGTGCGGGCTGCGCATGAAGTAGAACGTGAACACCACGTCGTCGGTGGTGATGGGCCGACCGTCGGACCAGCGCGCCTTGGGATCGATGCGGTAGTGCACCGCTTTCGTTTCGGCGGAAACGGCCCACTGCGTCGCCAGGCCGGGATAAGCGGCGCCGGGCACGTTCGGATGCGGGTGTACGAAATAGGACTCAACGTAATCGAGCAGGAATGGGCGGATGCCGCCGGTGGCATCGGGGCCGATCGTCCGGATGGTCCGGGGAAAATCGGTGATCATGTAGTTGAGCGTGCCGCCCTTTTTCGCGTTCGGATCGGCAAACACCGGCAGCTCGGAGCCATCCTCCCATTTCAGGTTGGTGGGTACTTCGGCGGCCGTCTTGAACACGTAGAAGTCGGCCTGTTCCTTGAGCGTGCGGGCGAGGTCCGCCTCCATGGGCGAGGCGGCCTTCGCCGCGGCGGCGGGAGCGTCGGCCTTCCGGCCGCAGCCAGCCCCGAGCAGGGCCAGCGCAACCAAGGCGGAGCAGATGCGGGGAAGCGTGGGCTGGGGCATGGGGTTATTGGTAGCGGTGAAGTTCGTGGGATCAAACTCTCCAGCGCGTTTTTTCACCGCCAACGGACGGCGGCGGCCGGTCGACGGCGGCAGGCGTTATCGCCCGCAAGTCCCCCCGCCGGATGCCGCACTGGCCGCACTGCGGAGGGCGCCTCACCCACGGCAGCCTGCCCGGAAAAATACCCCCGGCGCCGGAGGTGGTTGTCATCTAATGGATGACAACCGGAATCGCCGGATTTTGGGCCGAAGGTTACCGGGCAGGTTTGGCCAGAGGCCGGGCCGCGGCACGCTGGCGCCGCCGGTCGCGACCACCGCTGGCTTTTCGGATCAGGATCGGCTACTCCCCTCCGGCGTGGAAACGATTCGCTCCCTCTTCAGCGTCATCATCGGCGCCGGCACGGCTTGGGTCACGCCGCTGCCGGCCGCGCCGACCGCGCCGGCGGCGTTGCGGGTGCTCGTACCCAACGGCGGCTGGTGCTGGTTTCAGGACGAGCGCGCCATCCTTGCCGGCGATACCGTTGTCTTCGGCTCGGTGAAATCGCCGTCCGGTGACATCGACGCCCACGCATGGCACCCAAGGTCGGGCCGCGTGGAGAGTTTCACGCTCGCGCCGAAGCACGAGTCCGACGACCACGACGCGCCCGCGTTTCTCGCCCTGCCGGACGGTTCCATCCTCGCGAGCTGGGCCAATCACGGCGGCGCGCAGCCCAAGGAGTTGAACAAGCACCTCTGGTGGCGGCGCACCACCGCGCCCGGCGACATCCGCGCCTGGACCCCGACGGAATCGGCGGTCCTGCCGAGCAGCGTCAGCTACACCAACCTCTTTCGCCTCCCGGCCGAGCGCGGGCGGATCTATAACTTCAACCGGTCGGTCGGCTTCAACCCCAACTACCTCGTGTCCGACGATGACGGCCGCACGTTCCGCTACGGCGGCCGGCTGCTGGCGTGGCCGCATCCCGCCAAAACCGATCCGAAATCGTCCGGCCAGACCGGTGGCGGTCGCCCGTATGTGAAATACGCCTCGAACGGTCGCGACACGATTCACGTCCTCACGACCGAGGATCACCCGCGCGCGTATTTCAACGGCATCTTCCACGGCTTCATCCGCGGCGGCACGCTGCACGGCAGCGACGGCCAGGCGGTCGCACCGCTCAGCCAGACCGCGGAGACTTCCGTCCGGCCCGATCAGCTCACGCCGGTTTACCTCGGCGACGCCGAGCATGTGGCTTGGACGGTGGACCTGCACCTCGACGCGCGGGAGCGGCCCGTGGTGATTTTTTCGGTACAGGTCAACGGCGCCGCGACGCAGCACCTGAAGAGCGCCACGGGCATGGACCTGCGCTATTTCTACGCGCGGTTCGACGGCACCCGCTGGCACGTGCATCCGCTGGCCCGCGCCGGCACCGAGCTTTACGGCGTGGAGAGCGATTACTCGGGTCTTGCCGCCATCGTGCCGCACCGGCCCGAGCGGGTGTTCATCTCCACCAACGCGGATCCGGTTTCCGGCCGGCCGCTGGTGAGCGCGACCGATGGGCGCCGGCACCACGAGATTTTCTCCGGCCTCACCGCGGATGGTGGTGCCACGTGGGAGTGGACCCCCGTGACGCGCGACTCGACCGCCGACAACCTGCGTCCGATCGTGCCGATCGGCGACCGCTTCGGCACGGTGGTCATGTGGCTGCGCGGCACGATGCGCACCTACCGCGATTACACCTTCGAAGTCGTGGGGTACGTCGAGCCGCGGTGAGTCTAATTCGCCTTCAAGATGAGATGAATTGGTTTGCCTGTAGGAGCCGGAGAAGCGGTGAGCGAACCGGTCCGGGGCGCCAATTCGTTGCGCGGGCCGGTGCGAAGCCGGCGATTAGCTTTCCCGAAGGCTCATTTCGGAATGGTCGGTTTTGGGCACGGAGAAAATTCGCGTCCGGTCCGCACCCCCCAAACCCCAAAGCCTGACCCCGTTTGATTGCGTCTCGTCTGCCTCCATTCCTCTGTCCCCATTCCTCTGTCGCAAATTGATTGCCTCGGATGCGCCCTCATGGATTCCGCAGAGGCGTGACAGGGGAATGGGGACAGGGGAATGAAAACCGAATTCCGCCAGTCTCCAACGATCCGAAGAAAAAGGTGCCGTTGTTTTGAGCCAAATTGGCGGCGCGATACTGGGTGGCATCGGGGAGTCCACGCAGGAGTGCTTACTAACGCGCTCGCGTCCATCCGGTTTGCCAACCCTTGATCTCCGGCTGTCTCAGCGCGTGGAATCGCTCTCACTGCGCGTCAGTCCTCCGCCTTCTTGGCCGGGGTCTTCGGCGCGGGCGGCTTCATATTCGTGACCCAATAAACCGCGTTGCGGATCATCTGGCGATACGCGGGCGATTCCATTTCGTCGGCGTAGCCGAGCGCGACGTGAAAGATCCGGG
>JBIJCX010000669.1:0-2579 GCA_044344465.1 Opitutaceae bacterium
CCGAGTTGATGCTGCCCGGCTCCCTCTCAAATGCCGCCTTCACACTGGTCTACTCGGCATAATCTTCTACTTTGGCTTCTACACTTTATCCCGAGCTCGGGATAACCTGTAGAAAGAATGTGTATGCGTACTCTGGGTACGTGCCTCGGCAACTACCGCCCCATTCCATTCCTTGCTACGCGAGCCGGATGGGGCAATCCGCTCTACCACACCGCACGGTATCCGCTGATACCTGCGGCCAGAGCGCTCCTGAAGAATTCCACGCCGGCTGTCAGAACGCCGCCAGTGTGGCCGTTGACGGCGTTCCGCACGTTGATCCCAAGGGCAAGGTCTTGGCGGTGGGCGAGGCGCGAAAATCCCTTGCCCGGGCCTGCGAAGAGCTCGGCGTCGAACGGCTCACGCATCATGATTTGCGCGATGCCTTCGCCACGTCCGCCATCGAAGCCGGGGTGGATATTCCGACCGTCGCGGCATGGCTCGGGCACGCGGACGGCGGCGCGCTCCTCATGCGGGTGTATGCCCACCATCGCAGAACGCACAGCGTGAGCCAGGCGGCGAAGGTTATTCTTTGAGGGCGATCTCAGCGCCAACATCGGTCGCACCTCCCTGACACACCGCAGTATCTACCGCGGAATACGGGATGATCATGTCCGCAGCGCGATACCGCGGGCCGGGCACCGTCACGGCCACCTCACCATCGCGCGGCTCACCCTAGTATCATGTAACACGCTATATTACGTATTGGATCATACGCGCCCAAGGGTGTACTTGGGCATGGCCAACCGATACAAAGTCACACTGACGCAGGAGGAACGCGAGCAACTGACCGAGTTGACTCGCAGCGGTAAATCTACGGCGGCGAAGTTCATTCATGCGCGGGCCTTGCTCCTGTGTGACGCCGGAGAGTTTGGCGAGCCGTGGAAGGTGGCCGATGTCGCGACGGCCTTGGGTGTGAGTTCGCGGACGATTGAACACCTCAAGCAGCGTTTTGTGGAGGAGGGCGTTGAGGCTGCTTTGGTGCGCAAGCCCCATAGCAAGCCACGCGCCGTGAACTTCGACGGAGAATTTGATGCCCGGCTCACCACCCTCGCTTGTTCGAAAGCGCCGGCGGGACGCCAGCGCTGGACGGTGCGATTGCTGGCGGAAAAACTCGTGGAGCTAAAGATTGCCGACCACGTCTCGACCATGACCGTGCAGCGGTCGCTAAAAAAAATGAACTGCAGCCTCACCTGAGCAAATATTGGAAGATTCCGCCCGACGGAGATGCCGCCTTCTTCGCGGCGAAGGAAGATGTGCTGGCGGTCTACCAACTGCCTCACGATCCGCTTTACCCGGTCGTATGCATGGATGAATCGGACAAGCAGTTGGTCGGCGAGGTCCGTGCCCCCATTCCGGCCGCGCCAGGCCACGGATGCATCCTTGATCACGAATATGTGCGCAACGGCGTGGCCACCTTGTTCGTGGAGGTCGAACCTCTGGCCGGACGTCGCCACGTCGAGGTCACCGAGCGCCGCACTCGTCAGGACCGGGCTCGATTTACCAAGGCCATGCTCGATGAGCGTTATCCGCACGCGGTCGAAGTCCGACTGGTGATGGACAACCTCAATACCCACGACATTGCCTCCCTCTCCTGCGTTGCACCACCTGCGACACAGCATGGCCGTAACCGCCCTCCTCCGCTGCTACACAGCGGGGAAAGATCCCGAATCGAAGTTGCCTCATTTGGCCACTTACCTCGGCCATGTTTCGCCCGTTTCCACGCACCACTATCTCCACCTGACGCCCGGGCTCCGCCAGGCGGCCAGCCGTCGCTTCCACCAGTCCTGCTCCGGACTCTTCGTAAAGGGAGGTGTGGCATGAACACCATATTAGCCCGGGTTCTGCAGATGTTCTTTCTCGACTATCTGCCCAAACAGCGAGGCCTCAGCCCGCATACTCTCGAAAGCTACCGCGATAGCTTGAAGCTTTTGTTGGTATTCCTCGCCGGGCGCGGCGATCCCAGCCGACTGGACGTCGACGCCGTGACACCAGAACGCGTGATCGCGTTTCTCGATCACTTGGAGAGCAGTCGCAAAAATAAAGAGAGCACCCGCAATCGTCGCTTGAGCGCGATCCACAGTTTCTTCCGCTACCTGGGCGCTCAACATCCCGAGCATCTGGCTCGGACCCAGCGCATCCTCAGCATCCCGCTAAAGCGATGCGCCAACCGCGAGATCCATTATCTGGATTTCCCTGAGGTGCAGGCGGTGCTCAACGGAATCGAGCGCGCGACCGCAGATTCCAGACGCGACTTCGCCTTGTTGACGCTGCTTTTCAATACCGGAGGCCGGGTCAGCGAAGTGATTGGATTACAGGCTCGGGACCTGCGATTGTCATCGCCAGCCCACGTGCTGCTGAGAGGAAAAGGAAGGAAGGAACGAACGTGCCCGATTTGGTTGGAGACCGCCCGCCTTCTGCGAGACCTCCTCGCCGAACAAGCCATCGCTCCGCATGAGGCAAGCGGCATCTTCCGCAATCACCGCGGCGGACCGCTGACGCGATTCGGTGTGCGGTGGATCTTGAAAAAGCATGTCCGCCAC
>JBIJCX010000062.1:0-30441 GCA_044344465.1 Opitutaceae bacterium
CTTCGGTCTGGGCGAGGAATTCGTTGGCTATCAGGTCAACGCGCCCATCAACGTTCCGGGCATCACGCACATCAACGGCTGGGAGTTCGACATCAACGCGCCCCTCACCACCTTCACCTCGCTCGGTTTTGCGCAGGCGATCCGCGTATTCGCCAATACCACGCTCGTGACCAATCGGAGCCCGGCCGAGGCGGATTTTCGCGGGTTTACGCCCAAGCTGATCAATTGGGGCTTCAGCTACAACCGCCGCCCGCTGTCGGTCATGGCCAAGTGGACTCTCGTGGGGAAAAAGAAGATCGGCACCATCGCCGCGGTCAACATCGGCGCCGCCGGTTGGAACTACCAGGCGGAGCGCCTCCGCCTCGATCTCTCGATGGATTATCGGTTCAACGCCCGGTACGGCTTTTATGCGACCGCCCGCAATATCTTCAACGACCGTGACCAGAACTACGCCTACGCGATCGGCAGCCCGCGCTACGTGAAGTTCGCCAGCGAGGGCGAATACGGCGTGAATTTCCAATTCGGGATCAAGGGCAATTTTTGAACCGAGAGTTTGAGGCGAGCGACCACCACGCCCGCGCTGCGCTCACGCGCGGCGGCGGTCGAAACGGTGCGGGCCGGGCTTGCCAAGGGGTGGCCCCGTCAGATGAGACTGCGCCGTGACCCTGCTTCGACTTTCTCGCCACGTCCCGCTGGCGGTGTCCGCCGCCGTCGCTCTCGTCAGCCTGCTCGCCGGCTGTGGCGGCACCGGTTCGATCCCGGAATTTGCCGCGTCCGCCGAACGCGTGGGGCGGGGTGAAACCAACCGCACGATCACCCCCGTCAACCAGGTGCTCACGCCGCTGGGCCGCACCGTGGAACTCCCCGGCCTGCGGCCGCAGGCGCTCGCCCTTTCGCCCGATGGCCGCATTCTCGTCACCTCAGGCAAGACCAGCGAACTGGTGGTGCTCGATCCTGCGACCGGTGTCATCCGTCAGCGGGTGTCCCTGCCGAATGAGGAGCAGGGCGAGCCCGGCCCCGACGTGGTTTCCCCCAACATTCTCCAGCCGGACAAGAAGGGCCAGGTCAGCTACACCGGCCTCGTATTCGCGCCGGACGGCCGGCAGGTTTTCCTCAGCAACGTCAACGGCAGCATCAAGGTCTTTGCCGTCGCCGCGGACGGCACGGTGTCGCCGTCGCACCGGCTTCCGTTGCCCGCAGCCAACGCGCCGCGGCGCAAGGAGGAGATTCCCGGCGGGCTGGCCGTCTCGGCGGATGGCCGCCGGCTCTACGTGTGCGGCAACCTCTCCAACCAGCTCCTCGAGCTCGAGGTGAAAAGCGGCCGGGTGTTGCGGACGTTTCCCGTTGGCGTCGCACCATACGCCGTGGCACTGGTCGGTGGCAAAGCGTACGTGAGCAACTGGGGCGGCCGCCGTCCGGGCGCCGGCGACCTGACCGGCCCGGCGGGGCGCGGCACCGTGGTGCGGGTCGATCCGGTGAAGCACATCGCGAGTGAAGGCTCGGTCAGCATCGTCCCGCTCAGCGACGGCGGCGCGCGCGCCTCCGAGGTGATCACCGGCCTGCATGCCAGTGCGCTCGCGGTGTCACCAGAAGGCCGTTACGTTGCTTGTGCCAACGCCGCGGCGGACAATCTGAGTGTCATCGACACGCGGATCGATGCGGTGGTCGAGACGATCTGGGTGAAACCGAAGCCCAGCGATCTCTTTGGCGCCTCGCCCAACGCGCTCGTGTTCGATTCTTCCGGCCGCCGGCTCTATGTGGCCAACGGCACGCAGAACGCCATCGCCGTGGTCAAGTTCGATCCCGCCGACCGCGCGTCGAAGCTCGAGGGTCTCATCCCGGTGGGCTGGTTCCCCGGCGCGCTGGTGCTCGATGCGCCGCGCGCGACGATCATCGCGGCCAACATCAAGGGCCTGCCCGAATCGAAGCGGCCGCAGCCCGGTACCGGCGCGATGGGCTTCAATTCGCACCACTACTCCGGTTCGCTCTCGTTGGTCCCCGTCCCGGTCGCGCGTGATCTGCCGAAGCTGTCCGAGACGGTTGGGCGCAATCTCCGCCGCGAGGCCATTGCGCAGGCCCGGCTGCCGGCCCGCCCCGGCCAACCTGCACGCGTGCTGCCCGAGCGCATCGGCGAGCCCAGCCGCCTCAAGCACGTCGTCTACGTGATCAAGGAAAACCGGACCTACGATCAGGTTCTCGGCGACATCCGGGAGGGCAACGGGGATCCCTCGCTCTGCATCTTCGGCGAGCAGATCACCCCGAACCAGCACAAGCTCGTGCGCGAGTTCGTCCTGCTGGATAACACCTATTGCGCCGGCATCCTCAGTGCCGACGGCCACCAGTGGAGCACGACGGCCTTCGCCACCGACTACATGGAGAAAAGCTTTGCGGGATTTCCCCGCAGCTATCCCGACGGCATGGGCGTCGATGAAGACGACGCGCTGGCCTATTCGCCGGCCGGATTCATCTGGGACAACGCGGTGAAGCACCGGATCAGCATCCGCAACTACGGCGAGTTCATGGCCCCTTCGGTTCGCTGGCGCGATGGTCGGAAGGGCACGCCCGATTTCATGACCTGTTACCGCACGTGGCGCGGCCTCGGCACCGACGCGGTTTTCGCCAGCTACCCGATGATTGAGAGCATCCGCCCCTTCTCGCCAACCGGCTATGTCGGCTGGGAGATGAGTGTCCCCGATCAATTCCGCGCCGATTTCTTCCTGCGCGAACTGCGCGACTTCGAGGCGAAGGGGGAGTTTCCGGCGTTCACGATCATCTGCCTCCCCAACGATCACACGAGCGGCACCAAGAAGGGTGCGCCCACTCCGGCGGCGTGCATGGCGGACAACGATCTCGCCTTTGGCCGGATCGTCGAGGCGCTGAGCCGGTCACGCTTCTGGAAGGAGATGGCCATTTTCGGCATCGAGGACGATCCGCAGGCCGGCTGGGACCACGTCAGCGGCTACCGCACGACGGCGTACGTGATTAGTCCGTTTGCGAAACGAAAAGCCATCGTCAGCACGCAGTACAATACGACGAGCCTGATCCGTACGATGGAGCAGATTCTCGGCCTGCCGGTGATGAACCAGTTCGACGCGAGCGCGACACCGATGTTCGACTGCTTCACGGAAACGCCGGACTTTTCGCCGTTCGCGGCCGTGGCCAGCAACGTGCCGCTCGATCAGATGAATCCGGATCTGGCCGCGTTGGGCGACCCGATCCTGCGGCGGGATGCATTGGCCTCGGCGAAGATGAACTTCCGCGCCGTGGACCAGGCCCCCGAGGATCAACTCAACCGTATCCTCTGGCGGGCGATGAAGGGCAGCCGCGTCCCGTATCCGGAATGGGCGATCACGCCCGGCGCGGACGACGAGGACCAGAAGTGATTCCGCCGGTCGCCGGGCGGCAGACCGGCCTGACCGTGATCATGGAATCAATGGGTGGGCCATGCGCTTCGCGCGCGACCTTCTGGCGTTTTGCGGTGATGTTCCCCGTCCGAGCCGCGAATTCCCGATGTCATCCATGAGATGACAAACCCTTCCGGAAGCGGCGACTTCGTCGGAGCGGATCTGCCAAGGTAGGGCGCAAGGCCGGGGGCGATTATCCGGGTCGGACCCGACCGCGCGCGGGGCGCAGGGCGCCACGCTTTCGCTCCGCTCAAGCGCGGCTACGGAACAGTCCACTTCGAGCGCGAGCGTGCACGTTGGCCTACGGCCGGCTGGGGGAGAACAGCTCCGATGTAGCCCGTCGCGTGAGCGGCGGGATTGCGCGAAGTCCATGCGCTCACGCGCAGGGCTACCAGACACGTCGTTTCTTCCCCTCACACGTCGCACACCATGGCCGCGTGCCGGAGGGCGAGAATCGGGTCGCTCCACGTGGGGATGAACTCCTGGGCGATGAAATCGTCGTAGCCCGTCGCGATGATGGCTTTCACAATCGGCGGGTAATTGATCTCCTGGTTCTCGTCCAACTCGCAGCGGCCCGGGTTTCCGGCCGTATGGTAGTGGCCGATGTAGTCCTTGTGCTGGCGGATGCGGCGGATGACGTCGCCGTTCATGATCTGCACGTGATAGATGTCGAAAAGCAGTTTGAAGTTCGGCGAGCCGACCTGCTTCACGAGCTCGACGCAGAAGTCCACATCGTCGCCGAAGTAGCCCGGGTGTCCGGTCATCGGCTTGCTGCCATCGCGCGAATTGAGGTGCTCGAGGCAGAGGGTGATGCCCTTTTTTTCGGCCAGCGGGAGCACCTGCTTCCACGCGTCGAGGCAGCCCTTGATCGCCTGTTCGCGGTCCATCCCGGGGAATTTCATGCCGGTGAACGTGATGACCTTTTTTCCGCCGACATCCGCGGCCACGTTGATGCTTTCGGTCAGTTTGGTGATGACCTCGGACCGGTGCTTCGGATTGCAGGGGCCGTTGTTGAACCCGTGACTGCTGACGAGTGAGATTTTCAAGCCGAGCGCCAGCGCATCCTTGTAGGCGCCGCGCTCGATGCCCTCGATTCCGACCAGGCCGATGTCCTTGCAGTGCTTGGCCAGGGTTCGGGCATCCATCGGCTTGAAGCACCAGCCCATGACCGTCTGCTTGAGGTGATGGTTCTTGATCGTGTAGTGCGGATCGGCGGCGGCCTTTGCGGTGGTGACGGCGAACGCCGTGGAGGCGGACGGGGCGAGTGTCGTGGCGGCGAGCGCGGCGCTCGAACGGAGGAAATTGCGACGGGTCATGGGGGGAGGGTTGGAGAGTTGCGGGGTAATTCCTGGAGAATCAGGGTGTGTGCGCCATCCTGTTTGTCATTCTGAGCGCAGCGAAGAATCCACTTGGACATCCGTAGCTCGCAAACGCTTCGGCCCTCTCGCTGGATTCTTCGCTGCGTTCAGAATGACAGGGGAAAACCAATTTTGAAAACTCGGCGTGGGATGGGTGGCAGCCGTTCAGGCTACCGGATTTTCTGGTCGGGCAGTTGTTGCTTGATCCCGGCGTCGAGGGGCATCGGATCGTTCTCGGGTGGGAGGCCGGTGGCCCGCATCGCCTCGGCCAGCTGCGTGCGCAGGCGGGCGAGGGCGCTGGCGGAAGCCGGGTCGGCGATGAGATTGCGGCGTTCGGTGGGGTCGGCCTTGAGGTGATAGAGCTCCGCCAGATGCCGGTCGGGTGAACCATCGCCGTGGGGGTAGCGGATGTATTTCCATTCATCCGTGCGGACGCCGCGGACATTCGGCGTGTAGGGAAACTGCTTCTCGTAGTTGTATTCGTAGAACCACGCCGAGCGCCATGAAGGATCGCCACTGCGCGCGAGCTTGGTCCACGACCGCCCGTGGATGTTCTCGATCGGTTTCACGCCGCAGAGTTCGAGGAGGCTGGGCGCGATGTCCACGGTGAGCACTTGCGGGGCGACCACGCGGCCCTTGGCCAGGGCGGGATAGCGCACGACGATGGGGATGCGTATGCTCGCCTCGTGCATCGTCCGCTTGTCGACCATGCCGTGTTCGCCCTCCAGGAGCCCGTTGTCGCCCATGAAAACGATGATGGTGTGGTCGAGCTGGCCGGCTTGCTTTAACCAGGCAACGAGCCGGCCCACGCTGTCGTCGACGCTCAAGATCGTGCCCCAGTAGCCGTGCACCATGTTCTCGAAGTCTTTCACGGCCTCGGGGCGATCATCGGGAAATTTCTTTCGCCACTCGAAGAGCGGGCCATAGATGCCGTGCCAGGTGTGGAGCCGTTCCTTCATCCACGCGGGCTTGCCGTCGAGATGGAACGCCGTGTCCGGATACGGGACGCGCACGGTGTCGAAGGCATGGGCGTACTTTTCCTCCGGGGTGTAGAAACTGTGCGGTGCCTTGTGGCCGACGCAGAGCGACCAGGGCTTCGCGGGGTCTTGTTTTCCCAGCCAGTCGAGCGCGAGATCGGTGACCACCGTCGTGTAGTAGCCCTTGATGATTTCGCGGCGGGCGCCGTTCAGGTTCCATTCGGTGTCATGGTATTTGCCCTGCCCCTTGTGCGTGACGAAATAGTCGAAGCCCGGTCGCGGGGAGTCGTCGTTCTCGCCCATGTGCCACTTGCCGATGTAGCTCGTCGTGTACCCGTTCTCCCGGAGGCGCGCGGGCCACTGCGGGAGCGTGGCGGGCAGCTCGGTGAAATTGTCGCGCACCCGGTGGCTGTGCGCGTACAACCCGGTGAGGATGCTGGCGCGGCTGGGAGAGCAGAGGGACGTCGTGCAAAACGCATTCGCAAAACGCACGCCTTCCGCGGCGAGGCGGTCGATGTGCGGTGTCTGCACGTGCGCCGAGCCGTAGCAGCCCAGCGCGTCGGGACGAAGGTCGTCGGTGAGGATGAACAGGACGTTGGGCCGGCGGGGCGCATCCACGGCGCGGGCGTGGCCGCCGCCGGCCGCGATGAGAACGAAGAGAATCAGGCCGCGGGTCAGGGTGTTCATCGGGAATGGTATTCCGGGGCCGACATTCCGCCGGGCACGCCGGGCTGTCCACGGCGAAGTTGCCGGGCGCGCGCGGTGCAGCCGGGAAAGATTTGCCCTCGCCGCGTGCGGTCCCACCTTCTGGCCCCTCGCATGTCGCCGCGTTCACTGCCGATCTATGAACTCGAAAACGCCCTGGTCGCCTCGTTGCGGGCGCAGGGCCGGCTGATCGTGCAGGCGCCGACCGGTTCGGGCAAATCGACCCAGATTCCGCAGATGCTGCTCCACCACGGGCTGCTCGGCGCTCGCGGCGAGGTCGTCGTGTTGCAGCCGCGGCGGCTGGCGACCCGGATGCTCGCGAAGCGCGTCGCGGAGGAGGTGGGCACGGCGCTCGGCGACCGGGTGGGTTATCAGATTCGGCTCGAGTCGCGCGTGAGCGAGCAGACACGGATCCGCTTCGTCACCGAGGGGATTTTGCTGCGGCAGATGTCCTTCGACGCCTCGTTGCGCGGGATTAGCGCCATCATTTTCGACGAGTTTCACGAGCGGCACCTGTATGGTGACATCTCGCTCGCGCGCGCGGTCCAGATCCAGCAGAGCACGCGGCCCGAGCTGAAATTGATCGTCATGTCGGCGACACTCGATGCCGGCGCGCTGCGAAACTATCTCGCGCCCTGCGAGGTGCTCGTCTCGCAGGGCCGCAGTTTCCCGGTGCGAATCGAGTACCTGCCCAAGACGGTGAATTTTGATTCCGACCCGGTGTGGGAGGTCGCGGCGCGCGAATGCGAACGCGTGGCCGGTGCCTCGTCGGGCGACCTGCTGGTGTTCATGCCGGGCGCCTATGAAATCAACCGGACGGTGCAGGCGATCCAAGGCCTCCGGGGGCTGCGCGATTTCGTGGTGTTCCCGCTCCACGGTGAACTGGCGCCCGAGCAGCAGGATCGCGCGGTCGAGCGTTACGAGACCCGGAAAATCATCGTCTCGACCAATGTGGCCGAGACGTCGCTGACAATCGACGGCGTGACGGCGGTCATCGACGGCGGGCTGGCGCGCATGGCCCGGTTCGATCCGCACCGCGGGATCAACACGCTGCTGATCGAGAAAATCTCCGCTGCGAGCGCGGACCAGCGGGCCGGCCGGGCGGGGCGCACGGCCCCGGGCGTGTGTGTGCGGTTGTGGACGGAGCGCGAGCATGGGCAGCGGGCGCCGCAGGAACTGCCGGAGGTGAAGCGACTCGATCTGTCCGAGGTCGTGCTCACGTTGAAGGCCAGCGGAATCGATGATGTATCCGGCTTTCCCTGGCTGGAAAAACCGGAGCAAAGGGCGCTCGAAAGGGCGGAATCGCTGTTGGCGGACCTGGGCGCGCTGGCGGCAGGTGGGCCGGGCGCTCGGCGGGCGGTGGGAGTGGAGTCTGAAGATCGGCCGCGCGCGGAGCGCTCGGCCCACCTTTCAATCACGGCCATCGGCCGCAAGATGCTCCGGTTTCCGGTGCATCCGCGTTACGCCCGGATGTTTCTCGCGGCGCAGGAACGCGGCTGCGTGCGTTCCGTGGCGCTGATGGCGGCGCTGACCCAGGGGCGGAACTTCCTGCTGCGCGGCGTCGACAAAGCGACGGACGAGGCGCGCGAGGCGTCGTTGGGCGAAGAGCACGAGAGCGATTTTTTCCTGCTGATGCGCGCCTGGCGCTATGCCGAGCGAAACAACTTCGCCCTCGAGGCGTGCCGGCGGCTCGGGATCCACGCGCAGGGCGCCCGGCAGGTTGGACCGTTGTTCGAGCAGTTTCTCGCCATCGCCGCGAAGGAGGGGCTCGACATTGCGGAGCGGCGGGTCGATGGCGTCGAGGTGCGCAAGTGCGTGCTCGCCGGCTTTTCCGACCAGCTCGCCCGGCGCCTCGATGCCGGCACGCTGCGCTGCGAACTCGTGCACCACCGGCGCGGCGTGCTGGCGCGCGAGAGCGCGATTCAGCAGGCGAAACTGCTCGTCGCCGCCGAGATCAGCGAGATCGGCCGGGGCGATGGTGAGGTCAGTACGCTGCTGTCGCTCGCCACGGCGGTCGAGGAAGCGTGGCTGCGGGAAATTTTTCCCGACGATTATGTCGAGACCCGCGGCGTCGCGTACGACGAGCAGGCGAAACGGGTGATGTCGCGGCGCGAGCGACGGTTTCGCGATCTGGTGCTCGAGTCGAAGTCGAGCAGCGACGAGGCGCCGCTCGATGCGGCCGCGGCGCTGCTGACGAAGGAAGTGCTGGCGGGCCGGTTGAAGCTCGAGGCGTGGGACGACGCGGTTGAACAGTGGATCACCCGCGTCAACCGCCTGGCGGAATGGTTCCCGGAACTGGAGGTGAATCCGGTCACGGATGCCGATCGGGCGACACTGATCGAGCAGATCTGCTACGGCGAGCTGGGCTACCGCGACATCAAGGACAAGCCCGTGATGCCGATCCTGAAGGACTGGCTGACGGCCGAGCAGCTCGCGGTGATCGACGACTACCTGCCCGAGCGGCTCACGATGGCGAATGGACGGCGGGCACGCCTGACCTACGCCAAGGAGGGCCCGCCGGTGTTGAGCGCCCGGATCCAGGAACTCTACGGCATCGGGGGAAAATTCACCGTCGGCCACGGCCGCGTGCCGGTCAAGATCGAGGTGCTCGCGCCGAACCACCGGCCGATTCAGGTGACCGACGATCTGACCGCGTTCTGGCGCGACATGTATCCGAAGATCAAGACGGAACTCTCCCGCCGCTATCCGCGGCATGAGTGGAGATAGGGCCGCTGGCTTCAGCCGGATGAATTCAGTTGAGCGCTGAGAGGGCGTCTAAAAAGGTCTGTCATTCTGAGCGCAGCGAAGAATCCAATCGGCTCGACGCGGCGTTTTTCGAGGTGCGAATGTCCAAGTGGATTCTTCGCTGCGCTCAGAATGACAATCAGGGATCCCCTTTTTCGACGCGCTCTGAGGGCTGAGAGCTGAGAGCAAAACCAAAAGGTGAATTTCATTTTCAGGTGTGCTGGCGCGGGTTTCAGCTCGGGAGATCGGTCTCTCAGCTCTGAACTCTCAGCTCTCAACTGCATGGACCCGCCTCAGCGGAGCAGGGCGCGCGCGGCGGCCTCGCCGATGATGCGCCAAAGATCGTTCGAATTGGGATTCGCCGGCGTGCCGCTGACTTCGAAGGCCGTGTTCATGGTGTAAAAGCCCTGGTCGTCCTGTTGGCCGTCGAGCAGGCCGGCTTTGTTCAGAATGGTCGCCATGTGCTGCTTGCCGGCGATCTTCATCTGCACCCGCAGCGGTTGGTTCCCGATCGGAACTTTCGGCTGGCTCGTGATGCTCCCGGTGCCGGTCACGCGCGTCGACGCGGAAACAAACTCCAGCGCCGTCAGCTTCAGATTCAGGTCGGCGCTGCGATCCACGTGCAGCGTGAATTTGTCGAAGCGCATCTCGTTCAACTCGGCCGCCAGTTCGGACGCGGCGACCGTGGTGTTGGAGCCGCGCGCCGCGCCAATCAGTCCGACGATGGACGAGAGTGCACCGACCGCCTGGCCCTTGCGGCCCAGGGCCCGCAGGACGCCTTTGCTGCCCGTGAGGTCAAACTGGCCATAGATGTTTTCGATCAGACCGGGAAGATTGGGGCCCTGGCCGTTCAATTTTGCGGCGACCGTGACCTTGGTCTCCAACGCCGGGTTTTCCTTGGGGTTGGCGGCGCGGAGGATTTCGCCGATGTCGAGGTTGCTGACGTTGGCGTTGCCGGTGAGGGCGTACGGTTGCGGCTGGCGGGCGGTGAACGTCACGCCGGCATTCAACTTGAACGGGTTGTCCTTGAACTTGCCCTCGAGGCTTTCGAGGGCGAGGCGCGTGTCCGTGACCACCGCGGAGCCGCGGACGCCGCCGATGACGTAATCGCGGCCGTAGACCACCTTCTTCAAATCCAGTTCGAGCTTGCCGTTGACACCCGCCCAGAACGGTTGCTCGTCGCGCGCCGCGACCCGCGAACCCGGGGTGGGCGTGGCCGGAGTCGAAGCCGGGGTGGATGAAGGCGCCAGCGCGCCGAGCAGCTGCAGATCGTCGGTGATCAGTTGGTTGCTCGCAATCTTGCCGGTGAAGAGGAAGGCCTTCGCGGAACGACCGAAGGTGCCGTCAATCGCGAGATCGGATTTCCGGCCCGCCAGCGTGAGCGTGAGCGGAAGGGTGACGGTGCCGCTGCCATCCGCCTTCACGTTGACGACGACGCTGAGGTCGAGATCGCCGAGCGGCTGGTTGCTCTGACGGGCGACGAGCGTGCGACCGGCAATGGCGGCCTTGGCCTGGACGGTTTCGCCGATCGTGGCCTCGAACACGGTGGTGACTTTCCCCCGCACGAGGGTGGCGAAGGGGGCGAGGGCGGGCTGTTTCATCAGCGCGGCGGCGTCCGCCTCGAGGTTGCCTTTGACCGAGACGCGAATCTTGGCGCCGAGCTTCGCCTCGCCCGTCACGGTGGCCGTCGCGAGCGAAGTCTCGCCCTGCTTGACCTCGAACCGGCGCAGTTCGTAGCCGATCGCGTCGCCGCGTTTGGTGGCGGTGAAGTCGATGGCCGCGTCGAGCGCTTGGGCCAGCGCCTTGCCGTCAAGCTCGGCGCTGACACCGCGGATCGTGATCGGCGCAGTGGTGTTCACGCTCAGGTCATCCTGCGAGCGCATGACGAGGTCGAAGGTTCCCCCGGTGATGGCGCCGGCAAATTTCGATTTCGGCACGAATGGCTCGGCCCACGCGAGGGGCAACTCACCCAGGCGGACCCGCGCCGCATTGGCCGCCGGGTTGGCCACCGAGACGGTGTTCTGCTTGAAATCCGCGGAAACGGGTTGCTGGATTTCGAGCGCAGCCAGCAGTGCGCCGGCCGCGCGATTCACCCCGACCGATGCCTTGCGCAGCTGGACGCGTTGACCATCGGCCTGGCCTTCCGCGGCAAACGCGACGGCGACGGGGCCGGGCTCGAACGGCAAGAACGGTTTGAGTGCATTGACGACCTTGGCCTGGAGCTGGGTCGAGAATACGGCCGTGGGGTTCGTGGACAGGGACGTGACGTCGGCCGTGAATTTTCCGGTCAGCTCGTCGCCCGCCGGCATCGTGATGCTGAGCTCGGTGATTTCGGCCGCGACGCGATTGGCCGAGTAGTCGATCGTGAGCCGGGTGTTGAGGCTTACCCGGTCCACGAGCGCCAGCGCGCCATCCTTGATGGTGACGGTGCGGAGCGTCAGCGGCTCGAGGGTGCGAACGCGGACCCGGCTGCCGTCGGCCTCCGCCTCGATGGCGAGGGCGAGCGAGACGTCGCCGCTTTCGATGACGAGCGGCTTGACGGCGGATTGCGCCCACGCGAGCGGCAAAGCCTGGAGGGACAGACGCGCGAGTTCGGACTTTGGATTGGCGAGCGTCACGCGTTTGGCGTCGAGCGCGTAGGCGACCTTCTGGAGCAGGTTGAGTTGGGCGAATTTCCGGCCGTCGGCACCGGTGATCTCGACTTCGAGCCGATCGAGGCGGGCGACGTTGTCGGCCAGGCCGCTGTCGAATTTGGTGACGAAGCGCACGTCGCCGACGGTGGCCAGCGCCGGCGACAGTTTCGCCAGCTGCGACACCTGCCCCTGGATTTCGCCCGAGGCGGACATCGCATTGCGGGTCGGGTTCACCGTGAACTTGCCGCTTCCGCTGGCCGCGAGTTCGGGGAGACCGAGACCGGCCAGGAGGGCGGCGAGCTGTTCGCTGCGAATCGCCACTTCCCAGCCCCCGGCGATTTCCTTGGTGGCGGGCTGGTACTGGGCAGTGCCGCCGAGCAGCTGTTCCATTTTGTCCTGCCGCACGAGCCCAACCCGCACGGCGTAGCTTTCGTTGCCGCTTGCGGTCGGTTGCTCGACCTTGGCCTCGAGCTTGAGGCGATCCTTCGGGAGGCCGGGGCCCACGGCGTTGGCGGTGGCATCGACTTCGATGAGATCGATCCGTCGATCGGGCGTGAGGTGGAGGGCCAGGGAACCTGTGGTCTTCAATCCCTGGAGCGGCGCATTTTTCTGCGGATCGGCGAAGTCCACGATCCACTCGAGCTTGCCCTTTTGCCCGGTCTCAAGATTCGCCGCCTTCAGGTCGAAGGTGACGACCTGATCCTGAGGCAGGAGCGCGCGACCGTTGGCGGCGAATTTCGCGACGCGGAGATCGAGTGGCAGTTGCACCAGCTTGAGGATGCCATCGAAAGGAACCGGCTTGGCGGCGACAGCGGGCGGGATGGGGGACACGGGTTTGGCACTGGCCGTGGGAGGAACGGCTGAGCCTTTGGCGGCGGGCGGGCCAGCGTTGGCGCGGCCGGCGCCGGTGGCGCTGGTGGGGCCTCCCGGGACAGCGGCCGGGTTGCCGGCCGGGCGCAGATCGCCCACGAGGTTGCCGGCGGCCCGCAGATCGACCACGAGGTCCTGCACCCTGACGAAATCAGCGTTAATGCGTTTCTTCGCGAGGTAGTCCCACGCCGAATACTGGACGGAAACCAGCTTTGCGGTCACCACGGCGCGGTCCTTGACCACGCGCAGGTCGGTGATTTCCGCGGTCGATAATCCGGCCGCCACGCGGCCAAGCTCAATGGTCATGCCGGGCTGCGAAGCCACGGCGCGGCGCACCGCCCAGGTTTGCACGGCCGGGGTAAGCGCCAGAATCGCAACCAGTGCCAGCACCAGTCCGACGGCACCCAGGGCCAAGGCGAAAATTTTGATTGGTTTCATCGCGAACCTGACACTGCACCAGCAAGAAGTGTTGCACGACAAGAAGAAATCGTGCCGGAAGCGACGGCCCCGGGGACACTTTGCCGGGAGCGGAACGTATTCATTGGCTAATAAGGGGGACCGGCGATACGGTGCAGGCAACAGAGCGCAGACAACCTTTCGAAATCAAAGAACCCACCATGGCCCGACCCTACCGCAGCCGCGCAGTTATGTATGTCAACCGCGCTTACAGCCACGATCCCCACGAACGGGTAGACGCCATCGGCGGCGTCAACTCCGACCGCACGCGCTGGCGGCTTTCGCAAACGGCCGCGATTGCGGCGATTGAGGCCGGGACCGACGAGTTTTTCCTGAAGACGGCGGACGCCGCGGTGAAGCTGGTTGTCGTCACCCATCGCGGGGAAAAATACCTCGAGAGCGAGCGCGAGAAAACGCATCCGGACGACTTGCTCAGCCTGCCGACGGGTTGAGCTCGCGGGGCACGAGCGGCGGTCCGGGCGCCGGTTAGCTTTTCAATGATCCGCCGGGCTTCGTCGCCATGAGCGCGCGGATTTTTTTCTCGAGGTCGGCGGCTTGGATCGCGGCCTGCGGGAGCGGCAGTCCCTTTGCCATGCCCGGACGCTCGTGGCGGGTGGCGTTGAGCCAGGCATCGGAAAGGAGCTTGCGGCGGGTGCGGATCAGCTTGAGCAGCTCGGACTCGGGCGGCGCGGCGAGCCTCGCCAGGAGTTCGCCCTCGTCCGGCCGCAAATTCCACGCCGCGAGGATCGCCCGCGCGATGATGACGTGACCGGCCGCATCCGGATGCACTCCGTCTTTCGCGAACGTGAAACGCGGATCGCCTCCGCGCCGTTGCGCGAGCGCGTGGTTCATCGGGCCGTGGGCATCGATGACGTCCCAGCCGGCCGCGCGTTGGGCGATCAGCCAGGCGGCATAGCGATCGAGCACGTCGTTGTAGCCGACGTAAGGTTTCGGATACGCGTCCAGTCCGGCCGGCAGAGTCCGCTCCCGGACCGGTTCCGGATCAAAGACCGGGGGCGTCACGTGCATGAGCTGGGCGCCCGCGGCGGCGACCCGGCCTCGGAGGTGGGTGATGCCCTGCGTAAACGCCGCGAATCGCGCCTCGGAAAACGGGTGGTAGATGCCATCGTTCATGCCATAGCAGGCCACGACGAGATTGGGCTTGGTCTGATCGAGCACCCGATCGAGTCGCTCGCGCAGCACGGGCCGGGGAAATTTTCCCGCGGCGTGGCCGGGCTCGGAGAGACCCGACACGGTTTCGCTCGGCAGGCCGAGGGCCAGAATCTCGCCCCGCCACGCCGGATCGCGCGTGCGGATCACGGCTTCGATGCAGTCAATGTAACCGCCCGCATAGGTGATGCTGTCGCCGAGGAAAACAATGCGGCGCACGTCCGCCCCGCGGGACGTGTTCTCCGCCGCGGTACCGGGCGAGAAGAGGAAGAACGCCGCGGTGAAAAATGCGATCGCCAGGGTTGTGACCCGCATGCCCCGGGCGGGAGCGGCGGGAGCCTGGCCAAAAGTCCAGCGGTGAGGGGGGCGAAGGATCGTTGGGGACACACGGGGAATGATGGCCATACCCGTAAAATTGTGACGATGCGGACCGGCCTCAACTGCTAATTCCCCGGGGTGGCGTGAAGGATGTAAACCGGATATTGAGCCGCTTCTCTCTTGCTCGGTTCGATTCGCTTCGTGGGTTCCGCATTCAAATTTCCGGATACGGCCAAGTCCGTCTGCACACACCGCCTGCATCAGGTACAGAGCACACAGGCTCGCCAGCGTTGCGCAATGCGTCGGACCTGCCTATCAGCGAAACATGAACCCACTTCTGACCGATGCCTCGACACGCGCGATTCGCTATCTTGAGGGCGTGGCAACCCGCGCCGTGGCGCCGTCGTCCGCCGCCGTGGCAGGACTGCGCGCCTTGGATGAGCCGCTGCCGGCAGGTCCGACCGATCCGGCCGAGACGCTGCGATTGCTGGACGAGGTTGGCTCGCCGGCGACCGCGGCGATGGCAGGTCCGCGGTTCTTCGGTTTCGTCATTGGCGGGTCCCTGCCGGTGGCGCTCGCGGCGAACTGGCTCGCCGGGGCCTGGGATCAGAACAGCGCCTACTACCGCGCCACGCCCGGCACGGCCTTCTTGGAACAGATCGCGCTGCGCTGGTTGCTCGATATCCTGCGGCTGCCGCCGGAGTGTGGCGGTGCGTTTGTGACGGGCGCGACGGTGGCGAACTTGGGTGCGCTCGCCGCCGCACGCCACGCGGTCCTCAAGCGGGCAGGGTGGAATGTCGAGGCCGATGGCTTGTTCGGCGCGCCGCCAATCACGGTGGTCATCGGAGCGGAGGCGCACCCGTCGGTGACGAAGGCGCTCGGCGTCCTCGGGCTCGGTCGCAGTCGTGTCGTCAAGGTGCCGGTTGATCGCGAGGGCCGCATGCGCGCGGATCAGCTACCGGCGATTTCCGGTCCGACGATTGTTTGTGCGCAAGTCGGCAACGTGAACACCGGTGCCTTCGATCCCGTTGACGAAGTCTGCCGTCGTGCGCGCGCGGCGGGGGCCTGGGTGCACGTTGACGGCGCCTTTGGCTTGTGGGCCGCCGCGGCGCCTTCGCGATCGCACCTCACCGTCGGAATCGCGGACGCGGATTCCTGGGCCACCGACGCCCACAAATGGCTCAACGTCCCCTACGATTGCGGGCTCGCCTTCGTGCGTGATGCCCACGCGTTGCAGGCGGCAATGGCGATCACGGCCGAATATCTCCCAACCGAGAGCGCGTTTCGCAACCCCGCCGATTTCACGCCGGAGTTGTCCCGGCGCGCCCGTGGCGTCGAGGTCTGGGCGGCCCTGCGCTCGCTTGGCCGGGCCGGGGTCGGCGGGATCATCGAGCGCAACTGTGCGCAAGCCCGCCGCTTCGCCGAGAAACTTACGGCGGCGGGTTTCGAAATCCTCAACGACGTCGTGCTCAACCAGGTGCTGGTGTCGTTTGGCGACGCCGAGAGGACCAGCCAGGTGATTCAACGCCTGCAGGATGACGGGACGTGCTGGTGCGGCGTCACGGTCTGGCAGGGGAGGACGGCGATGCGGATCAGCATCTCGTCGTGGGCCACGACCGAGGCCGATGTGGATCGCAGCGTCGAGGCGATGGTCCGTGCGGCGCAGGCATGAACATCCCCGGGGCATTTGCCGAAAACTGTAGGAGCGGCTTTAGGCCGCGATTTTAGGTTCCTCGCTGTTTTCTGTGAGTCGATGGCTACGTGGTCCGAAGCCCCGAAGGGGCGATCTTCGAAAGCCCAGGGCAACGCCCTGGGAATCGGATTGAGGGGATTTCTTCGCCCTGAAGGGGCGACACCTGTGGGAGGTGCCGCCCCTGCAGGGCTTGGACTTTTCCGTGAACCTTTCCCAGGGCGTTGCCCTGGGCTTTCAACTTCTCGCCCCTTCGGGGCTCTCTGTCACCGGCAGTTACCCACTGAAAACAGCGAGGAACCCAGCTCTCAGCCGAATTCTTGCGGCTTAGAACTTTCCAGCGGGGTCGAGATCCGTATGTTTTGCGCATGAAACGCATTTTCCCGCTTCTGTTGCTCGCGGCCACTCTCACCGTGATCACGATGCCCTTTGCCCTCGCGGCCACGGCCAGTGCGTCCAAGCCGGCTCCGGCCAGCAAGGATGGATCACCGGTGGCCCCGATCGCCACGGCGGTTTCCACGGTCACGGGCATTGCGATTTCACCGCTGCTCGGCACGGGCGCCTACGGGGCCTATCAGTGGGCGACGGCAAAGGACGAGGCGGCGCGCGCGGCGTTGCCGTGGTACGCGCAGTGGGCCTTTTTCGGGCCCGCAATTCTGATCGTGGGCGTATGCGCCGCCAAGGATGCGCTCGGGACCGCGTTGCCACCGGGGCTGAAGAAGCCGCTCGACGTGCTCGAGACGATCGAGAACAAGGCCACGGGGCTCGTCGCCGCCGGCGCGGTCGTGCCGTTCACGATGGGCGCGCTTTCGAAAATGATCGTCGGGGCGCAGACACCGGCGACCGACGGCATGCTGGCGTCGAGCGGACTCGCGACGATTCACCTGGCGAGCTTCGATTTCTCGTCGGTGCTGAACATCCTGACCGTGCCGTTCGGCATCGCGATGTTCGCCCTGGTGTGGATGGCGTCGCACGCGATCAACGTGCTGATCCTCCTGAGCCCGTGGGGTGCGATCGATGCGGCGCTCAAGGGCGCCCGCACGGGCCTGCTGGGCTTGCTGACGCTGTCGGCCACGATCAACCCGTGGGTCGGCGCGGCGCTGTCGCTCGTGGTGATCGTGGTGGCTTATTTCGTGGCGGGCTGGGCCTTCCGGCTCACGGTTTTCGGCAGCGTGTTCTGCTGGGATTTCTTCACGCTGCGCCGGAAGCGGTTCTCACCGGCGGAAAACGACAACCTGATGTTTGCCGGCGCGAATCTGCCGGGCGTGCCGCCGCGCACCTATGGCCGGCTGGTCCAACGCACGGAGACCAGGGCGATCGAGTTTTTCTTTCGCCCGTGGCTCGTGCTGCCGGTGCGCTCGGCGAAAGTGCCGTTGGAAAAGCTGACGGTCGGCAAGGGATTGTTTTTCTCCAGCATCGGCGAGGACAGCGGCAAGACGTTCCTGCTGCTGCCGCCGCGGTATCATGGCCACGAGGAAGTGCTGGTTCGCGCCTACGGCCTGACGGGTGGGGTGCGCGACGCCGGCCTGCGCAAAGCCTGGAGCGTGCTGCGCGAGCTCTTCGGCGGCGCCGCGGCGAAGACCCAGGTGGTGTGAGGGCGTCTACTTTCCCGTTGGTCCACACCCGGCTTCGTCGAGTTCTTCGCGCCCAGCGGAGGGCCGAGCTCCGCCGAGGCCGAAACAACACTGGCGCGGATGCGGCCTCGACGGAGCTCGGCCCTCCACCGGCACAAGGCATCGCCGGCCAGGTATAGCCGCGTTTGAGGCCAACGGTGGAAAACGTGGGGCGGGGAGTCTCCACGCTGTCGCTGCGCTCCAGCGCGGCTACACTCAGCCAGGCGCCGCCACCTCCGCGCCCTAATTTCACAGCAGAACCTTCAAACCCCGCACCAGCCGGTCGACGCCCTCGCTGATCGCCGCCGGGGGGAGCGCCGCATACGCCACGCGCAAGTGGCAGCCGTCCGCGAGGCCGAAGGCATTGCCGGGGATCACTGCCACGCCGTGTTCGCGGATCAGCCGCTCGGCCACGTCCATCGGGTGGCGATCGGTCGCGAGGCGCAGCAGGAAGTAGAACGCCCCGTCCGCCCGCGGCACGACGCACCCCTCGAACTCCGCGAGCGTCCGTTGCACCGCGGCGCGTGACACCGCGATGTCGCGGAGTTTTTCCTGCGCGTAGCCCCGGCCGGCCTGCAGCGCGCCGACCGCGGCAAACTGCGAAATGACCGGCGGGCAAATGATGTTGGTGTCCTGGATTTTTCGCACCGCCGCCTCGAGCCGGGCCGGGATCACCATCCAACCGATACGCCAGCTCGCAAAACCGTAGGCCTTCGAAAGGGAGAACAGGGAAATTGTGTGCTCCGTGCTGCCCGGGGCGGAACCCGGCGAGAAGTGCTCCGCGCCATCAAACGTGAAATATTCGTACGCCTCGTCGTGCACGTGGAAGATCCCGCGTTCGGCGCAAAGCCGGTTGACCGCGCGCAGAGCCGCCGCGGGATACACGGCCCCCGTGGGGTTGTTGGGCGAGACGGTCACGATCGCGCGGGTCCGCGGCGTGACCGCCGCGCGGATTGCCTCGAAGCGCAATTGGTACTCCTCGTCCGTCGGCACCAGCACCGGCCGGCAGCCCGCCATCGTGATCGCCATCTCGTGGTTGAAGTAATACGGCGTGGGCAGCACGACCTCGTCGCCAGGATCGGTGATCGCCAGGATGGCGTTGAGAAAACCCATGTTGCCGCCAGCGGTCACGACCACCCGGCCTTCGGCGCCGACCTGGACTTGATTTTCCGTGGCGAGCTTGGCCTCGATCGCCGCGACGAGCGCGGGCAGTCCCGTGACGGCCGAGTATTTGTGGTTGGCCGGATCGGCGAGGAAGGGCGCGATCTGCGCCAACGCGGACGGCGGCGGCCCGTAGTTAACGACGCCCTGCCCGAGCGAGATCGTGCCCGGACTATTCCGGATCAGATCCGCGATCACGGGAATGATGGGCGATTGGACGGCGCGCAGGCGGTGCGATTCGTGCATGACGGCGGGAGGAAAACGGCGGAGAGGTTCACCGCGCCGGGGCACCGGGGCGAGGAAACTCCACCGGACGCCATGGCAACGTCTCCGTTGGCCTTGGGTACAGCATTCCGGCGCCGCGGACGGGCACGGAACCGCGCCGACGGCCGCCATCCGCCGGCTCTCGGTTGCGACGGCGCTTCATCGGAAAACTACCGCCGTAGTTGACGGGGCCGGCGGATTGTTTTCTGGTGGGGTTATGAAGGAGTTTCCCATTTCCACGCGCTATACTGCGGCCGAACTGAAACAACTGGACCGCACGGCGAAGGCGGTCGGCATGTCGCGCTCCGAGCTGATCCATGCCCGCTCGCTGGGCAAAGTCGTGACGACGCACGAACTCGCCGATTGGGCCGAGGCCGAACTCGCGAGGAACGCCGAACGCAAGGGCCGCCGTGTCTCCCACGCTGCTTGATTCGTCGTTTCTGATCGCACTCGAACGCGAAATCGAATCCGGCCGGGCCGGACCGGCGATGCAATGGCTGCGGCGTCATCGTGGTTTGGCTGATCGCGCGTTGCTGGTGTCGAGCGTCACCGTGGCGGAATTCCTGGAGGGATTCGATAACGAGGCACGCGGCATGCCCTTCATCACCCGCTATGTGCCGCAGACCGTCGGTTTCAAGCATGCGAAGAAATGCGCCGAACTCCAACGTCGGGCGCGGAAAGCCGGCCGGCGCTTCGGCGAAAACGACGCGTGGCAGCTCGCCGTCGCGGAATGTGCCGGCGCCAGCATCGTCGCAAACGATCGGAACGCGTTTTCCCATTTGGGAAATCGATACGAACGGTTTGACGGGGGCTGAACGCGATGCTGCCACGCGTCGAAAGTTTAAAGCGCGCGAAAATCTGATTCGTTGCGCGACGTCGCTCAATGCAACGGCCAATGAGTTGGCGGTGCAGAATTTTCCGGAGGTCGCTGGGCCGATCCTATACCGTAGGCACGACTGATGATGAAGTCTCGCATCCACGCCGGTGCGTCGTGGCGCACCGTGATTTCGGCATCGGGAACGGACGGACCTTGGCGCTCGGAAGAGCTGTTATGCACCGCGGTTTTTCATCACCGCTTCGCAGATCGCAAATCGATACTCCTGAACACCGTGGGGCGAATTCGTCCACCGCTGAAATCAAGATACTTCAACGCTGCCGGGCGGAAAACCGAGCCGTTGCACGAGGTGCATGACGTCCTCCACCTTTGTGCGCGAGACTTGACGGAGTCGCGCGGGAAACCGTGCTTGCAGGTGATTTTTCCGGGGGGACCTCCGGCATGGGTCGCTCATCGCCTGCCAGCAGGCTCCGACCTGCCGAAATCTTCCTACCAACAAAATCTTCCTACCCAAAATTCAGTCGGATTGGGGTAGGAAAATCTTGTTGGTAGGAAAATTTTCCAACCCCGATCAACCCCGCGCTGAGCGTTCGTCCCCAGGTGCCGGACATCTCCTCGCTCCCGTGGCACGTCAAAACCCAAGCCTGGTTCAGCGGCGCAAGATCCAATCACCCGCTCCGGCTTCGAACCACGCTGCGCCGGAATCTGACGGCACCTCGACGGCGACGGTGCCGGCTGCGCCACCGCGGCCGGCGTGCCATTGGCCCGGCACCAGATCTGTCACCAGGACATGGATGCGCCCGGAGCCGCGCAGCGTGAAGCGCACCGGTTCGCCGGAGCGCGTGCCGTCACGGCGGAAAAGCACCGCCCAGGATTGGTCCGGGCCGGCGATTACGCCGCCCGTGTGCGTGTCGGAATCCAGGCCCGTCACCGGCCAGCGCGAGCCAGCCGTGCGATCGCTCACCTGCATCACGTGGAGAAAAAGATCCTCGGCCGCACGGAGCTTGGGCGAGACCTCGATCCGCCACGCCCCAGGCTCCAGTGAACCGCGCGCGAGGCGGTTCGGCTCCGGATCATTGGCGTAGTTGGTGCCGAAGACCATGAACTCGCGACCCGGTCCGCCAACTTTCCCCAGGGTGAGGTTTTCCGGACGCGGGAGTACGACGTCGAGGAACAGCCGTCCGGTCTCCCCGTGCTCCGTGCAGTTCACGACCGCGGCGTTGCGTTCGATCTGCGGCTCCTCCTGCGCGTGCAGCAGCCAGGATTTGCGGAAGGACGGATCGGCGCTGACCACGCGATCGAATACAACCAGCGCCGCCGGAATCTTCGGATTACGCAGGTTGAGGAATACAAAGGAGCGCGTCACCTGCCGGACCTTCTTACTGTACGCGGCGGTGAGATCGCCCTGCAACAGCGTGAAGTCGGGCGACTGCGCATCGGGGCCGAATCCGTGGGCCCGCACCTGGCCGGTGCGGTAGCCATTCGCCGGCGCCTGGAGAGCTTCCAGCGTCCTGGCCTCGGATCGATTGTTGGGCAGACGCTGGCCGCCGTCGTTGCCGTAGTCGCCCTTGCGGCTGAACTGCTCCTGCGGATCGTAGATGAGGAGCGAATTGTGCGCGATGGTCCGCCAATAGTAATTCCGGCAATGCGGGCTGCCGTACGCGCCCGAGGAACCGGAGTAGAGCCCGGAGTCGATCGCCAGGGCGCCGCGATGGTAGATCTGAAATGCGCCGGCATCGAGATGCTGGTGGTTCACGAAATTGTACTCGTTCACCTTCATCTCGGCGATCACGGCATCCTCGCCCCAGCCGGTGCGCGCCACCATCCAGCCGAACGGCGAACCGAAGTAGCGCGAGAGCGGCAGGGTGTGGCCAGGCTTCGGCTGCAGGGCGAGGTCCCGCCAGAGGACTTCGAAGATCGTTTCGTTGCCGTCGCTGCCGCCCTGGCGCTTGAACTGATCGAGCAGGATCCCGTCGCCATAGTAGCTGGCGATGAGCATCGTGCCGACATACTCGCTCCAGGGCCGGCCGCGCGGCGCGCTGTGGGCGAAGGTGTCACCGGCGCGCAGCCGTTGGCCGTCGGGTCGCGTTGTATAGGTCCAGAGATAGGGCACGAAGCGCTGTTCGGGGTTATATACATTGCCCGCGCCCAGCCGGTCGAAGATCCAAAGCGGGTAAGTGTCCCAGCTGAACCGATGGGCGCCGTAGGAATCGCCCTGATGGTAGGCGTGGCCGGCATAGAGCCAGTTGCGCACCGGCAGGTGCTCGCGAAAAATCCGGCCGGCCGCCAGTTCGTACATCTCCGGAAACTCATCGTAGATGGCGATGCCGGCGGAAACCATGTCGCGCATGATCATGGCTTCCGAGGCATGGCCGGTCACCGAGCCCTGGCCCTTCGGCGGATAGCCACACTCCTGCGTCTTCGCCAGCCGGACCAATTCCACGATGAAAGCCTGTTTCTCCCCAGGCGTGAGCAGCGGGTGCAGCCAGTCGTAGACGATCGCGCCCGTCACCATCATCCGGCCGGTGACGCGGCATGCGTCCTGGCGGTCGGGCAGTTCCGACTTCTTCAGCAGCGCCAGCGCCGATTCGAGGGTGGCCCGTCCGAGGGCGCGGTCATGGGAAACCAGATACTGCAAGGCATCCCATTCGAGCTTGGACTGCGCCGAGGTCCGGGCCTGCGCCCGCAGCCGCTCGACGGCCGGCTGCAGTTCCAGGTGGCGCAAGCGCGTGCCCAGCTCGGCGGCGTGGCTGGCCCGCAGATAGAGCCGCGGATGTTCGGGTGGCGGAATCGGAATTCGCGCGCCGTGGACCTCCTGCCACGGCAGCGTCGAACTGGCGCCGCGCCCGGATGCGAGCAGGGCAAGGGCGGCGATTCCCGAGGCGATCCACTTTCCTGGTCGTGCATTCATCGTGACGCCGGCCGCCGCGCGGCGGCCGGCGAAAGCTTGTTGTCCCACGACGGCGCGCGTCGCAAGCGAAAGCGCTGCGGGCAGGGGCGTCGATTCGAACGCGGAATCCAAAGGGTGAGCCGTGCACTCCGGGCGCGGCCTCGGTCCCGTCCTTTGTTGCGGCTACGGCAATTGCACCACGGCCCGCCCGATTCCAAGCGGCTGCTCCCGCGTGTACCCGTGTACGAAGAGACGGCCCGCCACGAGACTCTCGCGGTCGCGGCCCCGCAGGGTGACGCTGCCCATTGCATTTGTCTGTCCCGCGAAGAGCAGGTGAAAGAGGATCGGACCGGGCTTGGCGCCGTCCGAGCGCTGCAGCGTGAGCGCGATGAGCCGGTCCGCGCCCAGGCCATTTATGACGGCGTCGAAGCGCAGTTCCCCGGTGACGGCGTCATACGTGAACCGAACGTGCGCCGACGGGCCGCGGGCCGCGCCGGATGAATCGGCGGCGGGTATCACCATTTGAAAGACAACCGGCGGCGGCGCGGCGCCCCCGGCCAAGGCGGGTGTGCTGAAGGGTGGTCGGCGCGGCTTGGCGGTCTGCTCCCACCCGTAGGCCAGCTTGAGCAGGCGTGCCTCCTCAAACGCTGCGCCCAGCAGTTCGATCCCGATCGGCACGCCATCGTCGGTGAATCCGGCGGGAAACGATATCGCGGGCAGGCCGGAGGTCGCGCTCAACTGACAGTTGGTGCCGGCCTGTTGCTCACCGATGAGCGTGGGTTTACGGCGAAGAGTCGGATAGGCGAGCGCATCGAGGCGATGCTCCTCGAACGCGGCCAGCACCGCTGCGCGCAGGGCCCGCCGCTTGATCATCGCCTGCCGGTAGTGTTCGGACTCTTTCGCCACGACGGCATTGCGGGTGCGAAAGCCTTGATCGAGCGCCGCGTGATGCAGCCCGCGCTCGAGGATCTCCCCGAGCGACTTCACGGGCGCGTTGGGGTGACGCGCCAGATACTCCGCGAGATCAAACTTGAACTCGTCGTTGATCACGCTGCTGTCGCGCACGAGGTCGTCCATCCCGGGCACGGTGACGTCCAGTACTTCCGCGCCCTGCGCTTTCATCGCGTCGAGCGCCTTGCGGACGATGGCGGCGACCTCGTTGTCCTCAGGGGCGGAGCCGAAGAGCGAGCGCAGAACGCCGATGCGCGCGCCCTTCAGACCGTCGGCGACCAGCGCGTCGCGATAGGTCTTGGGCATGTGAGCCGCGGCGTCACGGGTCACCGGATCGTCGGGATCGGGGCCCACGGTGGCGTCGAGCATGAGGGCGAGGTCGGTCACGGAACGCGCGAGAGGTCCGGCCACGTCCTGGGTCGATGAAAGTGGGATCACGCCGGTCCGACTCGACAGCCCCTGCGTGGCGCGGAGGCCGACGAGATTCTGGTTGGCGGCGGGAATGCGAATCGAGCCGCAGGTGTCGCTGCCCATGCCCGCCGCTGCAAAGCTGGCGCCGATGGCCGCGCCCGTGCCGCCGCTCGATCCGCCCGGAACGCGGGCCAGATCGTACGGATTTCTCGTCTGCCCGGTGAGCGAGGAGATCGTGGTGATGCCCGCTGCGAGTTCGTGCATGGTCGTTTTGCCGAGAATCACCGCGCCGGCCTCGCGCAGCCGTTTCACCTGAAAGGCGTCGGTGGCCGGCTGCAGCGTGGCGAGACCCAGGGCTCCACCGGAGGTGGGCATGTCGGCGGTGTCGTAATTGTCCTTCACGAGCACGGGAATGCCGTGCAGCGGGCTGCGCGGACCCCGCGTGGCGCGCTCGCGATCGAGCGTGTCGGCGTCTGCGCGGGCGCGCGGGTTCAGCACCACGATCGAGTTGAGCCGCGGCCCGGCTTGATCATAGGCCGCAATGCGCGCGAGGTAGGCCTCGACCAGCCCGCGGGAAGTGACGCGGCCATCGGCCTGAGCTGCCTGCAGTTCGAGAATCGATCTTTCGAATACCTCAAACGCCGGCGCCGTGACGGTGGTGGCCGCCGCCGGGCCCTGGGCGGGGCGTTGGGCGTCAAGCGCCGCCGGCGCCACCACCAAGCCCAGTGACAGGAGCACTTGCGGGGAGCGTGGGCGACGTATTACGCCGCCGGTTGCGGAGCGAACACCGGATTGTTTCGGATGGGGCATCGGGTTAAAGGGTGTGCATTCAAACCTGTTGGTCGTTCTGAGCGCAGCGAAGAATCCAGCGGGATCCTCGCATGCGGCCGTCGTGTTGGATCCTTCGCTGCGCTCAGGATGACAGGCAAAAATGAGTTCATATAGGGTACCACCCAACGGCTCGGCGTTGGTTTTTGGTCTCGGAATGACAAGGCAACCCAATTTTGATCCCAGGCCCACGTTTGCACGCACCCGGTCGTCGGAAGATCTACCGCAACCCCCGCCCTCAAAACCGGCCGGTGACGCCACCGACAATCTTGATCGGAAACGTCCGGTTGCTGACAATCCGGTCTGAATACAGCGCGTAGATGGTGTCGAGCGGCACCGAAAAGATATTATCCAAATCGAGGAAGACGCTCAGTTTCTTCGTGACGGTATACCGTGATTTCCAGCCCCACGTGGTCTTGGCCTTCTGGAACTGTACCAGCGCGGGGTTCGTCGAATTGCTCGTGAGATACTCGCCGCGATGAACCGCCTGCAAGCGGAGATCAAAGCCCCGGCCGCGGTAGCTCAAGCCGAGGTTGCCGGTCTTGTTCACGAAGCCCGCCAGGCTGTTGGTCGTGAGTACGGCGGTGCCACCATAGTTACCCTCGGTCTTCAGCGAGGTATAGTTGGCGCTGAAGCCGAAGCCCTTGGCCCAGCCGGGCAGGAACGTGAGCTGCTGCTGGTAACTGAACTCGATGCCTTCGATTTGCGCCGAGCCGCCGTTGGCTTGGGTCGTCAGACCGTAGCCGGCGTATTGCCCGTCGAAACCGTTGTCGGATCCGGCCGCGATGATCTGGCTGCTGTCGGTGTAGATATAGTCTTGGATTTTCTTCCGAAACACCCCGACCGAGAGCAATCCCTGCGGCTTGAAATAGTACTCGGCGGTCAAATCGTAGTTGTTCGCGTATTGCGGCTTCAGGTTCGGATTGCTGACCGTCACTCGCAGGGTGTCGTCGTTGACGGTATCGTTCGGGATAATCGATCCGAAGCCGGGTCGACCGACCCCGGTCGACCAGCTGGCGCGCGTGACAAGGCCGGCGATGGGCTCATACTTCAAGTGGACACCGGGCAGGACGACGCGGTATTGGCCCTTGTTCGTGGCCCGGCCGCCATACTGGGCCTCGGCGCGCCGCACCGTCTCCGCATCGGTCACCGGACCCACCCATGCCGCCCGGCGGGCTTTCTCGGCCGGGGAAATATAATTCAACGGCCCCTCGCCGTCGACCTGCGTATCCTCCATCCGGACACCGGCCAGCGCCGAAACGCGGCCGAGGCGGACGTTGCCCATGACATAGCCGGCGGCGACCTCCTCAGTGACATACTTCAATGCCTGCAAGGCGGTCGGCGCGCCGAAGGCGACGTCTTCCTTCCAGAGCCGGGCGTTGTCCCGCAGGTGGCGTGCGAGGCCGTAGGGATTGGGCCAGACCGGTGCGCCACCGCGTTCGGCGTAGGTCTTTTCATCCAGCCGGTGGTAGCCGGTGATGTCGGTAAACTGCCCGAGGTCGCGGTTGTCATCGGCGTTGCCGAACACACCATCCGGCCCCGCATAATTATACCGCCGGTTTTCACCCCAGAGTTTGCGTTCCTGCCGCTGGTAGGTGACGCCCGTCTTCACGTAGGTCGGCAGGGCGAGGCGAAGATCTTTCCTCAGGTTGAATTTGCCGCCCAGGACGGTGTCAGTGGAGCGCTTGTCATTCTGCGTGAGCAACAGGTTCGTGTAGTTGTTGAGATTGTACATGACGGGACCCTCGGTCTGGGTGATCGTCGGGACCACGAGGTTCCTGGAGCGGTCGACGGTCCAGCCGATGTTCGCCAGTCGCATCGTGACGATGTTTTGGGGCACGCCATTGTAGGCGGCCGCGTTCGAGTAGCTCGCCCCGTAATCGATGGCCAACCCGTCGAACCGATGCCGCACCATCGGTTGGATCAGGAAGGTCCGGCCCGAATTGTCCCACGCGTTGACCGAGATCGCGTTGGAGGAGAGCGTGGGATGGGCATATACCCGCGTGATATTATCGCCGTAGTTGGGGTTGATATAACCACCGCCGGTGCGACGGCCGCTGGCATCCACGGTGGCGAGAACCTGGGGCGTGGCCGCGGTCGCGACCCCAACCGTGGCCAGCGTGCTCAGCCGGGTGTCGGGGTTTTCAAAATAATAGTTGTAGGAGAGGTTGAGGGAAACGGTGGTCTGCGCGCTCCAGCGGTAGTCCAGCTTCAGGCCGCTCGCCACCCGGGAGCGGGTGGCGTTCTCGACCCGCCGCCCCATGGAAAAATCAAAGACCGGACCGGGGTCGGTCTTGCGCTCGTAGCTTTGCAGGGTGGTCGAGCCGGCACCCGGTTGGCTGTGGAGCGTGCCGGTGAGGGTGATGCCTATATTCCTCTTTTCCCCGAGCACGTCCGAGTAGCTGAAGCTCAGCGACGGGCCGAACCCTTCGACGGGCGCTTTCCACGTTGGGGCCGAGGCCTTGTGCGTGCTCCGGGTGATGAAGCCGATGCTGTAGGTCGAAATCCGGCCGGCCGCGCGATCGAATGCGCTCTTGGTCACGAGATTCACGCTGCCGCCGATCGAGGCGCCGTCCATGTCCGGCGTCGGGGCCTTGGTCAGTTCGATGGTCTCGATGTTGCCCAATGACGCCTGGTCGAACTCGAAGGCCCGTCCGCCGTTGGCAGATTGGGCGCTGGCCACCTGCTGGCCGTCCATCGTCACCGAGTTCAACGCGGCACCGACGCCGCGAATGCTCACCTGGCGCACGTCGTGGCCGTTATAGTCGGCCGTCATTCCGGCCATGTGCTGGAGCATGTCGCCGATGTTGCCGTCGGCCACGTTGCCAAAGGTGTCCGAGGAGACGACGGCCTTCACGTTGGGCGCCTGTCGTTGGAGCGTCTCCGCCAGCGCGGTGCCCTCGCGCTCTCCGGCCACGGTGAATTTATCCAGTTTATATATCTCCGCCGTGAGGGCGATGTCGCGGACCACGACCTGACCCGAGGCGACGGGCACCGGCAGCCGCTGCTGATCCAGGCCGCTGAAACTGACCACGACGGTGGCTGGTCCCGCCGGCACGTCGCTGAATTCGTAACGGCCCTCGCGATCGGTGATGGCGCTGCGATTGGTGCCGGCGAGTTCGACAACGGCGCCCTGCAGGAAGGATCCGGTGGCGGCATTGCTCACCTGGCCGTTGATGCTGCCGCCAGTAGGGGCGGCGGAAAAGCAAGGTGGCAGGCAGAGGGCGAGGCACGCGGCGACGAGGGCGATCGGGTTAAAGTGGGGTTTCATAGGAAGCGTGGGTCTATGCGCGATGATCTCGATTACTTGCGCCGGTGCCTGGTCCGAGGATGCAGGTGCGGGTGCTTCAGGGCAGGAAGGAATATTTGGTCATCCGGCGACGGCACGGAAATGCAGGCGCGAGCGGATTGTGGGTGGCGGACTTTTTGCCGACTCCGTCGGCCACGACAAGTTGTTTCCCTGCCTGGGTGCGGGGGCGGGCGCTCAGAATCAGGTTTGTGGAGTGCCGCGCCGATCGCGACTCGCTCCGATTCCGGCGACGCACGGGCCGACCGGCGTTCGTGGCCGGACCGTAACTCCGCTCCGGGGAGTGGCGTCTGGAGCCGCATGAAAACGAACCCAGTTGCCTCCCGTTGGCGCGGTCGTGGCCTGGCGATGATCCTGGCGATAGGCCTGATCTTCGTCGCGGGCTTGCGGGCGGCGGCTAACGCCGCTGCGACTGAAGCGATCGACTGGAATCGCGCCCGGGAGTTGATGCAGAAGACACGCGAGGGCGCGACGTTGAGCGCCGGCGATCAGGCTTATCTTGAACGGGCGATGGCCGCCCGGCAGCGAGGCGAAGGGCCGGCGCCTTCGGGTGCGGCGGCACCGACGGCCGAACAACGCGAACGATTCCGCGTCATCCAGCAGAAACGCCAGCAGGGAGATACATTGACGGGTGACGAACAGGCCTTCGTGCGTGAGATGCAGGCAAAGTTCGCACCGGGCGGCCGGGGCAAATCGCCGTCGGTCGGAGCGCCGCCGCCGCGCGAAAAAACGGGACTCATCCCGCTCGACGAAGTGACCGCGGCTCAGAGATACCAGGGCCGCGACGGTGGGCTCTACGGCGGCGGCCGGAACCAGCCGCCAGCCGCGCACCTCAAGGCGGCGCTGGCAGAAGCGGCGCGGATTGGGCCGCGGGACGCCGATGGAAAGCCGGCGGCGAAGGGCAAGATCGGGCTGCTGTCTGTCGGCATGTCGAACACCACGCAGGAATTTTCCCGCTTCAAGGAGCTCGCTGAGCGCGATCCGGCGAGGGCGGCGGCGGTTGTGATCGTCGATGGGGCGCAGGGCGGGCAGGCGGCGGCGCAGTGGGCCGAGTCGCCCGACAATCGCGTCTGGCAGACCGTCGATACCCGCCTGCGGGCCGCCGGGGTGACGGCCGCCCAGGTGCAGGTTGCGTGGCTCAAGCAGGCGAACATCCGGCCGACGGAGCCGTTTCCGAAACACGCCGAAAGACTCGCCGCCGACGTCGCAACGGCTCTCCAAATGCTCAAGCAGCGTTTTCCGAACCTCTGCCTCGTCTACCTCTCGAGCCGCATCTACGCGGGTTACGCCACCACCCCGCTCAACCCGGAGCCGTATGCCTATGAAAGTGCGTTCGCGGTGCGCGATCTCATTGCTCAACAGATCGCCGGGGAGGCGGCCCTGAACTACGATCGGTCGCGCGGCGAGGTGAAGGCGCCGCTGCTGCTCTGGGGGCCGTATCTCTGGGCCGACGGGCTCACGCCGCGGAAGAGCGACGGGCTGGTCTGGGTGCGCGATGATCTGCGCGAAGACGGCACGCATCCGAGCGCAACCTCGGGACGCGAAAAAGTCGCACAGCTGCTCCTCGCGTTTTTGAAAAACGACGCGACGGCGCGACCGTGGTTTGTCGCGAAGTAGGGTGGGCCGTGCGCTCCGCGCGCGGCCTCACCTGCGCGTTGGTTTCGGTTACCCGTGTCGGCAAACAGGACGGTCCCAGGCAACGAAACTGGTAGGGTCTCCGTTTCGAAATCAGAGATCAGGTGGGCGGGCACGTCCCCGTGCCCGCATGCGAAATGAAAGCGCTGGGCGAGACCACGCTTTCGCTGCGCTCAAGCGCGGCTACCGGGCATGCGGGCGCAGGGACGCGCCCGCCCAC
>JBIJCX010000670.1:0-2564 GCA_044344465.1 Opitutaceae bacterium
GCCCAGGGACTCGAGTTGAGGCACGGCGAGCATCTGCTTCTGGCGGATACCCCGCGCGATTTTGCCTCGGCCACGGTGCAACTCGCCATCGACGCGGATCTGCGCGACCGCCTGCGCACCGCCGGCCGCCGGCAAGTGTTGGAACTCTATGGCTGGCCCAAGTTGGGCGCCCGCCTCCACGCCTTTTACGAAGCGCTTGTTTCCGACCACGCATGAGCCCGACGCCCGTTCCGCCCCGCACCGTCGTGATTCTCGGAGTGCCATTTCACGATCTCACCCTTGACGAGGCCCTCCGGCGTATCTGCGAAGCGGTTACGAAACGCATTCCGCGCTACCTCGCGACGGCGAACGTCGACTTTGCCCTGCAGGCCAGCCGGGACGTCGAGTTGCAGCGCATCCTGCTGGAGGCGGAATATGTGCTGTGCGACGGCACGCCCCTCGTCTGGGCCTCGCGCTGGCTCGGCGCACCCCTCCGCGAGCGCGTGGCGGGTTCCGACCTCGTGCCGGCACTCGCCGCCGAGGCCGAACAGCGCGGCTGGCGCCTGTTCCTGCTCGGCAGCACGGTGGAGAATCTCGATCGGGCGCTGGCCAACCTGCGGGCGAGGCATCCGCAGCTGGCGGTCGATGGCTATTCGCCCCCGATCGCGCCGCTGCTGGATATGAATCACGCGGAGATTGCGCGACGCATCCAGGTCGCCCGGCCGGACATTTTGCTGGTGGCGTTCGGCTGTCCGAAGCAGGAAAAATGGATCTACATGCATCACGCCCAGCTCGGCGTGCCGGTAAGCATCGGTGTGGGGGCGACGGTCGATTTCCTCGCCGGCCAGTTCCGCCGGGCACCGGTTTGGATGCAGCGCAGCGGCACCGAATGGATCTTCCGGCTTCTGCAGGAGCCGCGGCGCCTGTTCAGCCGCTATTTGCTGGACCTGGTTTTCTTCGTTGGCGCCGTGCGCCGCGAACGGCGCCGCCTGCGGGCGCAACGCCCGGGCCCGAACCTGGTGCCACCCGTTTCTGCTGCTCCCGCCTCCGCGGTGACGCTGCACACCTGGTCGGGAGAGATTGATGCGGCGGCCTTGCACGACGGTCGGGTGGCGCCGGTCCCCGCAATGCTCGCCGGCGAAGTCCTGGCGCTCGATTTGTCTGGAGTCACGTTCATGGACAGCGCCGGCATCGGAAAACTCGTGAGCCTTTATCGCGACCGCATGCGGAGTGGCGGAGGCCTGGTGCTGGTTCGCCCTTCCGCGTTTGTCACCGCGCTGCTGGGCGCGGCGAAGCTCGACCGGTTGCTTCCGTCCGTCAATTCGCCCGCCGACGCGCACGCGGTTCTCGGCTTGAAACGCATCCGTCCCAACTCGACGACCGACGACCAGACCGTATCGGTGGCGCTGGTGGGTGAGCTGACCGCCGCGCGGGTGCCGCAACACCGGAACTGGCTCGACGCGGCGTGGGCCGCGCAGCCCAACGCCCGGCATCTCTTGCTCGATCTTTCCCAGCTTGGTTTCATCGACAGTTCGGGCCTCGGGTTGCTGGTGCACGCCCGCAAACTGGTCAGCCACCGGCCCGGCGCCACCCTGCGTCTTTTGGGCGCCGGTCCCAATGTACGCAACGTCACCCAACTGGCCCGGATCGACGGGCTCTTCCACTTTGAAGATGCAAACGCCTGATCACCCGCTTCGCGTCGGCTTGAGCACGAGCGTTGGCCAGCGCGGCCGCTCCGGCGTCGCCACCTACCTTTTCGGCCTGATCGACGGGATCGTGCGAACCGCCCCCGACATCCGCCTGAGGCTATTCGGGCTCGCCGACGACAAGCCGCTTTTCAGCCGCTGGCTCGATCGCTGCGACTGGGAGGACGTCCCGGAATTTTGGCGGCCGGCGGTGCGGGACATTTTCTGGCACCAGTTCATTCTGCCGCGCCGGCTGCAGCGGGCCGGTTGTGCGGTGGTGCACATCCCGAGTTACCGCCGCGTACTCGCGTCTGGCAAGATTCCGCAGGTGCTCACGATCCACGACTGCGCCTCATTCCGCCTGCGGGGCAAGTACGACGCCGCTCGCAACCTCTATACGAGGCGGATGGTCGTGCCGCTGGCGCGCCGGGTGCGCGAGCTAATCGCCGTGAGCGACGCGACGGCCAGCGATATCGCGCACTTCTACCGCCTGCGCCGGGACGAGATCGAAGTCGTGTGGAACGGCATCGACCATGCCCGATTTCGGCCCGCGGCCGCGCCGGCCTCGGCTCATCCTTATTTTCTTTACGTCGCGCGGCTGGAACATCCGGCCAAGAACCACTTCGGATTGATCGCCGCCTTCGAACAGCTGGTCGCGCGGTATCCAAACCTTCCGCACCGGCTCGTGCTGGCCGGGGCCGACTGGCATGGCGCGGAGGCGATTCATGCCCGGATCGCGGCTTCGCCCGTCCGCGCGCAAATTCTCACCCCGGGTTTTGTGCCGACCGAGGCGTTGGCCGGCTGGTACGCCGGCGCCGAGGCCATGGTGTATACGTCGCTGTTCGAAGGCTTCGGTCTGCCGCCGATCGAGGCGATTGCCTGCGGCTGCCCGGTCGTATG
>JBIJCX010000336.1:0-9457 GCA_044344465.1 Opitutaceae bacterium
GCCGTCGAGGGCGGCAAACCCCCGGAACAACGCCTCGTCCTCCGACCACGCGGCCTCGACCTGCCAGAGCGCGGCGCGGCGATGCTCGGCGAACCGGTTGAGCGCGCCGACGGCGGCGAGCGCGCGGCGCTCGGCCGGATTAAAATTCGTGCGACGGAGAAAATCGTCGAGCGAGGCGAACGGGCGCTCACGCCGCGCGGCGAGCATGGCCTGCGCCGCCGCCTCGCGCAGGCCTTTGATGTAGCGCAGCCCGATGCGAATCGTATCATCGCTCTCGACGGTACAGTTCCATTCGGAGGCCACGACGCAGACCGGCCGGGCCTTGAGCCCATGGCGCCGGCCGTCCTGCAGGATCGTCGCGGGCGAATAAAATCCCATGGGCTGATGGTTCAGCAGGCTCGCGGTGAACTCGGCGGGATGGTGGACCTTGAGCCACGTACTCGCGTAGGCCAGCAGCGCAAAGCTGAGCGCGTGTGATTCGGGAAAACCGTAGGCGGCAAACGAGAGCGCGGACTCACTGACTTTTTTCACGATGGCCTCGTTGTGGCCCTCGGCGCGCAGCGCGGTGCAGAGCTTGGCGAGCGCCTTCTGCAGTCGGATCGTCCCTTTGGTGAAGCCCATCGCGCGGCGCAGCTCCTCGGCTTCGCCGCCGTTGAAGTGCGCCAGCTTCATCGCGAGTTCGAGCATTTGCTCCTGAAACAGGATGACGCCCATCGTGCGTTCGAGGATGGGGCGCACGATGGCGTCGACGTCGGAGTCGATGTAGGTGATGGGCTCGAGGCCGTTGCGGCGGCGGATGAGCGGGTGGGCGAGGTTGCCGACGATCGGCCCGGGCCGGACGATCGCGACCTGCATCGCGACGTCGTAGAAGCAGGCCGGGCGCATTCGCGGCAGCGAGGCCATCTGCGCGCGACTCTCGATCTGAAAAACGCCGACGGTGTCCCCGGCCTGCATGACCTTGAACGTGGCATCGTCGTCCGGCGGGATGGTGTAGAGCTCGATCGGGTGGCCGCGCTCGGCGCAGAGTTTGAACGTGTCCTGCAGCACCGCCATCATGCCGAGACCGAGGAAATCGACCTTCACGATGCCGAGGTCCTCGCAGTCGTCCTTGTCCCATTGCCCGACGACGCGGCCGGGCATGCTGGCGTTTTCGAGTGGCATGACGCGATCGAGCTGGCCCTGGCAGATGATCATGCCGCCGGAGTGCTGGCCGAGATGGCGCGGCAGGCCGTAGATTTGGCCGTAGAGCGAGGCGAGGGCGCCCGCCCGCGGATGCGACGCCGCGATGCCGGACAGGGCGAGCTGCTGCTGCAACTGGAGTGTCTCCGGGAAATCGCCGTTGGCGTAGAGGCTGGAGAAACGATCCAGCGCATCGTCGCCGAATCCGAGGACTTTCCCCACCTCGCGCGCGGCGCTGCGGCCGCGATAGGTGATGACGTTGGCAGTCATCGCGGCGCCGCGCGGGGCGTAGGTCGCGTAGACCTTCTGGATGATCTTTTCGCGCAGGTCGCCGCTCGGCAAATCGAGATCAATGTCGGGCCAGGACGGATGACCGTCGGCGCCGACGCGGCCTTCGCTGAGGAAACGCTCGAAGAGCAACCCGTGCGCGATGGGATCGACAGCGGTGATGCCGAGCACGTAGCAGACGATGCTGTTGGCGGCGCTGCCGCGGCCCTGGACGAGGATGCCGTGGTCGCGCGCGAACCGGCAGATGTCCCAGACAATTAGAAAATAACCGCAGAACCCGAGCTTTGCGATCAGGGCGAGCTCCTTTTGGATCTGGGCCTCGGCCTTCGGACTGATCGTGCCGTAGCGGTGGCGTGCGCCGGCGTAGGCGACGTCGCGCAGATAGGATGCCATCGAGTGCCCGGCCGGAACCGTGTAGTCGGGAAAACGATACCCGAGATGGAGCAGGCTGAACTCGAGCCGCTGCTCGAGCCGCACCGATTCTTCGAGCGCCCCGGGCAAATCGGGGAAAAGCTGCCGCATCTCCGCCGCGGATTTGAGGTGGCGCTCGGCATTGGGGGCGAGGCGGCGTCCGGCGGCGTCCAGCGTCGTGTGCAGCCGCAGGCAGGTGAAGACATCGGCGATGCCGCGCGCGTCGCGGGTGGCGTAGTTGACGCCACCGGTGGCGAGGAGCGGGAGGTCGTGCGCGGCGGCGAGGTCGGCCAGGAAGGCGATTTCGCGTTCTTCGCTGCGCACGCGCTGGCGCTGGATTTCAACGTAAAGCCGGTCGCGGCCGAAAACGGCGGTCAGCTTTTGCAGTGCGGCGGCGGCGGCCTCGCCCCCGGCGGTGCGCCAGGCGTGGCGGACGGGGCCTTCCTCGTCGCCAGTGAGCGCGATGAGCCCGTCGGCGTAGCGGGCGAGTTCGGCCCAGGTCGCGAAGCACGGGCGCTTGCGATCGCGCGGATCGGGGTCATGTAGGAGCGGCTTTACGCCGCGATGAACCCGGTTCGGCGGAGTATCGCGGGATAAACCCGCTCCTACAACCGGATGTCCGTCGCATGGGATTTGAGTCAAAGGCCACCTGCGCTCGGTGAGTTTGGTTTCGGTGATGAGCTGGCAGAGGTTCTGGTAGCCGGTGCGCGTGGCGACGAGGAGCGGGACGACGGTGCCGTCCTCCATCGTGAGCTCGGCGCCGACGCGGGCGCGGAGGTTGTTTTCCCGGGCCGCGCCGTAGAGACGCGGCGCGCCGTAAACGCCGTCGCGATCGAGCACGGCGAGGGCGGGCAGCTCCAGTTCACCGGCGCGCTGGGCGAGATCCTCGGGCTTCGAAGCGCCGCGCAAAAAGCTGAAGGCGCTGCGGGCGTGGAGTTCGACGTAGGGCATGAGGGACGTTCTCTTTCGTCGTTCCTCGTTCTCGTTCCTCGTTCTCGTTCTTCGTTCTCGATCTTGCGGCGGAGAGAACGAGAAAGATTCGTCAGTCATACTCCCCCTCGATGAACCAGGCGTCGCCGGTGCGGAGCAGGCGGTAGAGGCCGCCGTCGGCGAGGGCGACGTCGTATTCGATCCGTTGCCACGCGCGGTCGGATTGCCACCAGTCGCCGCTGCCGCGCCACGGGCCGCGGAGGGTGGCGATGGCGCTGTGAAAACGCTCCGTCCAGAGATACGTGGGCCGGCCGGCGGTGAGCTCGAGTTGGGCGGGGAGCGGCGGGCGGAAACGGCGCAGCGGCAGCCCGAGCGGCGGCCACCCCGGCGGCGGCCCCGGGGGCGGCACCACGGTGGCGGGCGGCACAAGTTTCACGGCATCGGGGCGATGGGTGTCCTCGAGTTGCGGCGTGCCGATGCGATCGGAGCCGACGATCGCGCCGATGCGCGCGAGCGTTTCCGCGAAGCCGTGGGGATCGCGGAGCCCGGTTTCGAAGAGACCCTGCTGGCGCACCAGCGGCCGGGCGGGCGTGAGGTGGAGGGCGACGGCGTGGATGGCGGCCTCGGTGTGCAGCGACTCGAGGTGCGTGTGCAGCACACGGAAGAGCAACTCGGCATCGGCGGTGGGCTCGGGCAGGCGGAAGGAGCGGGCGTGGTAGAGGCCGTCGGCGAGCGTGAGGGTGAGCGTGAGTTCGGCGGCGACATGAACCGTCGCGCGCAACTCGAGGGCGAGGCGGTCGAGGAAACGGCGCAGGATGAAGAGCAGCGGTTCGAGGGTTTCCACCTCGTCTTCAAACTCCATCGCGGCGGCGAAGGTTTGGGGCGGCGCGACCGGATGCAGCGGGCGCGGTGCGCCGCCGGCGGCGCGGTCCCAGAGCGAGAGCCCGGCGGGGCCGAGGCGGCGGCCGATATCGTCGCGCACCAGCCGGGTGAGATCGCCGAGCGTATGCAAGCCCCAGCCGGCCAGGATGCCGGCGAGTTCGGGCGTGGGATCGGCCGCGGCGAGGGGGAGGGGCCCGAGGAAGGCGGCGGGGTCGGTGACGACGAGGACGGTTTCGTGATCGCTCGGGCTCGTAATCCCAATCGTGCTCGGGTTCCCGGTGCAGTAGGTCAGGTCTGCGACCTGACCCGGATGAGCAGGTGTGTAAGTGGCAGGTGACTCGTTGAGGATGGTGGCCGGCGTGCCTAGGTCAGGTCGCAGACCTGACCTACCACAGACGCGGGCGGCGGACGATTTTTCGGAAGGAGAAAGAGAAGGATTAAGAGAGAGAGAAAGATGTCGTGCCGCGTAGAGGGCGAGGAGTGGCGTGGACGCGATCCCCGCCGTGGCGGGCAGGCCGAGGCGCGCGAGGTTGGTGACGGCGGCACGGGCGGCGGGCGCGAGTTTTTCCCTGTCGGCGCCCTTGAGGTCGATGGTGCAGATGCCGGGTGCGGTGTCCTCGATCAAGGGCGAGAGGGTGAAGCCGACCGCGAGGAGCGCGGCGCGGGCCTCGGCTTCGGCGGCGGGTTGCGGCGTGCGAAACAGGAGCGTGGCGCAACGTGCCAACGCCTGCGGGGCGGTCATACCGGGTTCGACGCCGGCGGCGCGGGCATCGGCCGTGGCGGCGAGCACGAGAGCCTTTTTCTTCGCGCCGTCGAGCAGTGCCGCGGGCTGGCTGTCCGGAACTGGATCGGTGCGAAGCACGGCGTGCAACGCGAAGTCGGCGATGTGCAGGACGGCGAACATGGCGATGAATGGCGAATGCCGAATGCCGAATGGCGGATGCGAATGCCGGATGACGGATGAGCGGGTCGGGTTCCCCCAGCGTACGCGCGGCCATGGCCGCGCGTACGCGCGAGTGGATTTTTATCCGACCGCAGCGATTTGCCGCCGCTGACGCTGGAGCGCGGGGGCGAGCTGTCTTGTGAGCGTGAGGCGATCGTGGCCCAGGGCGTCGACGGAATGGGAAAGACTGAGCACGAACCGCATTTGCGCACTCGGGATGGAGGAGCGTGGCGTGGCGACGACCAGTGCGAGGGCGGCGGGCTCGACGGCGCGTTGGAGGCGGTACCATTGCGTGGCGGGCGTGCGGCGCAGATCGATTTCCGGCGCGCGGCGGAGATCGAGCACGAGGAGGCCGAGATTGGCGTCGCGGGTCAGGAGATCGGCCGCCTGCAGGGCCTCGGCGGTCGTCCGGCAGCGCACCCAGACGAGGCGGGCGAGGAGATCCTCCGCGAATGAGGCCGGATCGAAGGAATCGGTGCCGTCGATCAGCGCGACCCGTAGGTGCGAGGAGCCGGCCGCGACGAGGAGCTGGCCAAGGAAAAGATGGCTGCCGCAGCTCGGCGCGCTGCAGACGATTTCGGTGACGGCACCCAGCGGCAGGCCGCCGATCGCGTCATCGAGGGCCGGGATGCCGGTGGGCAGCACGCCGCCCGCCCTGCCGGCCCTGAGCAACGTCGACGGGAGCCCGGCGAGCGGGACCGGCCGGTCGGGCGAGGTCGGAAAGCGCGTCGCGAGCAGATGCCGGAGCGTCGCCAGTTTTTCGGGCGCGGTTGCCATGGGAGGCCAGCAGCGAGCAGCGAGCAGTGAGTAGCGGCGGGGCGATGGCGGTGGGTTGAGCATGCGCGCTACTCACTACTCGATGCGCGCTACTTACTCATGTCAGCGCGCGCAGCAGGCCGACCATGACGCCCTGGATGACGAGCTCCGTGGCGGGGAGGAGGTCGGGGTAGCGCGGGTTTTCCGCCCGGAGGAAGGGCCGGCCGCGTTGCACGAGAAAACGTTTCAGGGTGGATTCGCCGTCGATGAGGGCGGCGACGATGTCGTGCGGGTGCGCCTCGCTGGGCGTGAGAAAAACGACGTCACGATCGAGAATGCCCGCATCGATCATCGAGTCGCCGCGCACGCGCAGGGCGAAGAGTCGGGTGTTGGGCCGGACGCCGAGCGAGATGGTGTCGACCGAGATGTAGCTGTCGGGCTCCTGCTCGGCGGCGGTGGGCAGGCCGGCGGGGATGGTGCCGTAGAGCGGGATCTCGGCGAGGGCGCCGCGGCGCGGATGCGATTGGGGCAGGAGACCGCGGGCTTTGCCGTCGAGCCGGCGGAGGGCGCCCTTTTCGGTGAGGGCATCGACGTGCCGCTTGATGCCAAACGGGCTGGCGAGGCCGAAGTGGGCCTGGATCTCGCGCAGCGAGGGCGAGACGCCGTGCTGGCGGTGATGGGCGTGGATGAAATCGAGGACCTGCTGCTGGCGATCGGTGAGTGGTTCGTGCATAGTGTTCATATGAACACTTTCATCCGAAAAAGCAACTGCGATGATGCCCGAAAATCGGGCGCTTGGCATCCGGCGCTTTCCCTGCGTGGCTGCGGAGGTGAACCGCGCCCTCGCCGATTTCAGCCTGACCGAGCTCGAGCGGCAATTGGCGGCCTGGGGGGCGAAGCCGAGCCATGCGGCGCGGGTGCTGCGGGCGTATTACGGCGGTGGCGGTGAGTTCGATTCGCCTGGCGGGCCCGCGCTGCCGGCCGGATTGGTCGCGCGGCTTGGCGCGGAACTCGCGCCCGGCGCGGCGGCGCTGGCGGTGCGCCAGGTCGCGGCCGATGGCACGACCAAGCTTTTGCTGCGCCTCGGGGATGGCCGCACGGTCGAGACGGTGCTGATGCCGGACTTTCGTCCCGACCGGGCGGCGGGCTGCCTGTCCTCGCAGGTTGGCTGCGCGATGGGGTGCGATTTTTGCGCGACGACGAAAACCGGTTTCGAGCGCAACCTGACTGCGGGCGAAATGGTGGAACAGTTTCTCGCGCTGCGCCGCGAGGCGCGGGCCGCGGGTCGCCGGCTGCAAACGGTGGTTTTCATGGGCATGGGCGAGCCGCTGCTCAATCTCGACGCCGTGCTCGAAGCGGTGCGCCGCATCGCCGACAACCGGCTCGGCGCGCTCGGCTGGCGGCAGGTGACGGTGTCGACGGTCGGCATCGTGCCCGGCATCGACGCGCTCGCGGCCAGCGGCTTGAACGTGAATCTCGCTGTGTCGCTCCACGCGCCCGACGACGCGACCCGCGCGCAGCTCCTGCCGATGGGAAAGCGTTTCGCCATTGCGGACATTCTGGCCGCCGCGGATCGGTTCCAGGCGGCGCGCGGCCGGCCGGTGACGATTCAGTATTGTCTGCTCAAGGGAGTGAACGATTCCGCCGCCCACGCGCGCACGTTGGCGACCGTCCTCGGCGCGCGGCGGATGCACGTGAATCTCCTGCGCTACAATCCCGCCGGCCTCAGCCTCCGCGGCCTCACCTACGAGCCGGCGTCCGACGGGACGGCGGAGGCGTTTGTGGCCGAACTGCGCTCCCGCGGAGTCGTTGCGCATTTCCGCCGCTCGCGCGGGCCGGACATCGACGCGGCGTGCGGGCAGTTGAGGCGGCGGGTGGCGGTGCCAGCGTAGTCGACATTAAGAACTAAAACCTGCCCTCTTCGGCTTGTCCCTCGCTCGTGTGATTGTGCACTGGGTCATTGCTTTGAAACCGTAACCCGCATCATCATCCAAGGCCCAGGCGATGGTCAATTTGGTCGAGCGCGGCTGGGCGGATCTGAACGACGTGGCGCGGGCCTTCGGCTACTCAGCTCGCACGGTGCGACGGAATCAGGAGCGACTGGATGCGGGCGGTTTGTCCGCCTTGGGCCAGCCCCGGGGCTATCCGAAGGGCCGGCGGCGAGGATCCCAAGCGCGGGTCCGGAGCATCGAGCGCCTCAAGACCGAAGGACATTCCAACTGTGAGATCGCGCGACGACTCGCCAGCAGCGAAAAGGTGGTGCGCAAATCGCTGCGCCGGCTGGGGTGGAAGAACGCGCCAACCGCGCAAGGGACGCTGCCGTTGCGCTGAACCCCACGCATCCCTCGCCGGCGTCCGGCGGGATCACACCGGCGCCGGTCTCGCCAGCCTCCAAGCCGGGGTACGAACCAAACCGGTCAACTTTTTCAAACGCCGAGGAGGAATGGCCGCAGTCGTTCGACGCCGATCCGGCCAACCGCCAACAGGACCGGCTCCTGGCGTATCTCGGCTTTCTGGACGATGCCGCACCGATGTTCGGCTCCGCCCTCGCGGTGCCCCGCGCCGGCGTGCTGCTCGCCGTCCCCGCCTTGGTGCAAAGCGGAGTATTCGAATGCACCCAGGATATTTACGGGACGCTTGGCCCAGCGTTCTATGGGTTACGCACCAGTTTGGTCGTGCTGCTCTTAATGGCGCTGTTGCGCATCAAGCGGCCCGAAGCCCTGAAGGAACATTCCCCCGCCGCGTTGGGCCAGGTCCTCGGCTTGGACCGCGGTCCAGAAGTGCAGACCCTGCGGCGCAAACTCGCCCGTTTGGCCAGCGTGGGCCGCGCGAGCGAGTTCGGCACGGCCTTGGCGCAACGACGCATCGCGGCCCGCGGCAAGGCCTTGGGCTTCCTTTACGTGGACGGCCACGTCCGGATGTATCATGGCAAGCACACGATTCCAAAGGCCCATGTGGCCCAACGCGGCCTCGCGAGGCCGGCCACGACCGATTACTGGATCAACGACCAGGAGGGAGAGCCGCTCTTCGTCGTCACGGCCGAGGCGAACGCCGGCATGGTGAAGATGCTGCCGATTGTGTTGGCCGAAGTGCGCTCCTTGATCGGCAAGCAGAAACGCCTGACCGTCGTCTTCGACCGCGGCGGCTTCAGTGCGCAGTGTTTCCAGCAGATTATCGCGGCCGAGTTCGACTTGCTGACGTACCGCAAGGGGCGCTTCCGGCCGGTGGCGCGCAAACACTTCCGGGAGCACAAAGGAGTGATCGACGGGCGCCATTTGGCGTACCAGTTGGCCGACCAAGAGGTGCGGTTGCGCAAAGGCAAGCTGCGGTTGCGCCAGGTCACGCGGCTGCACCGCGTATTCATGAAGACGGCCAACCCCCGGAAGCATGGCCACAAAAAGGCGCAAAAAATTGTCCGTCCGACCGGCGGGAATCCCCCGGGCGCCTATAGGCGCCGCGAGAGCTGCGATCGCCCTCCGATTTTTTGTGCCTTTTTGTGGCTAAAGTTCAGAGGCCCCTCTGCGGCGTTCTCGATCCGGCCATTCGGGTTCAATCACTTGCGTTCTTCATGAATTCGCGGTGACGCGGCTGAGAGACGGTGGCCACCAGACGCCCATCCTGACGACCCGCCGTGACCTGCCGGCTTTGGCCGTGGCCTTCCGCATGTTTGAGCGCTGGAAACAGGAAATATTTTTCAAGTATCTTATGGAAGAATACGCCTTGGATGCCTTGGCGGAGTACCGCGCGGTGCCGGACGATCCTACCCGCGAGGTCCCCAATTCGGCCCGCAAGGCGCTGGAAACCAAGGTGCGCGCAGCGCGGGCCGAGCTCACCCGCCTGCAGGCTGAGTACGGGAAGGTGGCATTTGCCGAACTGGATGGGAAAAGGCCCACGCTGCGTGGACTCAAGCACGCGCAAGCCACGCTGGCGCAATCGGTGCGCTCTCTCAAGGGCAACTGTGCGCGCTTGGTTTCCGCTGCGACCCGCACACGGGCCGCAGGCGCTGCCCAGGCGAGACGGCATTCTATCGTGTGCTCGGTGGTCTGCCGGAAGACAAAGTCGAGGCGG
>JBIJCX010000671.1:0-2556 GCA_044344465.1 Opitutaceae bacterium
GGGCTGGCCGATCGGTTTCTCGCTGCCCTCAAGCCCCCGGCGGAAACACCCAAGAGCATCGCGGCCTTTCTTTCCGAAGGTCAGAGCAAACCGCCGCAGCGCGTGAGGATAAAGCGTCGGACAAACTAAATCAGGTCCATGGACGAACCCACCCTGCTTCGACTCAAGTTTCTCGGACAACCGCTTGGGGTGCTCGCCTATCGGCCGGACCTACCGGCCTACGCACTCGAACTGGACCGGGCGTTTCTGGCCAGCGGTCACGAACTTTCTCCGCTGAATCTACCACTCGCCACTTTCGCAGCGGGTCCGCGGATCTTCCGGTCTGGCGACACTCCATTTACCGGCGGATTACCGGGCTTGATTGCGGACTCGCTGCCCGACGCGTGGGGTGAGCGGATGCTCCGCCAGGAAGCACCCGAGATAAAGTCCGCGATTGGAAAGCTTGCGGTCATTGGGCAGCGGGGCCCTGGTGCCATCACCTTCGAGCCGGAGTTGGGCCTCGGCGCTGACCAAACTCCCACCTCGGCGAATCTGAGCGAACTCGCTCACGACGTTGATGGCCTGAGGGCGTCGCCAGTGCCACTCACGACGGATCGCCGAAACTCAGTCCTCGCCAAGGGCGGCACCTCATTGGGCGGCGCATTTCCGAAAACGGCAGCGCACCTGCGCTTCGAGGGAGAGATTATCGAACGGCGGGAAATCCTGGTCGGGGGAGAACCGCCATCCGGCTATTCGCCCTGTATTCTAAAATTTGCGCGGTCTAGCGACGAAGCCGAGGGTGCCGTGGAGTTCGCCTTTTGGCTGATGGCAAAGCAGGCCGGCATCCGCCTGCCGCGCGCGTGTCTTGTGCACGACGGCGAGCGCCATCACTTCGCGTGTGAGCGTTTCGATCGCTACCGCCGCGCCGACGGTTGGGTCGGCCGTCGACATGTTCATTCACTGAGCGGCATGCTTCACCGTCGCGCCTCGGATGGTGCCATCGACTACGAAGAGTTCATGCGCCTGAGTCGGCGCCTGGGCGGAGCGAGCGAAGCCGCCGAGTGCTTCCGCCGGGCTGTGTTCAATCTGCTGGCTACAAATCGTGACGACCATGGCCGCAATCACGCCTTCCTCTACGACGAGACCAACCGCAACTGGTCGCTTGCTCCGGCCTTCGATCTGAATCCCAACGTCGCCAATGTGCTGATTGCGTTGACGTGGCTCGGCAGCAACCAGCTCCCGACCCAATTTTCCTCGTTACTCAAGTTGGCAGAGATTGGGGGCGTTTCGCCCAAGGCCGCCCGTGAAATCTACGATCAAGTGGAGACCGCAACAATCGGCGGTTGGCGCAAAGCGGCAGGTCACGCCGGCGTGCCGCAGCCGATGATCGACTACTGGGGCAATGAAATGCTCCAGCAAACTCAAGCGCTGCGTGCCGACGCCCAAAAACGGCGAAGCCTAAAAAGACCGCGTAAAGGGGGTTGAGCCGGAGGCCCGATTTTGGGCCAGCGATTGTGTCATCGGATCTGGGTTCGGCCGCGAGTTGCGTCACATCCCGCCAAACTTACGTCGCACTCATCAAGAGATGTTCGGTTTGGCTGACAATCGCATTGGCGCGGACGGGCATCAAATCACGCGGAGCAAACGTTTCTCGAGAAACGATCGAAGCTTTGGCAGTTTCGCGTGGCCCAGGTCCGCGAACAAATGGGACGCGTCGAGCGACAATTTTTCGAACACGGTTTTGGCTTTCTTGGCCGTGACCACGGCAAGCAAGCGCTCCAGCAATTCGATCAATTTGCGCTCCTCCAAACGTCCCGCGCTGGCGGCTTCCTGGAGATCCGCAAGGTATGCCGGGAGCACTAGAGCTAGAATCAGGACATGGCGGGAGTCTTGGCGTCCGGTCTGGGCGATGTCGGCCACATTGGCGATTTTCGCCTGCAGCAGGGCAATTGGGCTGGGCACCTGAACATGAGTTTCCCCCAGCGCCACGGTATAAACCGGTTTGCGCAGTTCCTCGTTCGTCACGCCGTGAACGAAACGGAGTACCTCGATGAGGAGCGGGCGTCCCTGTTGGTCCTTGGCGATCACCACGCCGATTTCGTTGGTCGGCGGTCTCACCGGAAAGAACTGCGGCTTGGTGCCGGCAATTCTGCCGAGGGCCGTTAGCGTCTCCCGGTCTCCGAGCACGTCCACATCCCGCGATACAAACGGCGCCAACGCGGTCGTGCGCGACGCGTAATACATGGCCCAGACATTGACGGCTTGGCCGCCCACCAAAAGGACCGGCTCTTTCGTCGCGAGGAGTGATGCGAAGTCCTCCGGTTGTCCGCATTGCCTCACGTGGAATCTTACCAACCGGCGGCGTTGCCTCACGAGAAATCTTACCGCTGTGAAGCGGGCGGCATGGTCGCTTCCTGCGGTAAGCTATTCGCTCGTGTCCTCGGAAGCGACCATGCCTGACGACAGCATCGCAGCATTCCAAAATGCCATCGCCCGGTAAGATCGCGGGTGAGGCAGCCGGTAAGATTCTTACGTGAGGCAACACGCTGTCGAAGGTGCACTGGCGTTCTACACCTG
>JBIJCX010000338.1:0-9425 GCA_044344465.1 Opitutaceae bacterium
CACTAGCTCCTCATCGATGGCAGAGGTCAACCCTTCCGTCGTAGCGACTTCTTGTCATGCGACATAGGGTCTAACAGTGTTGTCTACTGGACTCATGAACCCCTTGCAGTATTCCTGTTTAATTCCATCGGCATTTCTGGCCCTCCTTATTGCCCTGTCCGGGTGTGAAAAGAAGGCCCCGGCAGCAGCACCCTCCGCCACCCGGGCAGTCGAGGATCCGAAGGAGTTGCGGATCGCGGCGCTCTACGCGCAGTATGAGAAAGCGCTGAGAGTGGAGCTGACTCCGCAGGAGATTGCCGGGCTTCCTGCGCGGGCAGCGGAAAGCGCGCGCCGGCGCGGGGAGATACGCGATCTGGAATTGTTGTCAGCCCCAGGTGGAAACGCCGATGTTGTCCGAAAGGTAGCCAAAACGATGGTTCAGCAATTGGGCGTGTTTTATGAGCATTTGGGAAAGGAACCACTGGAGATTCAGGGGATGTTTCGGATGCTGCTGGCGGGTGGTGGGCTGAGAAATCCCGTGTTCTTGGACAACCATCGCGTGGCTTTCGAGACGGATGGCAACGTTTTCGACAGCGCAGACCGGGATCTATATTCCGATATCTACTTCTGGGATTTTGCCAGCGGGAACGTCAAGTGCAAGAGCGTCGGACCCGGAGTAGATGGTGATTGGGCGTGCCGTGAGTCCTCAGTGGCGGCGCAGGGTGATGCCTTTGTTTTCGAACGGCAGTTCATGGGCGAATCCGGCAAGGCACCGGCGGATGCTTTTGCCGGGATTGCCTGGCTGGCGACCGCGTCGTTGGTCCCGCTTTCTACGGCCGAGAACTGGGTGCCGGACCTGGGATTCGTCCCGCTGAAAACGGGCGACCGGCGGTTCTTTCGCCGGCCGGTGATTTCCGGCGATGCCAATCGCGTGGCCCTCGTTTCGTATTTTGCCCCCACCGAAAACGATCGCCGGGATTACGGGGATACCGCCACCTACGAATTGGTGCTCGTGGATCGCGAGACAAAGAAGTGCCGTTCGCTGTCCGCCCGGGTTCCTTCGATGGGCCGGATGGCGCTCTCCCGGGACGGGAAGTTTATTGCCGTGGTGGCTCCCCCGGTGGCTTTTGAAAAGGGAAACCCCGATACCAAGCCGGCGCTATATCGTGTGCCGGGCGACGGAAGCAAACCAAAGCGGATCGCGCTTCCTCCGGGCCTCATTCCGGATCAGTCGGACGGCGCGGTGCCGGCCATTTCAGCGGATGGTTCGCGCATTGCGTTTGCGGCGGCGGCGAACACCGGGATGCAAATTTACTTTTACGACGATGCGCAAGGGTCCGTGACACTGCTCAGCGTGACGCCCTCCGGCATCCCGGCCAAGGGCAACAGTTCGCAACCGGCAATGAACGCCGAGGGAACCACGATCGCCTTCGCCACCGAAGCAAATGATGTGGTGCCATCAGGTTCACGAAGTCAGATCTGCGTGCGCAAACTGGGGCAGGCTCAAACTGTAATCGGTTCCGTGACGGCAAATGGGCAACCCTGCCATGGCGTGTGTCGTTCCCCGTCCCTCAGTTCAGATGGTGCGCTGCTGACGTTCCTTTCCACCGCCGAGGATTTGCCCGGTGTCCGCAAGGTGAAGTCGCAGCCGCCGGGCTTGCTTCCGTCGCGCCTGTTTGTCACGCGTCTGGCAGATCGCCAGTATGCGATTTTGGGTGGAACGTTGAATCCGTGACAGACTGGCTGCTGAGGGAGTGCACCGTGCCACAGGAAGGGGTCATCACCCCAAAAAAACCTCCCGGATCCTATCCCGTAAGGTCAAAAAACTCATGCGGCCTCTCGGTGATAGAATTTTAGAAGGCCACCGAGGCTCTCGCGGGTTTGGATCTTGCCGGATGAACTGCCGATCCGGTCTGCTGTTGCCGGGAACAGGATCGCGTTGTCCTTACCTTGGTGATTCCTCTCCTCGTGATAATGCCGAGCGTAGTTCGAGAGCACATGGCGGAGCGACGGCTCGCCGAACAAGATCAACTTCGAGAGGCACTCCTCCATTACGGACCGATTCCATCTTTCCAAATGAGAATCCAGATTTCCGTCACCAAGTATTCGTTTTGCAGGAGCAGTTCCTGGTCAACCGAACCGGAGATGTACGCCAGTCGCTTCGAATTTTTTGACCATACGGGAAGGTTCACGGGGCGCAATCCCGTGACCCATCCGATCCTTCGACCTTTCGGTTTACCACCCGAAGCTCCGCTTCATCTTCAGCGGTTGGTAAAGATCACTGTCGAGTTCCTGCAGGAAGCGGCTCGGAGTCTGCAGCATCATCGGGCCGCCCTTGGTATTCACTTTCGGGAAGCACAGATAAAGTTCATCGCGGGCCCGGGTGACCGCGACATAGAAGAGCCGGCGCTCCTCCTCGATGTCCCCGGTCTCGATCGTGCGGCGCAGCGGGAACATGCCATCGGCCAGCCCGATGAGAAACACGGCGGAGTATTCCAGGCCCTTCGCCTGGTGGACGGTCGTGAGCCGGAGTGCATCCGCATTGGGGTCGGCGGAACGGTCGCTGGTCTCACTGTTGAGCAGCATGATCTGCGCGAGCAGTTCCTGCATGTCCTCGTACCGGCTGGCGAAGCCAATCATCGATTTCAGGTCGTCGAGGCGGGAAATGTAGTTGGCGTAAGCACCCTTGAGATAGTCGCCGTACCAGCCGTCGAGGGCGATCTCGACGGCATTGTGCGGCTTCATCGTCCGCATCATCTCGCTCACCTGTTGGAGTGAGGCCACAAACTTGGGCCATTCGTCCTTCGCATCCTTCGGCACCTTGGAACGGACATCGTCGGTGTCGAGGGTGTCGATGAAGTTCTTCTGGAGAAGCCGCGCGTGATCGAGGGCGGCGGCGTGGAGCTTGGCGGCGTTCTTGTCCCCAACCTTCGGCAAGAGGACCGCGATGCGGTTCCAGGCGGCGGTGTCGGACGGGTTGTAAACGAAGCGGAGCAGGGCCACGAGATCGCGGATGTGCGCCTGTTCGAAAAAACGGACCCCGCTGGTGATCTGGTAGGGAATCTGCAGGCGCGACAGCTCGAGCTGGATGTCGAGGGCCTGGAAATGCGCGCGGTACAGGATGCCGATGTCGGCGAGCGCGCAGCCCTCGTCCACCAGGCCGCGGATGCGCTGGACGATGAACTGGGCCTGTTCGCGGCCGTCCATCGACTGGACAAAGTAGGGCTTTTCCGAATTGGCGCGGTGGGCCCGGAGTTCCTTGTCGAAATGGCGGCCCTTGGGCTGGGCGAGAAGGACGCCGTTGGCGAGCGCGAGGATCTGCGGCGTGGAACGGTAGTTCGTCTCGATCCGATGGATCGTCGTGCCGGGATGTCGGTCCGGGAAAGTGAGGATGTTCTCGAAGTTCGCGCCCCGCCACGAGTAGATGCACTGGGCGTCGTCGCCCACGACCATCACCCGGTGATGCGAGCCGATGAGATCGACGATTTGGGACTGGAGCGTGTTGGTGTCCTGATACTCGTCCACCAGCACATGGCGGAAGCGGTGGGCAAAGTACGCGGCGGTCTCGGGCGACTTGCGCAGGACCTCGAGCCAGAACTCGAGCAGGTCGTCGTAGTCGACGACATTGGCGGCGCGCTTGGCCTCGGCGTACTTTTTCGCGAAGAGCGGGGCGCGATCGATGATGCCTTCGTGCTGGGGAAAAAAGCGCGTGATCGTCTCGGTGAGCGACAACTGGGTGTTCCGCGCCATCGAAAGGAGGGAGTGGAGCGGACCGGGGCGGGGGTGGGTCTTGTCCTTGAAGAACGCGCGATCGGTCGCCTCGACGGCATCGCGGAGAATGCCCTCGGACTCGTCGGCATCGAGGATGGTGAACGTGCGGGGCAGGCCGATGCCCTCGCCGTGGAGGCGGAGCGAGCGGTGGCCGATGCCGTGAAACGTGCCGCCCCAGAAACGACCGGGTTCCACGCCGGTGAGCTCCTGCACGCGGTGCAGCATTTCCTTCGCGGCCTTGTTGGTGAACGTGAGGAGAAGAATTTCGCCCGGGCGGACGCCTTGCGAGAGGAGGTAGGCGACGCGGTAGGTGAGGGTGCGGGTCTTGCCGGACCCGGCCCCGGCGAGCACGAGCAACGGGCCGGGCTCGGCCGTCACCGCGGCAAACTGCTCGTCATTGAGCTGCGCGCGAAAATCAATCGGGGGGATGCCGTGCGGCGCAGACGGTGAATCGAGGGCAAAATCCATGAAGCGCCAAACGCTCACGCAAAGCCGCGAAGAGGCAAAGCGGAAATCAGGCCGGCCGCCAGATCATGCTGCAGTGCGTGCACGTTTCGCGGCTGACGACGAAGCCAAGGCGTTCGTAGAGGTCGCGGGCGGCGCGGTTGACGGCCAGGACTTGCAGCCGCACCGGCGATCCTGCCGCCTGCGCCTCGGCGACCAGCCGGCGAATCACCGCGGTGCCGAGTCCGCGATTCTGAAACTCCGGCTTGATCTGGATGTTGGCCAGGAAGACATCGCCGGCGCTGCGTTCGACGTGGAGCAGACCCGCGTCGCGCCCGGCCACCACAATCACCTGCATATTGGCCCGTTCGCGCGGGTCATGGAATCGCGCGCGTTGCGCCGCCTGATCCCAAAAGCCCCACGTCTGCTCGACATACTCGCGCATCGTCGCGGTCCGCAGCGCGACCAACCAGTCGCAGTCCTCCGTTTGGGCCGGGCGCAGCGTAAAATTCATCCGGAGGTTTTCGCGCCGCGAAAACCTATAGCAGCACGAGGTCGTTGCGGTGCACGACTTCGAGGCGCTTCCGGGCGGGGTAGAGCGCGGCGACCTCCTTGCCGTGCTGACCGGCGACGGCGGGGATTTCCTCGCTGCCAAACGCGGCCTTGCCCCGGGCAAAGACGGTCTCGTCCGGATCGGCGATGTTGACGATATCCCCCGCGGCGAACTCCCCTCGCGCCCCCGTGACCCCGACGGCCAGCAGGCTGCGTCCGTGTTCGCGCAGCACCGGAACCGCACGCGCGTTGACGAAGATCGTGCCGGACGGGCGCTGGAAATAGGCGAGCCAGCGTTTCTTCGCGTCCATCGGCAGGCCGCTCGGCACGAAAAAGGTGCCGGGTCCGCGACCGGACAGCAGCCGGGCAAGAATCTCGGGCTCGGCACCGCTGGCGATGAAGACGCCGCAGCCGGCCTTGGTCGCGAGCCGGGCCGCGGAGATTTTCGAGACCATCCCGCCGACCGCGGTCTCGCTGGCGGTGCCGCCGGCCATCGCCTCGATTTCCGGCGTGATGCGCTCGATGACGGGCAGGATTTTCCCCGTGCCCTTCAGGTCAATCAAGCCGGGCGCGGTCGAGAGGATGACGAGGTAATTCGCGTGGATGAGACTTGCGACCATCGCGGAGAGGGTGTCGTTGTCGCCAAACTTGATTTCGGCGGCACTGACCGTGTCGTTTTCGTTGATGATCGGAATCGTGTCGTAAGCCAGGAGCTGGCGCAGGGTCTCCTGCACGCCGAGGAAGCGGGTGCGGACGCGGAGGTCGTCGTGGGTCAGGAGGACTTGCGCGACGGTGAGTTTATGCGGCGCAAATCCGGCCTGCCAGGTCTGCATCAACCGCGATTGCCCGATGGCGGCGCAGGCCTGTTTCTTGGAGAGTTCCCTCGGGCGCTTGGCGAGCTGGAGGGCACCCATGCCGAGGCCAACGGCGCCGGAGGAGACCACCAGAACCTCGGTGCCACGGGCCCGGAGGGCGGCGATTTCGGAGCAAACCGCTGCAATGCGTTCGGTGTCGAGCTGGCCGATGCCAGAAGTTAGGACACCGGTGCCGAGCTTGATGACGACGCGTTTCGGGGCGTGGGCCGAAACGCTTTTTGCCAGGGAAGACACAACGTAAGCCGAGACCGCCGGGGGCGGACGCCGGGTGAGGGCGATCGCCGGGACCGCGAAATCGCCGGCCCGCGTATTTCCCCCGGCTATGACTCAAACCGTGAGCAGATCCTTTTCCTTGTGCGCGAGGTGCTCGTTGATGACCTTGATCGAACTGTCGGTCGCGGTCTGAATGTCCTTCTCCAGCCGCTTCGCCTCATCCTCGGGGAGTTTGGATTTCTTGACGGTTTCGAGGATATCGCGACGGACGTTGCGGACGTGGACGCGACCCTCCTCGGCGAGGCGATGCGCGGTCTTGACGAACTCCTGCCGGCGCTCGCGACTCATGTCGGGCAGTGGCACGCGGATGAGTTTCCCGTCGATGATCGGGTTGAAACCGATGTTGGCATCGATGATGCCCTTGGCGACCGCCTTGATGAGGCTGCTGTCCCACGGCTGAACTTGGATGAGCCGGGCATCGGGAGTGGAGATGGCGGCGCACTCCTTGAGGCGCATGCTCGAGCCATAGGCCTCGACCATCACGCCCTCGACCATCGCTGGCGTGGCCTTGCCGGTGTGGATCGCGCTGAATTCATGCAGCGTATGGTCCACGGCCTTTTTCATTTTTGCCTGTGCGTCAGTCAGGATCGGATGGCTCATGATGTTAAGAAGTTGAGGGTTACAGGATGAGAGTTGAGCGAAAAATCCACCGGAGGGCGAGCGCGGAACCGGCCTTCGTCTCGCTCCTCGCCGCGCTTCACCCTGGCGCGGTTAATTCTTCACCAGCGTGCCGATTTTTTCGCCGACGATGGCCTTGCGGATGGCGTGCTCGTCGTTGAGGTCGAACACGAGAATGGGCACGTTGTTGTCCATGCAAAGGGAGAAGGCGGTCGAATCCATGACGTTGAGCCGCTGTTTCAGTGCATCGAGGAACGAGATCTGATCGAACTTCACGGCATCGGCGTGTTTCTTGGGATCCTTGTCGTAGACGCCGTCGACTTTGGTCGCCTTCAGGATGATGTCGGCATGGAGTTCGCTGGCGCGCAGCGCGGCGGTGGTGTCGGTGGAAAAGTAGGGATTGCCGGTGCCGGCGACGAAGATGACCACGCGGTTTTTCTCGAGGTGGCGCATGGCACGGCGGAGGATGAACGGCTCGGCGATTTGGTTCATCGGGATGGCGGATTGGACGCGGGTGTTGACGCCGAGTTTTTCGAGGCAGTCCATCAGCGCCAGGCCGTTGATGACGGTGGCGAGCATGCCCATGTAATCGCCGGTGGTGCGGTCGACGCCGCGTTTTTCGCCGTTGAGCCCCCGGAAAATGTTCCCTCCGCCGATGACGACGCAGACCTGGACGCGCAAATCGTGGATTTCCTTCACCTGCTGGCAGATCTTCTCGAGCGTCGCGCCGTCGATCGGATCCCCGGCTTTGCCGCCGCGCAGCACTTCACCGGAGAGCTTGAGGATCACGCGCTGGTACTTGGGTCGAAGATCGGCCGGCTTGGAGTCACGCATGGGCTGAGGAAACGAGCAGGAAAAATCGACGTCAATGCCCGAGATGGTGGTTCCGAGTGTGGTGGATCGGTGACGACGCACCGTCCTGGGGTACGGGCAAGCGATGAAATGCGGTGCACTCGTTTCCACTCTTGACCGACGCAAGGGACGGCGCAGCGTAGCCAATCCTCACCTCACTGCCTGATGGTGTAATGGTAGCACAGGCGACTTTGACTCGCCTAGTCGTGGTTCGAATCCACGTCGGGCAGCCATCTCGTACGGCGACACGAACTTTTCGCGGAGTGTTAAAATGGTCGCGTAAGTGGTATGTAGATAGGATAGTTAAGTCGGTTTCCCATTTTAACACTTTGCCCGAAAGTTCGCTTTCGAGCCTCGCAGACACGGGCATCTGGACCGTTTTCAGGCCATAAGCAGCGAGGGTGTTAAAATGGAAATGACCCCCGACGAGCGGTTCGTCGCGGACGCTGCGCTTGCGTTTCTCAGAGGATAATCTAATATTTACATACGATTTTAGAACGGCTGCGAGCGCAGGTTTCTGCCGATCGGAAATCGGCCAAATGCCCACCGCGAACAAGCGCGACACCGCTCTCAAGACCTCCCCTGCCGGCAACGTGCCGGTGGCGATCTACACGCGGGTTTCCACGGATGGCCAAGTGGGTGGCCGCTTTGATTCGTGCGACAGCCAGGCGGCCGTCTGCCGCGACCACATCCGCAAGAAAGCGGTCGAGGGCTGGCACGAGATTGCCTGCTACACCGATCCCGCCTACTCCGGCGGCACTATGAACCGGCCGGGCCTGCGCGCGCTCATGCGCCAGATTGAAGCCGGCGACGTCAAGGTTGTCCTGATCTACAAGCTCGAACGCATGTCCCGGAACATGGACGAATGGGGGCCGTTCCGGGCGTTTTTGAAAAAGCACGGCTGCCGGCTCGAAAGCGCGACCGAAGACATTTCCGAGAGCGAGCCGGAGGGCCGGCTCAAGAACAACATCGTGATGAGCGTCGCCGAGTTCGAGCGACTGAACACGGCGAAGAAGACCCGCGTCAAGATGCACGAGCAGGCCAAGCGCGGCATCTGGAACGGCGGGATGGTGCCGTTGGGCTACAGCTACGATCTGAACACGAAGCAGCTTGCGCCGAACCCGGCGGAGGCCGCACTCGTGCGACGGGTGTTTGAACAGGCCGCGCAGCTCGTTCCTCTGACAGACATCGCCAACGCGCTGAACGCCCAGGGCCACCGCACCAAGCCGCGCACGTTTTTGCGCCGTGATGGGACGACCCAGCAGGTCGGCGGGAATCATTTTCGCAGCGACGGTCTGCGGCTTATCATCACGAATCCGATTTACCGGGGCTGCGTCCGGTTCGCCGGCACCGAATTTGCCGGCAAGCACGAGGGGTTGATCGCTGCCGATCTGTGGGAACGTGCCAACGCGGTCGTGACCAAGCTGCCACCGCGCGAGCGCCCGCCGGTCGTCGTGGACCAGGACAAGCATCTCCACTTGCTAAAAGGCGTCGTTCATTGCGGCCATTGTCGCCGCGCCCTCATTCCGCACGACAGCGGCAAGAAAGACCCGACCGGGCGCCCCTATCGCTACTACGACTGCGGCCTGGTCGCGCGGAGGACCCGCGACGAACCGTGCCCGGTGGGACGGATCGCGGCCGGAGCGTTGGAATCGGTGGTCATTGGTTTCTTGACTGAACTTGGTCGCCACCCGGACCTAACGCGCGCCGCGTTGACCGACACGCGGTCAAGCCAGCGCGTAGACCGCGGGCCTCTTCGTGCCGCGGTCACGGAAACAGACAAGTCGCTGGCCGACGTAGACCGACAGGTGAACAACTGCGTGGATGCGATTGCCGCCGGCGGCGCGGACATGCTCGGGGACGAGTTGCGGCAACGAGTGCGTGCGCTCCGCGAGAAACGGCAGGAGCTGGTTGTTAAACGCGAGCAATTGCGGCAGGATCTACGGGCATGTGACGAAGCGGCGATCGACGAGAAACGAGTGCTGACCGCGATGTCGCGGTTGGGAGCGTCGCTACCCCGTTTGGAGCCAGCAGAACAAAAGCAACTCGCCGGGCTAATGG
>JBIJCX010000339.1:0-9415 GCA_044344465.1 Opitutaceae bacterium
ACCTTTTGGTGCCCGTCGGCTCACTCTCAAATCAGCGTGCGACTGCATGGATGCGGCTAAGCCGGGCGATGGACTCCCCTCGCTTCACTGAAGCATCGCTCGTCCCCGAATTCGACCCGCCGAAATGATTTCGAGATTGGATGCACGCGGCCGCCATAGTGGTCTGTTGCCGTGAAAACCATCCTGCGCCTCCTCTTCCTGCCCACCCTCTTTATCGTTGCGCGTGCCGCGGCCGCTCCGACTGCCAGCCAGCCCAACATCGTCATCATCTATGCCGACGATCTCGGGTGGGGGGATTTGGGCTGCTATGGCAATCCCGTCATCCGCACGCCGAATCTCGATCGCATGGCGGCCGAGGGCATGCGGTTCACGGATTTCTATTCGGCCGCGGAAGTCTGCACGCCCAGCCGCGCGGCGCTGCTCACGGGCCGATATCCGGTGCGAAGTGGCATGTGTCACGACCAGTTCAGGGTGTTGCGCAGCACCGCGGCGGGTGGGCTGCCCAAGGCGGAGGTGACGCTGCCCGAATTGCTCAAGCCGCGCGGCTATGCCACCGGCATGGTGGGCAAGTGGCACCTGGGTCACCTGCCGGCGCATTTGCCGCCGCACCACGGCTTCGATTCCTATTTCGGCATGCCCTACTCGAACGACATGAATCCGGCGCCGGATGCGCCGAAGGGCCGCGACAAGTTTTACGTCGAGAACAACGACTACTGGCGCACGCCGCTCATCCGCGGGACGGAGGTCGTCGAGGCCCGGCCGGATCAGCGGCAGCTGACGCGGCGCTACACGGAGGAGGCGGTGAAGTTTATCCGGGAGAAAAAGGGCGGGCCGTTTTTTCTCTACCTGGCCCATTCGTTTCCCCATGTGCCGCTGTTCGCCTCGGAGCGCTTCCGGGGAAAGAGCCCGGCGGGCGTTTATGGCGATGTGATCGAGGAACTCGACTGGAGCGTCGGCCAGGTGCTCGGCACCCTGCGGACCGAAGGGCTGGACAAGAACACGCTCGTGATCTTCAGCAGCGATAACGGCCCGTGGCTGTTGTTCAACCACCACGGCGGGTCGGCCGGCCCGTTGCGCGAGGGCAAGGGTTCGACCTGGGAGGGCGGCATGCGCGTCCCCGGGATCGCGTGGTGGCCGGGGCGGGTGCCAGCCGGCGTGGTGCAGCGCGAGATTGCGACCACGATGGATGTGTTCGCGACGTGCGCGAAGCTCGCGGGCGCGGCGGTGCCGGCCGATCGGGCGATCGACGGGCTCGATATTTTGCCGCTGCTCTTCGGCACGGGTGGCGTTGAGCGCGGGGCGTTTTTCTACTACCGCGGTTCCACCCTTTACGCCGCCCGTCTCGGACATTGGAAGGCGCACTTCATCACGCGCTCCAGCTACGGGCCGGACAAGGCGGAGCCGCACGAACCGCCGCTCCTGCATCACCTCGGCGAGGATCCCGGCGAGCGCTTCGATCGCGCCGCGGCGAATCCGGCCGTGGTGGCGCGCATCAGCGAGGCGGTCACCCGGCATCGCGCCGGGTTGCAGCCGGCGGCATCTCAACTGGTGGAAACCGTGGCGCAGACAAATTGAGCCACTCAGTTTTTTAAGAAATTTCTAGCAACGGTTGGGTGGTCGTGGTCGTCTCGCTGTCTCCGGCTCCGGAATTCTTTCCGTCCCTAACTCCTACCTCATGTCACTCCTGCCTTCCGTTCGTCGTCGCTGGATTCTTTATTGCGCGGTCGCCCTGGCGTTTGCCGGCGGAGTCTGGTTTGTGGCCTTCCAGTCGAAGCCGGTCGAGCGGACTGGGCGCAGCTTCTTTCGCTCGGGCAAGGGCAGCACCCTGCCGGTGCCCGTGCGGGCCGTGCTCGCGCAGCGTCAGAATTTGCCGGTGCACCTGCGCGCGATTGGCACGGTGACGCCGTTGAACACCGTCACGGTGCGAAGCCGCGTCGACGGCCAGTTGTTGCGCGTGGCGTTTGAAGAGGGTCAGCAGGTGACGCAGGGTCAGTTGCTCGCCGAGATCGATCCGGCTCCCTACCAAATCCGGCTCGCCCAGGTGGAGGCCCAACAGCGGCAGAACCAGGCGCAACTCCAGACGGTCCGGGCCGATCTTGAGCGCTTCAAGCAACTGCACGCGCAGACCCTGGTGACCCAGCAGCAATTGGAGGCGCAGCAGGCCATGGTGGCCGAGCGGGAGGGCGCGGCGGCGGCGGACCAGGCGCAGGTCGACGATGCCCGCCGGCAGTTGGCCTACACCAAGATTGAGGCGCCGATCCCGGGACGCCTGGGTCTGCGCCACGTGGATGCCGGCAACCTCGTGCGCTCCGGCGATGCCGGCGGACTGGTGGTCATCACACAGATGCGGCCGATCGCGGTGATGTTCACCGTCCCCGAAATGGATCTGCAAAAGGTGCTTGAGCCCCTGCGGGCAGGTGAACAGCTCGGGGTCGAGGCGTGGGACCGGAGCGAGCAGACCCGGCTCGCGTCCGGATTCCTCAAGACGATGGACAACCAAATCGACCTCGCCACCGGCACCCTCCGGCTCAAGGCCGAGTTTCCCAATGCGGATGAACGGCTCTTTCCCAATCAATTTGTGAACGTCCGGCTGCGCGTGCGGACGCTGCCCAATGCGGTCGTCATCCCCGCGGCGGCGGTGCAGTACGGTTCGCGCGGCACCTACGTTTTTATCATCGACGAGAAGAGCCTGGCGACGGTGCGCGACGTGGTGCTGGGGCCGGCCGACGGAGCGCTGCAGGCGATCGCGAAGGGACTGGAGGGCGGGGAAAAGGTCGTGCTCGAGGGGCTCGATCGGCTGCGTGAGGGCCGCCTGGTGGAAAACGTGGGCGCGGCCCCGGCAAAAGATGACCAGGCCAAGAAAGGCGAGAAGAGCGGCAAAGGGGAGCGTGGGGGCAGGGGTGAGAAGTCCGGCAAGAAGGGCAAATGAGTCCTTCCACCCCCTTCATCCAGCGGCCGGTGGCGACCAGCCTGTTGATGGTCGCCCTGTTGCTTTCAGGCATCATGGCCTACCGGCTCCTGCCGGTCTCCGCCTTGCCGCAGGTCGAGTTTCCGACCATCCAGATCTTTACGTTTTACCCCGGGGCAAGTCCCGCGGTCATGGCCAGCGCGATCACCGCGCCGCTTGAGCGTCGGTTTGGGCAGATCCCCGGGGTCAACCAGATGTCCTCCACCAGCTCGGGGGGCGCGTCGGTCATCACGCTGCAATTTTCCCTCGAGGTCTCGCTGGGCGTGGCCGAGCAGGAGGTGCAGGCGGCGATCAATGCCGCCGACAACCTGCTGCCGAACGATTTGCCCGCCCCGCCGATCTACCGCAAGGTCAACCCCGCCGACACCCCGATTCTCACGCTCGCGGTCACGTCGGCCAGCCTGCCGCTGCCGCAGGTGCACGATTTGGTGGATACGCGAATCGCGCAGAAGCTGGCGCAGATTCCCGGGGTCGGCATGGTGAGCCTCGCGGGCGGCCAGCGTCCGGCGGTCCGCTTGCAGATCAACCCCGGCGAACTGGCCCAGCGTGGACTCAATCTCGCCGATGTGCGGGCCGCGATCGGCGCCGCCAGTGTCAACCAGCCCAAGGGCAGTTTCGACGGGCCGGTGCGCACCATTCTCATGGATGCGAACGACCAGCTCCGTTCGGTCGAGGAATACCGCAACTTGATCATCGCGTGGCGCGACGGGGCGCCGTTGCGGCTGGGCGATGTGGCCCGGATCGAGAACGCCGCGGAGGACCGCCGCCTGGCCGCGTGGGCGGACAAGCTGCCGGCCGTGCTGGTGAACGTGCAGCGGCAACCCGGCGCCAATGTGATTGAGGTGGTGGATCGGGTGCAGGCGCTCCTGCCGCAGCTGTCGGCCAGCCTGCCGGCGGCGGTGGATCTCGCGGTGCTGACCGATCGCACCCAGAGCATCCGCGCGTCGGTGCGTTCGGTGCAGCACGAGCTGATATTCGCCGTGTTGCTGGTCGTGCTCGTGACCTTCCTCTTCCTGCGCAACATCGCGGCCACGATCATCCCGAGCATCGCCGTGCCGTTGTCGCTCATCGGCACATTTGGCGTCATGTACCTCGCGGGTTATTCCCTCAACATCCTCACGCTGATGGCGCTGACGATTGCGACGGGCTTCGTCGTCGACGATGCGATCGTGATGTTGGAGAACATCGCGCGTCACCGCGAGCAGGGCTACTCCCCGTTCGAAGCCGCGCTCAAGGGGGCGTCGCAGATTGGGTTCACGCTGGTGTCGCTCACCGTTTCGCTCATCGCGGTGCTGATTCCCCTGCTCTTCATGGGGGAGGTCGTCGGCCGGCTGTTCCACGAGTTTGCCATCACGCTGGCGGTGTCGATTTTGATTTCCCTGGTGGTCTCGCTCACGCTCACGCCGATGATGTGCGCGCGCATGCTGCCGGAGCCGGAGTCGCACACCTCCGGTGAACCCGGGTTTCTGGACGCGGTGATTGCGCGCTACGGGATCTGGCTCACCTGGGTGCTTGGCCGGCAGCGGCTGACGCTGCTGGTCACCCTTGGGACTCTGGTTCTGACCGCCGTGCTTTACCTGATTGTGCCCAAGGGCTTTTTCCCGGTGCAGGACAATGCCGCGCTCCAGGCGGTGACCGAGGCGCGGCAGTCGATCTCGTTTCCCGCGATGGCCGAGCGGCAGCAGGCGCTCGCAGCGAAAATCCTGGAAGATCCGGCCGTGCAGAGCCTGTCCTCGTTCATCGGTGTCGATGGGACCAACTCCACGCTCAACAGCGGGCGGATGCTAATCAACCTGAAGCCCCATGGCGAACGCCGCGAATCCGCCCTGGAAATCATCGAGCGGCTCCGCGTGCAGGCGCGCGAGGTGTCCGGCATCGCGCTTTACCTGCAACCCGTGCAGGAGCTGACCATTGAGGACCGGGTGAGCCGCACGCAGTTCCAGTTCACGCTGACGAGTCCCGACGAGAAACTGCTGCACGAGTGGACGCCGAAACTCGCCGCGCGGCTGCAGCAGGTGCCGGTGCTGGCCGACGTCGCGAGCGATCTCCAGAACGAGGGGCTCCAGGCCTATCTCGAGATTGACCGCGATGCGGCGAGCCGGATCGGCGTCACGGTGGCGGACATCGACGACGCCTTGTACAGCGCGTTCGGGCAGCGGCAGATCTCCACGCTTTTCACGCAGGCGAGCCAGTATCGGGTGGTGCTCGAGGTCGATCCGCGACTCGCCACGGGGCCGCAGGCGCTCACCAGCATTTTTGTCCGCACGCGCGCGGGGCGCCCCGTGCCCCTGTCGAGCATCGCCCGCGTGAGCGAGCGGCCGACGACGCTCCTCATCAATCACGTCGGCCAGTTTCCGGCCGTGACGATGTCGTTCAACCTCGGTCCGGGCGCCTCGCTGGGCGATGCGGTGAAGGCGATCGAGCGGGTGGCGCGGGAACTCGACGTGCCCCCGGCGATCGAGATGCGGTTCCAGGGCGCGGCGCATGCGTTTCGGGCGTCGCTTTCCAGCACGCTCTTGCTGGTGCTGGCGGCGGTCGTGACGATGTACATCGTCCTCGGCATCCTGTACGAGAGCAGCATCCACCCGATCACAATTCTCTCGACCCTGCCGTCGGCCACGGTTGGCGCGTTGCTGGCGCTGTGGGTGACGGGCCGGCCCCTGGACATGATCGCGATCATCGGGATCGTCCTGCTGATCGGGTTGGTGAAGAAGAACGGCATCATGATGGTCGATTTCGCGCTCGAAGCCACGCGCCGGCAGGGACTGTCGCCCCGCGATGCGATTTACCAGGCGGCCCTGTTGCGCTTCCGGCCGATCATGATGACCACGCTGGCGGCGCTCTTCGGCGCGTTGCCGCTGATGCTGTCGACGGGTTCGGGAGCCGAGCTGCGGCAGCCGCTCGGGCTCGTGATGGTGGGCGGCTTGCTTGTGAGCCAGGTGCTGACGTTGTTCACGACCCCGGTGGTCTATCTTTTCTTTGACCGGCTCGCGCAGCGCAAGCAGGTGCGCCGCATCCCGGCGGCGGCGTTGGCGGGCAAGTTGAATTCCGTGCAAACGTGAACCTGTCGCGTCCATTTGTGCGCCGACCGGTGGCGAGCAGCCTGATTGCGGTGGCGCTCGTGCTGGTGGGGGCGCTGGCCTACGGGCTGCTGCCGGTGTCGCCGTTGCCGCAGGTGGATTTTCCGACGATTCGGGTGAGTGCGTCGCTGCCCGGAGCGAGCCCCGAGACGATGGCGACAAGCGTGGCCGCGCCGCTCGAGCGCGCCCTGGGCAGCATCGCCGGGGTGACAGGCATTTATTCGGACAGCCGGCAGGGCTCGACCGGCATCACGCTCGAGTTTGCGCTCGGGCGCCAGATCGATGCCGCGGCGCGCGACGTGCAGGCTGCGATCAACGCGGCGCGCGGCCAGCTGCCCTCTGGCATGCCGGGCAACCCTTCCTTCCGGAAATCGAACCCGGCGCAGGCACCGATCATGGCGCTCGCCCTGAGTTCCCCGAATCTCGCGCCGGGCACCCTCTACGATTTTGCCGCCACCATTCTCGCGCAAAAGATCGCGCAAATTGCCGGAGTGGGCGAAGTGTCGGTCGGCGGCAGTTCGCTGCCGGCCGTGCGCGTGCAACTCAATCCCGACGCGCTCGCCCATTATGGCATCGCGCTCGATGAGGTGCGGCGGGCGATCAGCGCCACCAACTCCTTGCGGCCGCGCGGGACGATCGAGGACGGGGCGCGGCAGTGGGAGGTGCAGATCAGCAGCCAGCTGCGGCGGGCGGCGGAATATCTCCCCCTGGTGATTCGCTACCGGGATGGCGCCCCGGTGCGGCTGGGGGACGTGGCCAAGGTGACGGATTCCGTCGAGGACCGCCATAGCAGCGGCTTTCACAACGATCGGCCGGCCGTGCTGCTCAACATCAGCCGGCAGCCCGGCGCGAACATCATCGCCACCATCGACGCGATCAACGCCCAGTTGCCTGCGTTGCGCGCGCTGGTGCCGACCGACGCCGATCTGGCCGTGGTGATGGATCGCTCGCCCGGCATCCGGGCGACCCTCTACGAATCGCAGAAGACGCTCATGATCGCCGCGGCGCTCGTGATGCTGGTGGTGTTCCTCTTTCTCGGCAGCCCGCGGGCGGCGCTGATCCCCTGCCTGGCCATCCCGGTCTCGGTCATCGGCACGTTTGGCGTCATGTACCTTTATGGATTTTCGCTCAACAACCTCTCGCTGATGGCCCTGATCGTGGCGGCGGGGCTGGTGGTGGACGATGCCATCGTCGTGCTGGAAAATATCACACGGCACATTGAGCGCGGACTGTCGCCGTATCGGGCGGCGATGCGCGGTTCGAGCGAGGTCAGCTTCACCTTGCTCGCGATGACCCTGTCGCTCGTGGCGGTGTTTGTCTCGATCTTGTTCATGGGCGGATTGGTGGAGCGTTTGTTCCGGGAGTTCTCCATCACGCTCGCTGCCGCCATCCTGGTGTCGCTCGCGGTGTCCCTCACGCTGACGCCGAGTCTCTGCGCGCGCTTGCTGCGGCGGAAGAGCGAGCTTCCGCCCTCGGCCTTCCGGCGGGCGACCGAGCGCGCGTTTGACGCGGTGAAGACGGGCTATGCGCGCTCGCTGGGCTGGGTGCTGGAGCACGCGACCCTGGTGCTCATCTTCTTCGTCGGCACGATTGCGCTCAATGTGTCGCTTTACATCAAAATTCCCAAGGGCTTCCTGCCGGTGCAGGACACGGGGCAGATCGCGGGTTTTGTCCGGGGTGACGACGCGTTTTCCTACGAGGTCATGGAGCCCAAAATCGAGGCCTACCGGCGCTATATCATGACGGATCCGGCCGTGCAGGATGTGATGGGTTCGGCGGGCGGCAATTCCGGGCTGAGCAATGCGCGCCTGACGATTCGGCTGAAGCCACTGGCGGAACGCAAGGTGTCGGCGGCCGAGGTGGTCAATCGCCTGCGGGCCGGGGCACCGTCGGTCGCGGGTGGCGGTTTCTATCTTTATGTCTCCCAGGATATGGATTCACCACGCATGTCGGACGGGAGTTCCTACGATTTGTCGCTGATGTCGGGCGACCTCGGCTTGTTGCGCACCTGGATGCCGAAGATCTCGGAGGCCATGCAGGAGCTGCCCGAGCTCGTTGACATCGAGGCGCCGTCTGAAGGCGGCACGCAGCAGGTGATGCTGCACATCGATCGCGAGGCGGCGCGGCGTCTCGGGGTCGACATGCAGATGGTCACCCAGGTGCTGAACAATTCGTTTAGCCAGCGGCAGATTGCCACGCTGTACGATCGCTTGAACCAGTACCGCGTGGTCATGGAACTCGAACCGAAGTACACGGCGGATCCCACGGTGCTCGATCAGGTGCAGGTCATCGGCGCGAATGGGCAGCGCGTGCCGCTCTCGGCCTTTACCCGCTACGACTATTCGCTGATCGACGATCGGGTGCGGCATCGGAGCCAGTTTGCGGCGGACAACATTGGCTTCGCGCTGGCGAAGGACGTCTCCCTGGAGGAGGGGCTGGCCGCGATCGATCGGGCGATGGCCCGCATCATGTTGCCAACCGAGATTCAGGCCCGGATGTCGGGTTCGGCGCAAAACTTCCAGCGCACCCTGCAAAACCAGCCCTTCCTCATCCTCGGGGTGCTGGTCGCCGTCTATCTCGTGCTGGGCATTCTTTACGAGAGCCTCGTGCATCCGCTCACGATTATTTCCACGCTGCCGTCGGCGGGGCTCGGGGCGTTGCTCGCGCTGCGGTTCACGGGGACGGAGTTCAGCCTGGTGGCGCTGCTGGGCTTGTTCCTACTGATCGGCATCGTGATGAAGAACGCGATCCTGATGATCGACTTTGCCATCGCCACGGAGCGGCGGAACTCACTCACGCCGCGGGAGGCGATCTTCGAGGCGGCGTTGCTGCGCCTGCGGCCTATCCTGATGACCAATTGCGCGGCGCTGCTCGGCGCATTGCCGCTCGTGCTCGCGACCGGCGAGGGGGTGGAGATGCGGCGCCCGCTCGGCCTGACGATTGTCGGCGGCCTGTTCGTCAGCCAGCTGCTCACGCTTTACACCGTTCCAGTCGTTTATCTCTGGTTGGATCGCGTGCGCCTGTGGGCGCGGCGGGAGCGCCCCGTGTTGGTGCCGCGGACGGCGTCTGAGCGGCCGCGCCCCTGGAGGTGAAAACCAGGTCGGACGCCTGACCGATTTGTCCTGGGCTGGGGCATGGAAATGGCAGCGGCGCAACGACGAGCCAATTTATTGGCTCTTTGCTATTTCCAGTGGTTCGATGACTTCGTGGTCGTAAGCCCCGAAGGGGCGGAATTCGAAAGCCCAGGGCAATGCCCTGGGAATCGGATGGAGGGAATAGTTTCGCCCTGAAGGGGCGACACCAGGATGTGGTGTCGCCCCTTCAGGGCTCGGATTTTTGCGTGAATTTTTCCCAGGGCGTTGCCCTG
>JBIJCX010000063.1:0-30134 GCA_044344465.1 Opitutaceae bacterium
GCGGCGGTCTATGACCGCCGAAGAATTGGTCCGATTGGTCAGACGTGGTCGGCGGTCATAGACCGCCGCTACAGGGGACGACCGTCAATCGGGAGACGCGCCGGCAGCCGCGTTGGAGCGTAGCGACAACGTGGCTACCGGCCGGAACGAGCAGCCACGCTTTCGCTCCCCTCAAGCGCGGCGACAGGGCCTGCGTTGCCGCTACGGATTCAGCGCCTTCAGCGGCGTCAGCGTCACGGGTCCGAGCAGGCCGCTGGGTTGGAGCGGCCACTCGGAGGCGTCGAACGGCTTGTAGAAGATGTTCACGAAATTGATTTCGTGGAATTTCTTCCACTCAACCTTGCGGCGGTCGAGATCGCGGATGCGGTTGGCGGCGAGATTGGTGACCTCGATCGCGAGGGTGTTTTTCCCGGCCCGCAGCTGCGCGCCGATGTTGGTGCGGAACGGCAGCGACCAGAGCAGATCGACTTCCTTGCCGTTGACGAACACCCGCGCGGTTTCGCGGACGTCACCGAGATCGAGTTGCCAGTCGTCGGCCTTCGTCCCGGCCGGCAGCGTGAACTCGGTCTCGTAACGCGCGGTGCCGCCGAAGCGCTGCGCCGCGTCATCGGGGGCATCGGCCCAGGAACGTAGCTCGGTCATGGTCTGCGGCGTCGGGATGTCGGGGCCGCCGCGGAGGAACGTGACGCGCCAGTCGGCGGTGAGGGTGACGGGCGCGCCGCCGCTCCGCCAAAGCCTGGCCATCGCGTTCGATCCGACAGCAGGAGCCGCCGTCGTTTTGACCAACACGCTTTCGCCCGGCTGGAGTTGGAGGTAGACTTCACTGGCGCCCCCGTGGGTCCGCAGCGCGGCGACGCCGCCATTGCCGTTGAGCGGATCCATGCGGAGCGCGTGCCGCGCCGGGCGGCCCAGGCTGGCCCAGCCGTCGAAGGGCTGGCCGGTCAAATTCGCAATGAAGTAGCCATGGCCGGGATCAAGACGACGGCGGAGCACGCCCAGGCCGGTGTCGGCGAGCGTTTCCCGCGAGACGTGCGCTTGGGCCAACAGGGTGCGGACGTCGCCGCCGAGCACGATCTGGCCCCGGCCGAGTCGCGCCGAGCGCAGGCCGGCGGCACTGGCCGCCGAAAAACGGAGGCGGCCCAGTTCGCCCTTGAGCTGGGCGCGGCGCTCGGCGAGCCGGCTGAAACCGGGCACATCCGCGGGCAGCGCGTCGAGAAAAAGAATCGTCGCGCCGTCGTTGGCCAGAGCGAGGAGCCGCTGAAGCGTCGCCACCGGCATGTGATCCGTCTTGGGCACCAAGATCGTGCGGTAACTGCCGCCGGGCGTTTTCAGTTCACCGTTCTTCTCCGCGCGCGTCTGCTCAAGTTGCGCGTCGGAGATGAGATCGTACGAATATCCCTTGGCGGCGAGTTCGCCCATGAGCTGGCCACAGCGCGAGTTTTCCAGCCACGTCGCGTGCACGGTGAGCTGGATCTGCAGGCCTTCGGCGTTGTGCCAGAGATCGTCGATCGGCCAGTAGACGAGGAGATCGTTGTCGGGTTGGCCGGCCTGGAGGAGCGACTGGCAGCGGGCGATGTAGGTGTTGAGGCCCTTGAGGTCGGACCAGAGCGGGTTGCGGGTGTTGGCCTGGGTGGAGGCGTAAAAGAGCCAGCCTGGCCAGGGCGCATCGGCGGGCGAGTAGGCGTTGCCGTGGTAGAAAACGTGGTTGATGCCGGTGAGAAGCAGCGCGTCGAGTTCGGGCTTCATCTCGGATGGTGCGACGTGAAAATGCTCCCGCAGCCAGGTAAACGTCTCGGACGAGGCGAGCGGCTTGCCCATGACGTGCGCGGCCGACGCGGCGAAGTGATGGATGATCGGAGGATGCCCGGGCCGGCCGATTTCGGCGGGATCGCGGCGGAAGAGCGGGATGGGAAAAGGGATCGAGCCGAATATTTCCGTCTCGGGGGTGTCGGTGGCCGAGTAGAGATCGAGGAGATTGCCCGGCGAACCGTGGGCCTGATTGCGCGTTTTCTCGCCGCGGGCGTGGGCCCAGGCGACCCAGGTGCGGACGTACTCCAAGTGCAGCGCGCCGAGCGTGGTGCGGTAATCGGCCTTGATTCGAGCGACGGTGTCGGGGTCGCCTTTGCCGGCGAGTTCGGCGACGTGGTCGCGCAGATCGTAGCCGTGCAGGGCGATAAATTTTTCGGGGACTTCGGTGGCCCAGTTGGCCTGATATTCGAACGAGTCGTGGAACTGGCGGTTGAAGGTGCCGCGCGGGAGCGGGGCGAGGGCCTTGGTGAACGGCTCAAGGTAACGTGTCATCGCGGCCGCGGAGTACGGGTTGAGCACGGGGCCTTCACCGCCGGGGGCCGAGCGCTTGACCTTGAAGCCGGTGGGGCGCGGCGCGAGTTTTCCCTCCGGATCGAAGGCGACGCGCAGTTCGATATCCTGCGGTCCGACCCACGGGGCGCCGAAGGGCCAGCCGGTGCCCGTGGCCATGTCGACCCCGAGTCCGAGGCGCTTCGCCTCGGCGCCGACGTGCGCGAGCATCTCGACATACTTCGGCGAGAGAAACCGAATGAAGCGTTCTTCGTAGCCCTTCGCGCCGTAGATGGGGGTAATCTCCACGCCGCCGAAGCCGTTGGCGGCGATGGCTTCGAGCTCGCGGGTGAGGTTGGGTTTGTCCACGGCGCTGCCCAGCCACCACCAGCGGGCCCAGGGCTTGTTGTCGCGGGTAATCTCGGGCCAGGCGGCTGCGGTGGAATTGGCGGCGCGGAGCGGGAGGGCGAGGGTGCTTAAGACGAGCAGCGAGAGGAGGCGGGACATGGGAGCATGAAAACTGGATCTCGCGCCGGAGGCGACAATGCAGCGTGCGCCGGACAGTCCAGCCGCGCGCGGCGCCGCATTGCGGAACGCTCAACGCTTAACTTTTAACGCTTAACGCTCAAGTTCTCGACCTCCGAAACGCGCAGCGTTAAACGTTGAGCGTTGCCCAAAGGGCCCGCCGCTCACCCGCCGAGATAGGTCGCCCGCAATTGGGGGTCGGTGCGGAGTGCCTTGCTCTCGCCCTGCATCGCGATCTGGCCGGTTTCGAGCACGTAGGCGTAAGAGGACACTTCGAGCGCGAGGTTGGCGTTTTGCTCGACCAGCAGGATCGTGATGCCGCGCTCGCGGTTAATTTCCACGATCTTTTCGAAAATCGTGCTGATGAGCCGCGGCGCGATCCCGAGCGACGGCTCGTCGAGCATCAGGAATTTTGGGTTGCTCATCAGCGCGCGCCCGATCGCGAGCATCTGCTGCTCGCCCCCGGAGAGCGTGCCGGCGGTCTGGCGGAGGCGCTCCTTGAGACGGGGAAAAATGCTGAACGCATATTCCCGGTTCTTCGCGTTGAGCGTGGCGTCAGTTTGCAGGTAGGCGCCCATCGCGAGGTTTTCGTCGACGGTCAGGTTGGAGAAAATCATCCGGCCTTCCGGCACGTGGCAGAGCCCGCGGGCCACGATCTGATGGGCGGGCAGCGCGGAAATATCCTCGCCGAGGAACGAGACTTTTCCGTTCCTGGCCCGGAGCAGGCCCGAAATCGTGCGGAGCGTCGTGGTCTTGCCCGCGCCATTGCCGCCGATGAGCGTGACGATGGCACCCGCCGGAATCCGGAAGGAGATGCCGTTGAGCGCGGCGATCGCGCCGTAGGAGACGAAGAGGTCGGTGATGCAGAGCATGGCCTCGGCTTTAGGCGGGAAGCTGGAAGCGTTAAGCGCGGAGGTCTGCATTCTGGGTTTGGGGCTTACAGCTTTGAGCCTATCGCCCTTGACGGCATCAGTGGTGCGCGAGCGACTTCTGGTGATCCTCGCCGAGGTAGGCCTCGATCACCGTGGGGTCGCGCTGGATTTCCACCGGGTTGCCCTCGGCGATCTTCACGCCGTAGTCGAGGACGGCGATGCGCCGGCAGCAGGCCATGACGACCTTCATCGAGTGTTCGACCAGCAGGAGGGAGAGTTTGAACTGCCCCTGGATCTGCTGGATGAGCCGGACGAGCTCGATTTTTTCGGCCGGGTTCATGCCGGCGGCCGGCTCGTCGAGCAGGAGCAGTTTCGGTTTCGTGGCGAGGGCGCGGACGATTTCGAGCCGGCGCTGCTCGCCGTAGGGCAGGCTCTTGGCCGGGGCGTCGCGGAATCGCCGGAGGTTGAAGATTTCGAGCAGCTCCTCGACCCGGCGCGCGATCGCGGCCTCATCCGCCTGAAACGCGCCGAGGCGGATCAGCGGGTGGAGCGGACCGGTGCCGCGGTGCAGATTGCAGGCGACGCGGACATTGTCGAAAACGGAAAGCGATCCGAAGAGCCGGATGTTTTGAAACGTGCGGGCGATGCCGAGTTCGACGATTTCGTTGACCCGCAGGCCGGCGAGGTTGCGGCCCGCGAAGGAGACCGTGCCATCCGTCGGCTGGTAGACGCCGGTGATGAGGTTGAACACGGTGGTCTTGCCCGCCCCGTTGGGGCCGATCAGCCCGACGAGCTCGTTTTCGCCCACGGCAAAATCGACACTGTTGACCGCCGTGAGGCCGCCGAAGCGAATCGTGGCCTTTTCGAGCTGGAGGAGCGGGGCGGACATGGGTTTAGCGACGTTCGGCGAGAAGCTTCAGGACGAGCGCAGGATCGCGCGCAGCACCGATAACAAGCGCAACGTAGAAACCGTCTCCGTCGTCACGAAAGAAGATGAGGTAGGGAAAGCCCTCGAACTTGAGATGACGAAACTCGCCGTGCACTTTTCGCACGGCGGACCCCGCCTGCGCGATGCGGCCGACCGAAACGCGAAACGCCAACAGAAAACGGTCGCCGAGCCCCGGTTGCCGGCGGTCATACCAGGCGACGGCGTCGTCGAGATCGGTCGCGACGCTGGGTGAAAAGGCGACCGGGCGCATTCAACGGCGCTTCGCCTCGACCCGCGCCATCAACTCGTCGAGCGTGAGAGCCGCGCTGGGATTGCGCAGGTGCTCTGCCCAACGGCGATCGAGCTCGGCTGCGATGGCGGGTGAAACGGGCAATTCGTCGGGGTCAATCATCGCCCACAACCGACCGATGAGGGCGAGCTTTTCGCCTTGGCTGAGCTTGGTGATTGAATCGTCGAGTGTCGCGGCGTTCATGGGGGGAAGAATGCGCTGCCTTCGGCCTTTTTCAAGGCTTCGCCGGGCGGAACTTGAAATTGAAAAGCCCCTGGGGGCGCGCGAGCATCAGCACGACCAGCAGGAACGAATACAGGATCATGCGGTACTCGGCGATGGGGCGGAGGAGTTCGGGCAGGAGCGTGAGCAGGATCGCGGCGAGAATGACCCCGATGGTGTTGCCCATGCCGCCGAGAATGACCATCACCACGATTTCGATGCTCTTGGTGAAATCGAAGCCCGTGGGGGTGATCGTCTGCTTGAAGTGACCATACAACCCACCCGCGATGCCGGCGAAAAATGCCCCGACGACAAACGCCACGATCTTGTAGCGCGTGGTATTCAGCCCGACGGCCTCGCTGGCGATCTCGTCGTCGTGGGTGGCCAGAAAGCCGCGGCCGTAGGTCGAGTGCACCAGGCAAGTGACGACGAAGATCGTGATCGCGACAAACGTGAGCACCCAGAAGATCGTCGTAGAGGCGGGAATGCCGTTGAGGCCGAGCGCGCCACCGAGGAATTCCACGTTCTGGAAAACGACGCGGATGATCTCGCCAAAACCGAGCGTCACGAGCGCGAGGTAGTCGCCCTTGAGCCGCAGCGATGGGACGCCGACGAAAAGCCCGGCCAGCGCCGCGCTCAGGCCGCCAGCGACCAGCGCGGCAAGAAACAGGGCGCTTTGGGTGAGGGTCCCGCCGCCGGCCGCAGCCAGGAGCTTGGGCGCGAGGAACACGCTCACGGCGGCGGAGAGGTAGGCGCCGACAGACATGAAACCGGCGTGGCCGAGCGAGAACTGGCCGGTGTAGCCGTTCACCAGATTGAGGGAGACGGCGAGGATGACGTTGATGCCCACGCCGGTGAGCACGTCGAGGTGGTACGGATCGATCCGGTTGGAGAAACGCGAGAGCCCGAAGGCCACGAGCAGCGCGGCGAACAGAGCGAGGTGGGGACGCGGCATCCTCATACCTTCTCGACGCTGAATTTTCCGAGCAATCCCGCGGGGCGGAACAGCAGGATGATGATCAGGATCGCGAACGCGATTGCGTCCTTGTAGGTCGACCACTGGCTGCCGCTCACGAAGGTCTCGACCGTGCCGAGAATCAGGCCGCCCAGCGCGGCGCCCGGGATGTTGCCGATGCCGCCGAGAATGGCGGCGACAAACGCCTTGAGGCCGGGCATCACACCCATCAGCGGATCGATGGACGGGTAGTTGAGCGCGTAAAGGATGCCCCCGGCGGCGGCGAGCGCCGAGCCGAGGCCAAAGGTGAACGAGATCACGACGTCGTTGTTCACGCCGACGAGTTGCGCGGCCTTGGGATTGAGCGCCACAGCGCGCATCGCGGTGCCCATCTTGGTGCGGTAGACGATGAGCTCGAGGGCGACCATCAGGAGCACGGCGACGCCAATCACGACCAGCTGGTTGGTGGAGATGACGACGCCGCCGAGTTGAAAACTCGTGACCGGAAACACCGCGGGAAACGTCCGCGGCGCCGCGCCGAAGAAAACCTGGCCGGTGTACTCGAGGAGGAGGGAGACCCCGATGGCCGTGATGAGCACGTTGAGGGTGGCCGCCCCACGCAAGGGCCGGTAGGCGAGGCGCTCGATCACGATGCCGAGGACGGCGCAGCCCAGCATCGCCACGGCCAGCACGGCCAAGCCGCCCCAGATTGTGCCTTCGGGCACGATTTTCCCCATGTAGTAGCCGATGAAGGCGCCGACCATGAAGACATCGGAGTGGGCGAAATTGATGAATCGCAGCACGCCGTAGACCATGGTGTAGCCGAGCGCGATGAGCGCATAGATGGCGCCGAGCGAAAGGCCGTTCAGAAGCTGCTGGAAGAATTCGGACAAGGGTGGGGAAGGCTGAGAGTTGAGAGTTGAGGGCTGTGCGTGGGTCGCTGGCGCTATTTCTCGAGCGATCTCCGCAGCCCACTCAGCATGCGGCTGACTTCTTCGGCGTCCGCATAGACATGTTTGTAGTCGACTTCGGTCGGGAAGCCCTCGTGGCGCGCGATTGTCGCCTGGGTTACGACTTCAAACAGGGAACCAGTGGCGTAACCCAGAAATTTGGTGAAGTCAGCCGGAGGTCGCGCGGAACCTTCCGCGATATTTGACGAAACGGAACTCGCTGCGCGGCGAATTTGGTTTGTCAGGCCAAATTGCTCCTGCGTCGGGAACATTCTACTGAGTCGATAAACCAGCCCGGCGAAAGCGATCGCTTTTTGCCACACTTCTAGCTTTTCAAAATTGAACACGTTCGGTGTTGAACCCTCTCAACTCTCAACACTCAACACTCAACTTCTGAGTCCGTTTCACGGCGCCACGCTGGCGACGAACTTGAACTTGCCGTCCTTGACCGTGACGACCACCGCGGACTTGGTGGCGTTCCGCTGCGGGTCGAGCGTGGTGTTTCCGCTGATGCCGGGGTAATTCCTGGTGGCGGCCAGCGCGTCGCGCAGCTTCGGGCCTTCGGTCGTGCCGGCGCGTTTGATGGCGTCGAAGAGCACCATGGCGGAATCGTAGCCGAGCGCGGCCATCGCATCGGGCGTCTCGCCGTTCCAGCGGCGGCTGAATTTTGTGACAAAGTTGATCACCGCCGGTGACTGGTTCTCCGGCGAGTAATGGGTGGAATAGTAGGTGCCTTCGACCGCGGGACCGCCGATCTCGACGAGCTGCGGCGCCTCCCAGCCATCCCCGCCAAAGATGGGCAGGCTGAGCCCGAGATCCTTGGCCTGTTTGCAGATGAGGGCGGCCTCGGTGTAGTAGCCGGGGACGAAAATGCCCTCGATCCCCGCGGCCTTCAGTGCGGTGAGCTGCGCCTTGAAGTCCTTGTCGCCCTCCGAATACTTCTGCTCGATCGCGACCGTGCCACCGTCGGCGGCGAACTTTTCCTTGAAGTACTTGGCTAGGCCGACGCTGTAAGCCGACGACACCGAGGTGAGCAACCCGACCTTGCGGACTTTGAGCGTCTCCTTCGCGAATTTCGCCATCACGAAACCTTGGAAAGGATCGATGAAGCAGACGCGGAAAATGTAGTCGCCGGTCTCGGTGACGGCGGGGTTGGTGGAGGAGGGCGAAATCTGCGGAATCCGGGAGTTCTGGCAGATGGGCGCCGCTTCCAGCGAGCGGCTCGAGGCCACCTCGCCCAGGATGGCGATCACGCGGTCGCGGGAGATGAGTTTCTTCACGATCGTGGCCGACTCGCCGGACTTGGACTGGTTGTCCTCGGTGACGAGCTCGATTTTCTTGCCGAGCACGCCGCCCGCGGCGTTGGCCTCCTCGATCGCGAGCAGGGTGCCCTTGTGGGACGACTGGCCAAACGCCGCTTCTTTGCCGGTGAGGGAGGCAAACTCGCCCACTTTGATCGTGTCCTCTTTTTTCGCGCACGCGGTGAGTCCGAGAAGGCAGGCGGCAAGGATGGCGGGCAACGGATGCCGGGAGCGTGGGAACATGGTGAGTCGGTTGGGTGGGTTGGAGCGGGCGAGACAACGGAAGCCGCCGGCGATTTTCAACCAAACTGTTTTGAGCTTTTCGTCGCGGGTCCGGGGGCGTTCTATCGGCGCGTTGAATACCTTCGACCGGCACCTTTTGCGCGAGTGGCTGCAGATTCTCGGGCTCGTGCTGGCCGCGACCTGCGGGCTCTTGCTCATCCAGGTGCTCTACGAGAAATTCCGGATGCTGCGGGAAATCGACGCCAGCGGGTGGGAGCTATGGCAGTATATCGGCGTGCGGATCCCGAGCTTCCTCGCCGTCGTGCTGCCGGTGGCCCTGCTGGTGTCGTTGTTGTACGCCCTCGGCAAACTGCACCAGGCGAATGAATTCACCGCGATGCGGGCGGCCGGTGTGGGATTCATGCGGTTGACCGCACCGCTCTGGATTGTCGGCGTGCTGTGCTGCGGGCTCACCTGGTGGCTCAACACCACGGTGGTCCCGTGGTCCGTGGAGCGATCGGACGAGTTGCTCGACAACCTGAAATTCCGCCACGAATCGAAATCGCAGCGGCAGGATCGGGTCGGCGTGGTGTACAGTGTCGCTTTCGACAACCGATCGGCCGAGCGGATGTGGTTTTTCAATCGCTACAGCCGGTTCAGCCACCGCGGCTATGGCGTGTCGGTCTCGGAACTGGATGCGCGACGCCAGGAACGGACGCGTTTTGTCGCGGCCGAGGCCTGGTATGACGCTGCGCGGCGAGGATGGATGTTCAAGGATGGCAGGGAGCTGACTTTCGCGCCCGAAACCGGCGAGCTGACGGGCTCGAAACCCTTCGGGGAAAAATTTGCGGCGAACTACCCTGAGGACCCGGAACTCATGCTGCTCATCGATCGCAAGGCCAGCGACCTTTCCCTGCGCGAACTGCACACGCTCATCACCTTTCTCGAAATCGAACACAACCCGAAGGTCGTCCACTACGCGGTCAGATACTTCGGACTGATCGCCGACACCCTCGCGCCGCTCATCGTGATCGCGATTGCGATTCCATTCGCAATCGCGGGCGTGCGCGTGAACCCGGCGGTCGGCGTCTCGAAGTCGATCGGCCTGTTTTCGCTCTACTACATCTTCAGTAATTTTGCGGCCTCGCTGGCGACGAAGGGGCTCGTCGAGCCCGTCGTGGCCGCATGGCTGCCCCATGCGGGAATGGCGGCCCTGGCGGCGTGGTTTTTTGTGCGGCTGAGATGACGCGCCGGGGCGGGCGCCTCAGGTGCGCAGGTAGCTCGCCCCGTTCACGTCGATGATGCAGCCGGTCATGGCGGCGGGCGCATCCAGGGCGCAAAAGACGGCGGCGCGGGCGACTTTCCCGGCGGTGGCGACGCGGCCAAGGGGATGCTGACCGAGAATCTCCTCGGCCCGCGGGCCGGCGAGATACGGGGCCGACATGTCGGTTTCGACCCAGCCGGGTGCGAGACAGTAGAGATAAACGCCATGTGGACCCAGCACGCGCGCCAGGGACTGGCTGAGGGAATTCAGCCCGGCCTTGCTGGCCCCGTACGCCGGCGCGTTGGGCTCGCCGCGGAAGGCCCCCCGCGAGGATATGTTCACAATCCGGCCCCGGCCATGTGCGGGATCGAACGGGTCGGCGTCCGTCGCCATCGCGTTGGCGGCCAGATGGCAAAGGTTGGCGGGTCCGAGCAGATTGGCGGCGATGGTCCGCTGCCAGGCCTCCTGCCACTCGTCGTAACGGGTGCTGAGCGGCGGGTGATCGTCGTAGATGGCTGCGTTGTTGACGACAATGTCCACCCGGCCAAAGGCCGCGGTGACCTCGCTCCACAACCGGCTGACCTCGCTGCCGCGGTCCAGGCTGGCGGCGAAGAGCGCATGGCCCGTCCCGGGCAATTCGCCCAGCACGATCTCGGCGGCGGCGCGGTTTTTCTGGCAATGCACCGCCACCCGGCAACCTCGGGCCGCGAGCTGTTGCGCGATGGCGCGGCCGATGCCGCGGGACGCACCAGTTACGAGCGCGCGGTGGCAATCGGGAGAAGTGGACATGCCTCAGACGAACGGCGAAAACCGGCCGCGGTGCAATACCCCGCGCCCGCCGATTGCGGCGCAAACAAACTCGATCGCGGCCTCGCGATAACCGATGAACTCGAGCAGGCGCGCGAGAAAGCGACGCTTGGTCGCCGTGTCGAGGTTCATGATGGCCCAGTATTGGGTGCCGTCGATCTGGCGCGCCTGATTGTGCCGGCAGGTTTCGAGAATTTCCTCGCGGCTCATGCCCAGGTAGCGACGGCTCCCGGACAACCCGCGGATGAATTCTCCGAATTCCGCGGTGTGTCGTTCGGCGATCCAGGCGAGTGTCGCGAGGTACTTTTCGGCGTCGGTGAACTTCGCCCGAAATTCGCCGCTCAACACGAAAGCCGCAATCGGCTCGGCCGCCTCGGGCGAGGTCGTTGGCACATTGAGCAGGGAAGCCAGCACCTCGTCGGGCGTGCGGTGGAATCCCGTGGTGAGCCGCTGCAAGGCGGCGTAAACTTCTTCGCGCACCTCGATGTTTTTCATCAAACGCAGGGTGAACCGGTTCGTCAGGTTTGACGAGTTCGTTGCGCCAGACCGCCGGAGAATCGCGCCGAAGCCGGTCAGCGGTGCGACGATCGGCGCGGTGCCGAGATCCCCCGCGAACGGATTCGCGGCGTTGTTGGTGCTTGGATCAAGCCGAGGAAGCCAAACGACTTAGGCGGTCCGGGATGTTTCGCCTGATTCGCGGAATACGCCGCGCGGAGAAGATTTAGTGAATATTTGCCCGGGTGCCCTCGTCTCATGGGCGAAATGAAAACCCTCATCGCCACTCTCACTCTCACGCTGGTCGGAGTCAGTTCGGCCCACGCGCAAATCTATCAACCCGCCGCCACGCGCGGCGCGGTGCTCGGCGCGATTGCCGGCGCCTTTGTTGGCGGCCATAATCACGATCGTTGGGCCGAAGGCGCGCTGATCGGCGGCGTCGCCGGGGCCCTGCTCGGCGCGGTTGTCGCCCCACAGGAGCGGGTCTATCAGGCCCCACCGGTGGTCTATAGCGAACCGTCCCGTTACGGTCACTATGCGCCGGTCGGACCCGCCGTTTCGTACGTGGAAAGCGCCCCGATGGTCCCGCAGGCTCCGCCGCAGGTGGTCTATGTCGAAAGCGCGCCGCGCGTCGTTTACTACGTGTCCGCCCCGCCGCCGCGCGTGGTGTATGTCGCACCGCGGGTTGTCGGTTACGGTCCCACTCACTATTCCAGTTCCCGCTATTATGGCCCGAGCCACTCCGGCCCGCGTTCTTCGGACAATCGTCATTCCGGTCCGCACCGCCGTTAACCGGGAAATTCACGGAGCGGCGACACTCCTGTCGCCGTTGGCTCCCAGACGGCGGCAAGAGTGCCGCCGATCCGCCGGACAGCCTGCATCGTCGGCTGATTGGGAGTGTGAAATTTCCAGGTTAAGCGCCGCCCAGTGACAATTTGGATCCTCAACCCGCCGCAGGTCGACTGCGGCGGGTTTTATTTTTGCGTTGCGGCCGGCGATTGGTCGTCGCTGCCCAGGGCATAGTCGGAAAAATCGTTACAGATCCCATCGTAGGCGCGGTCCTGCTTATAGATTTGCAGCACGCGTGCATGCTCCCAGTCGCTGGTCGGAAAAATCTTCGGCGGTTCGCCGGGCAGGAAGATCCCCGTGTAGGCGCGGCGGCGGTCGACCAGACGGCGGATGACGATCATGGCGCGCAGGAAAGCCAGTCCGGATCAGTTTACCAGCGGGAAGCGGCGTTTTAACGTGTACACCGCACCGTCTGGCCGGAGATCGCTGGAGAAAAGTTCAAACGCATCCACCAGGAACGGCGGGGCGACAAACTCGCGATGTTGATGCAGCCAGTGGGTGAGGGCGGCGCCGGCATCGTCCGTGCAGCGCGCCAACGTGGCGTGGGGATGAAAGGTCCGCACGTCGAGTTGCAGGCCGGCGGCAAGCAGGGTGTCGTCCAGTCGCTGGCGCAGTTGAAACAGGCGCGGGTGTCCGGATCCGGTGCCGGCCCACACGACCCGCGGCGGTCGATTCGGCGGGAATGTGCCGACGCCCTCGACCGGCAGCACGAAGCGCGCGACCCGCACCATGGCGAGCCGCACGATCATCGGCTCGATCTTCTCGACCGGCACGTCGCCGAGAAAACGGAGCGTCAGGTGCAGCTTTTCGGGCCGCGTCCACTTGACGCCCGGCAACGCTCGGGCCAGCGCCGCGAGCGCCTCCCGCACCGGCGCGGGCACCGGCAGCGCGATGAAAAGCCGCTCGGTGGGGTCGGCTTGATCGGGCGAGAAAGGGCGGGAAGGAATTCTCTGCGCCGAGACAGGTGGTTTTCGCAGCGCAGAGCGCTGCTGGAGGAGCCTGTCGAGGCACGCCCCCGGCACTTCACTGTGATTTCCGGCCGATGATAGGGCGTCCATTGGAAATCCGACAGGCTCCGGCTAACTCCAGTTGAAATTGAAGCTGACGCTGATCCGCTCTTCGGCGACGCGGTTGGCGGCGACCTCGTGGCGGAGCCAGCTCTCGAACAGGATCACATTGCCCGCCTTGGCCGGGTAGGTGATGTGCGGGCGGTGGGCGGGCCGTGCGGCGGGCAGCTTCGGCGGCGCGGCCATGAACTTGCTGAGCCGCGGGTCTTCGAATTTCAGCCCGGGGCAGCCGCGCGGTGTGACGACATAGTACGTGCCGCTGATGAAGGAGAGCGGGTGGAGGTGCAGCGAGTGCGCCGCGGTCTCGGGCATGATGTTCACCCAGCAGTCGGTCAGCCGCACCGTGCGACTGCGCAAATCCAGATCCAGGGCGCGGGCAAACGCGTGGACGTGCCGCGTGAGTTTTTTCTCGAGCCCGGCAAAGGTGCTGGAGAAACGGTGCAGCTCGTTCATCGACGCGTAGCTGGTGTAGCCACCGGGATAATTTTTCGCCGACCAGCGGCGTCCGGCGGCGTCAAAGGCGCGTAGCTGGCGGCACTCCTCGGCCAGGCTGGCGTTGAACCGGTCGAGCCCCGACTTTTGCAGCGGGGCGCTGTAGATCAGAGTGGGAAACCAGGCGCGGGTGGACATGAAAGGTGGGCGACGGCCTAATCTCGTCCTGCGGCCTGACCGGGCAACGGAAAAACCCGCCGCATTTGCATCCAGCCGAACGCGGCCGGGCAGAAAATGGAGTTGAGCGATCGAAGGGTAGCGGCAAGGTCTGGTTTATGTTCCCCACGCGAAGAAGCATTTTGCTCCTCCTGACCACGACTGTGCTGGCGCTGGCCCAGGATGATTTTTCCCGCCGGCTGACGCCGGAGGAACGCAAGGCGTCCGGTTTGGATCGGCTTTCTCCGGAACAGATCGCGGTCCTGGATGCGCTGGTGCAACGGGATCGGCAGAAGTCGGACGGGCCGGTCGCGGTGCAACCGGCCGCGGCCTCCGTCGCGCCGGCTGCGGCTCCCGCCGCGCCGCCCGCGGTCGAGAACAAGCCGGATCAGAAGCGGCGATTGTTCGGGCTGCCGGTCAAGGAGGAGATGGAGTCGATCACCGGCACCCTGGTCGGTGAATACCGCGGCTGGTCCGGCAGCACGGTCTTTCGGCTCGCCGATGGACAGGTGTGGGTCCAATCGAACACCAACGACACGTTCTACGTGTCGCCCCAGCAGAATCCGAAGGTGAAAATCGAGAAATCCAAATTCGGCGGCTACAAGCTCACGGTCGAGGGCAGCCCCGTTTGGGTGCGGGTGCGTCGCCTGCAGTAAGCCTGGCGGCGCGGCGTCGTTCCCCGGGGAGCGCCAATCAGGTTTGGAGTTGCGACGCAGCGGCGAACGCGCGCCGACCTTCACCTGCTGGAAAACTGGATTTCGTCATGCTTCGGTCGAAACAGCCGCAGTGATCACATCACCTTTCCGAACCATCCGCGCCGCACCATCCACTTGGCCGATTCGAGCGCCGGCACAATTGTCAGGGCGAGTCCCGCGGTGATGGCCCAGTCAGTCAACGTGAGGTTGAAAGTGCCGAAGGCGCGCGCCAAGAACGGCACGTGGACGATCATCACCAACAACGCGAGTTCCCAAAGAACTGCCAGATTCAGCCACTTGTTGGCAAAGGGATGGCGGAACACCGTGTGGCGGTCGGAACGGAAGTTGTAGGCTTTGACAAACTCCGTCAGCACCAGCGTCACGAAGGTCATCGTCATGGCCTCGGCCAGGCTGCGTCCGGAGTGCAATGCCCACGCGAAGACTCCGAAGGTGATCGCCATCAACCACAAGCCGCCCAGCAGCATCAGCAGCACCACGGGCCGCGTGAAGATGCCGGCACGCGGGTTGCGTGGCTTCCGACGCATCAGGTCAGTTTCGGGCGGGTCCACCGCCAGCGCCAGCGCGGGCAGGCCGTCGGTGGCGAGGTTGACGTAGAGGATTTGGACGGCGCTCAGCGGTAACGGCATCCCGGCAAGAGTGGCGGCGGACATGAGACCGATCTCGCCGATGTTCGAGGAAAGCAGATACATCAGGTATTTCTTGATGTTGCTGAACAATCCTCGACCTTCCTCCACCGCCGCGACGATGGAGGCAAAATTGTCATCAGTCAGCGTCATCGCCGCGGCTTCCTTGGTGACGCCCGTGCCGGTGATGCCCATCGCGATGCCGATGTCGGCTTTCTTCAATGCCGGCGCGTCGTTGACGCCATCGCCCGTCATCGCGACGATCTCGCCGCGCTGCTGCAGCGCCGTGACGACCCGCAACTTGTGGGCCGGCGAGACGCGAGCATAGACCTCGATTCCGCTCACCGCATGCTCCAGGTCGGCGTCACTCATGGCCTCCAACTCGGTGCCAGTGACGAGGCGCCCGGCTTTGAGGATGCCGAGTTCGCGGGCGATGGCCTGGGCGGTGAGTGGGTGGTCGCCGGTGATCATCACGCACTTGATGCCCGCTGTCTTGCAGGTCTCGACGGCGGCATTGGCCTCGGGCCGCGGTGGGTCAATCATCCCCACCAAGCCGAGGAAGATCATTTCGCGTTCCGCCGTCTCCAGCGACGTGTCTGGCTTGGTCGCCACGGCCAGCACGCGCAACGCCTCGCCCGCCATTCGCTGCGCCGTTTCCAGGATCGTCACACGTCCGGGGTCGTCGAGCGGAAGTTCGCCGTTCTCCGTCAGCAGTCGCACACACGAAGCGAGAACCAACTCCGGAGCGCCTTTCGAGCAGGCCATCCCCCCAGCGTGCAGCGTGGTCATGCGTTTGGTCTCGGATGTGAACGGGATTTCCTTAACGCGCGGGAATTGCGCATCGAGTTCGGCCTTGTTCAGCCCGGCTTTGGCGGCGACGACGATGAGCGCGCCCTCGGTCGGATCGCCTTTGACCTCCCATTGGCCGTCGGCCTCGTTGCGAACGATTCGTGCGTCGGACGCCAGTACCGCGGCTTGGAGCAGTTGCCGCAACGCACCGCCGGGCGCCACCGCCACCCCAGCGCGCGAAAACCGGCCGATAGGCTCGTAGCCTGCGCCGGAGACTTCCAGCAGCTGGCCGGCAACGAAGACCTTGCGGATAGTCATTTCGTCCTTCGTCAACGTGCCGGTTTTGTCGGAGCAGATGACCGATGTGCTGCCGAGCGTCTCGACGGCGGGCAGGCGGCGGATGAGCGCGTGGCGCTTGACCATGCGCTGGACGCCGATGGCCAGTGAGATGGTGACGACGGCGGGCAGTGCTTCGGGCACCACCGCGACCGCCAGCGCAATGCCGAAGATCAACATCTCGATTACCGGCTGGCCGCGCGCAAAGCCCACCCCGACGATGATGGTCACAATCGCCAGCGCCGCCCACGCCAGCGCGCGACCGACCTTGTCGAGGTTCATCTGCAGCGGCGTCTTGCCGGTTTCAACACTTTGCAGCATTTGAGCAATCTGGCCGAATTCGGTGTTCATGCCCGTGGCGACCACCAGGGCGCGGCCGCGGCCATAGGTTGTCGCCGTGCCGGCGTAGGCCATGTTCTTGCGGTCGCCGAGGGCGAGGTCTGGATGATCGAGCGCGGCGGTGTGCTTCTCAACCGGCACCGATTCGCCGGTGAGCGCGGCTTCTTCGATCTGCAGGTTGATTGCCTCGATCAACCGGGCGTCGGCTGGAATCTTATCGCCCGGCCGCAACAGCACCACGTCGCCGGGCACCAGATCGCGCGCTTGGATTTGGACCTCGTGGCCGTCGCGCAGGACGGCGGCGGTGGGCGCTGCCATCTGACGCAGCGCCTCGATGGCCCGCTCGGCCCGGTATTCCTGTACGAAGCCCAACAACACCGCGAAGAGCACGATGACGCCGATGACGACGGCCTCTACGCCGTGGCCCAGAAAAAAGGAAAGGGTCGTGGCGACCAAGAGGATCACCACCAGCACGTTCTTGAACTGCGCGGCCAGCAACGCCCACGGCGAAACGCGATGCGCCGCCTGCAATTCATTCGGACCGTGGCGTGCCAGCCGCTGGGCGGCTTCCGCGCCGGTCAATCCCACGCGCGTGGAGGCCAGGGAGGAGCACACGGTTTCGATCGCCAGCGTGTGCCAAGACGGAGCCGACGCGCTTTGAGGTGATGGTATCATCGTTTGAAAGGGATCATGAGAGCTTCGCTGGTCTCCCGCCCGGGAGGATGGTGTACAGGTCTTTTTGAATACTACGACGGAGCAACGGCCTCGGGTCCGACCCGCGTGGCACGTGGTTGGCCTCACCTACCCACGCCATTACCGTCCCTTCGGTGCCCACCTCGGGCACGCACAGCACGTTCATCGTGGCCCGGCGAAGGACTCCGCGGGAAACCGAACGATGATCCAACCGTGTGAGTCCCTTCCACTGGTGCGTGCCCACGACGAGGAGGTCGGATTCGGACCTGCGCGCAAGCGTGACGAGATCTTCAGCCACATGGCCGATTCCTGCCACCGCGCAGACGCGCACGTGTTCGCCGCCCAACACCCGCCTGACTCGCTCGTCAAGCAGTCGTTCGATAACGCCCGGTGAGCATGGGTGCCCGGCGACGGGGCGCAATTGTTCCTGGCTCCCGAGCCAGCTGGACCTTGCTCGAGAGTCCGCGATGTGCCCAGCGAGGACAGCACACGGTCCGAGCTGGCAAAACTCACCTAGCCACCGCAATGCGGCATCGGAATTGGCGGTGAGGTCCATGCCAACAAGGATCTTCAGCGGTCGTTCCTGGTGCACCCAGGCTTCGAAGGGCGCAGCGGACCGTACCGCCAAAGTAGGCACCGGTGACGATTCGGCGATTTCTTCCGCGGTGCATCCGAGCAGCCACCGTTCGATCGCACCCGTCGGCGTACAACCCACCACCACTAATCGCGCCGCCCGCTTCGTGGCGAACTCCACGAGACCATCGTCCGGCACGCCGCGCAGCAGTTCTTCGTCGAACACCAGTCCGAGTTGCCGCAACTGTTGCGCTTCCAAGGCCAGACGCGGCCGGTCGTCGTGCAGCAGGCGCGGACGCAGCCGATCTGGAAACTGTCCGCGCTCGTCCACACTGTGGACGAAGACGAGATTTTCATGCATGCCTTGCGCGAGCACCGCCGCCGCTTTCGCAGCCTCGATGGTGTGTTCGGAGAATTCCGTGACACAGATAATCGGATTCATAGCAGTCGTCCGCGTTCCGCGCGTGAATTCGAAGCAGACAATGGTTGGACCGCGGCTACGGTTTTGAGTCGATCGGCGGTTTTCTTCCATACTTGCGGCACGACGACCACCGGACAATGCGTGTGCTTGAGGACGCGGCCCGTTGTGCTCCCGACGACGAGCTCGTAGAACGCACCGTGCCCGTGAGAACCGAGCACAATGTAGTCAACCCCTAGGGTCCGTGCCAGTTCGAGGATGCAGTGGCCGGGCAGGCCGACCAAGTGCCTGGTCTCGACCGTGATACTTTGAGCGAGGAGCTGCTTTTCCAGCCCTGAGAGTCGCCGGGCCGTCTCCGCCGACCCCGTCGCGGCATATTCGGCGCTCATTTGGGTTCCAAGTTCACTGTCGGTCACAACCGGCGGCGGCAACACATGCAGCAGAATCAGTCGCGCGTTCAGGGCGCTGGCGAGTGTGACGGCTTCCGCAATCACCAACTCGCCCGCGGCGGAGAAATCTATCGGTGCGAGAATCGTTTTCATGATTCGACGGGTGTGCCGGCGGCGACTGCGTCTCCCGGGGCAATCAGACGGCCTCCTTCATGACGTCTCTTCGGTCGCATTTGTTCGGCTCGCATCTCGCGTCTATCTTAGAAAAAATCGATCATTCCGTCTATTACGGCTTTTGACATGGACTCTTAGCTTTTCTAAAATCATTCTCTGCGGCATGGAGTGGTTGAACTACCACCATCTGCTCTATTTTTGGGCAGTGGCGAAAGAAGGCGGCCTGCGGAAGGCATCGGAGAAACTCCGCATCTCGCAGCCGTCGATCAGCACGCAGATTCGCCAGCTGGAAGGGTCGCTCGGCGAGAAGCTGTTTCAACGCCAAGGACGTACGTTGGTTTTGACCGAGATGGGCCAGTTTGCGCTGGGTTATGCCGACGAGATTTTTTCGCTGGGCGCGGAATTCATCAGCACCGTCAAGCACAGGGAGCCCGCTCGCAAGCGCGCCATCCGCCTCGCCATTGGGGTGGAGGACTCGTTTCCCAAACTCTTGAGTTACGAGATCCTCCGGCCGGTCTTGGGACTTGACCCTCCCGTCCAGTTGGTGTGTCGCGAAGGCAAAACCGAAGAGCTCTTGGCGCAGTTGGCACTCCATCGGCTGGACGCGGTTCTGTCGGATGAGCCGGCGACCGGATCCGCGAAGTTCAAAGTCCACAGTCACCGGCTGGGAAGGAGCCTGGTGGCCTTTTGCGCCACGGGCAAACTCGCGCGTCGTTTGCGCGTTGGGTTTCCGCAATCGCTCCACCAGGCTCCGGCCCTGCTGCCGACGCCAAATACCACGCTCCGCCGCTCACTGGACGAATGGTTTAACGCGATCAATATTCAGCCCCGCATTGTCGCTGAGTTCGAAGACGGCGGGATCATGAAGATTGCGGCCAGTGACGGCCAGGGTTTCATGGCGGTCCCTGCCGTTACGATGAGCGAATGTGTAAATCGGTTCCGGCTCGAGCAAATCGGCCAGACCGACCGATGCAGCGACGAGTATTACCTTATTACTGGGGAACGTCGTGTCACGCATTCCGCCGTGCTCCTCATCAGCGAACACGCGCGGTCCATGGTTTTTTCGTAGCGCCGGGGCAGCCGTCGACCTGTGGCCGCAGCGCACATTTGGTTGCAGTCACAATCCAGTTTCACCGGATCGACCATGCCGTCAGCGGCAGACAGGGGTTTTCCGCTCCGCGGGAAGGTTTCCCCGACGCAGCCATGCTCTTCCCTGCGCAGGTCGAGCGCTCTTGCCGGTTGGGAGTGCGAATTGGAATGTCGACCGGAGTTCACGTTCGGCCCTGTTTGGTTGCCCTCGGTCAGAAAATAGCGGCCGTGTTATGGTTCGCCTCCGGCGGGCGTTTTTGCCGCGTGCATTAATTCCAGAAAAACTAAGGGTTTCGACAAGGATGCGTAATAGACGAAGCGAGCACCGTAGGGTACATTGACACAACCACTCTTCAATCTCTATGCAAATACCTGTAGACCACACCCACGGGCATATCGGCGTCTCCATTACACCACGGATCCAGGTCAAAGGTTTCGCGGCCGGTGCCGGTCTGCGCCGCTGGGTGCATACCCAACTGCAAGACCTGCAATCGCTGACCATCGTCACGGCGGTCGACGTAACGCTTGTGCGTCAGCACGGATGCTCTCCTCCTTTTCAGGTGGCGGTGCACCTCGCGATTGCTGGTCCTGATATCCACGCGACGGCGCGCGACCACACGATTGAGGCCGCCTGGTTGAAGGTCATCCACAACACGCAAAGGCAAATCGAGCGACGGAATGCGAAGCAGGCGAAACGGCACAAGAACATGCGGCTGGTGCGCAACCCGATCAGCCAGTGGTCAGGGACAGGAGCGGGCCAACGGCGGTGACGACAAACCGGCCGGAAGCCGCATGATCCCCCAGAAGTCTCCGCGCGACGAAACATGGACGCCAACGATGGACACCTCCTACAGCGCCCAGCGCGTTGAAGCGCCACCCTGGCCGGGCCTGCGGACGAGCCGGATGGGTCATCGTCTACGAAGGCGCAGCCTCGCTGCAACGCGGGTTTCCATTTGGGATGCGGCACGTCTGGGCGGACACTGCGGACATGACGACGAGATGTTCCAGTCAGCGGGATTCCAGTGCTGAACAGAACGACATGGGGTCGGTATCAAGGCTTAGAGAGGACGATTATGAATATGCCACCGATTTATATCACGACCGAGGACCACGCGAAGCTCAGCTTGCTCCTGCACGCTGGCCGCAAGCCGTCGCATACGGCCGCTTTCCAGACCCTCCAGAGTGAGCTCGATCGCGCCGCCATCGTCGATTCGAACGCCGTCCCCTCAACTGTCGTGACGATTGGCTCACGCGCGGAAATCGAGGATTTGACCACTGGCGAGGTGGAAGAGTACACGCTTACATTTCCTCAGAACGCCAGTCTGGAGAAGCGAATGCTCTCCGTCCTGGCTCCAATCGGCACCGCCATCATCGGTTGCGTGCAGGGGACGGAGGTGAGTTGGGCTACGCCGGGTGGCACGCGCCGGATCAAACTTCGTCGCGTCGTGCAGCCGGTAAATCAGCCCACGAAGATTGACCTCACACGGCGGGAATCTACCCAATGAAAACCGCCATGCTTTTAGCCGGCGCGCGAACCGGCGCCGCTGGTGTTTAGCTGGCCGAGACGGCGGTTGGCGTTTCGAACGCGCCTTGCTTGCCGAATCGCGCTGGGACTGTTCCGCTCCTACGATGTTCGGCACGGTCCTCACCGTCGGAGTCACGCTGCTCCAAACGTACGTGTTCTGGCGAATTGCCTCCTTGCCTGCCTTCCGTCGTCGCGGGACTCGTGCTTTCCTCGGAGCGGTGGGTCTCCTGCTCTGGTTCACCTTTCTCGCCGGCTGGTTCTACGGCCACAGCAACGCCGGCCGTTTTGCTGCCCTGCTCGAATCCATCGGCATGATTTGGATGGTCGCGATCTTCCTGACTGCAGTGTGCGTCTTGATCGTCGATGCGGCCACCGGGTTCGGGTCGCTTATTCCGCGATTGGCCACGCTGCTGCGCAGTGCAGCTTTGGCGGTGGGCCTGCTGTTGTCGGCAGTCGCATTCGTCCAGGGACATCGGTCGCCGGTAATCGAGTCGTTCTCTGTGCCGATCGCTGGCTTGCCGCCGGAGCTTGAGGGCAAAACACTCGTGGCGCTCTCCGACCTGCATTTTGGTGCGACATTGGATGAGGCCTGGCTCACTGCGCGCGTGAAACAGGTCATGGCAGAACGACCGGACATGGTAGTGCTGCTTGGCGATGTGGTGGAGGGCGATAGCGGGCTGGACGAGAAGTTTGCTTCGAGCATGAGCGGTCTCTCCGCACCACTCGGAGTCTGGGGTGTATTGGGCAACCATGAGTCCCACGGTCCAGTGGAAGAGAACGTCGGACACCTCGCGGAAGCAGGAGTCCGAGTGCTGCGCAACACGCGGACCGAGATCCGCCCTGGATTGTTTCTGGCTGGGGTGAACGATTTGTCATCAGGCGATAGGAAACGCATGATCGACGAACTCACTCAAACGCTCCAAGGGCGGCCGTCTGGGGCTGCCACCATCCTGATATCGCATGCGCCCGTCGGAGCCGAATTTGCCGCGGCGCACGGAGTGTCGCTGATGTTATGCGGCCACACCCACGGTGGCCAGATCTGGCCCTTCTCTTACCTCGTCGGACTCCGCTATCCGCTGCGCGATGGGCTCTACACTGTTAGCGGCATGCCGGTGATTGTCTGCCGTGGCACCGGTACTTGGGCGACGCGTATGCGTCTTTGGTCGCCAAGCTCAATTCTGCGGATCACACTTCGTCGGGCGTGAAACCATTGGGGATCGCTTAAGTCACCTGCCGAGTGTTGTGGATCTACCGCATTCCATGCGGAAGTCGGTAAACCGAGGCTCCGAATCATCGAAGACGTGGCTTTGCCCGGCAAAACCGTTCTTCAGCGCACGCCGCCCATGCGGTTGCGCACCCAAGGAACGAGGGCGAGGAAGATCCCGGCGACGATCGCCACCGCCAGGGCCTGCTGGCTGAAGAATTGATCGAGGTGCGCGACGTCGCCCTCGCCAAAGCTGCTCGCGAGCACACCGGCGAATTTGTTGCCGAACGCGGCGGCGAGAAACCACACGCCGAGCATCGCGCCGACCAGCTTGGGCGGTGAGAGCTTGGTAAAGGTGCTGAGGCCGACCGGGCTCAGGCAAAGCTCGCCGCACGTCTGCAGAAAATACAGGGCCAGCAGCCACAGCGGGCTGACGCGACCGGCGGCGGCGAGGCGGGCCGCCGGGATCATCACACAAAATGCCAGGGCCAGCAGGAACAGGCCGATGGTGAACTTGAGCGGGCTCGACGGCTGGCGCGCCCCAAGGCGCGTCCACAGCAGCGCGAAAAGCGGCGCGAGGATGATCACGAACAACGGGTTGGCCGATTGGTACCAAGGCGAGGGAAATTCAAAGCCGAGGACGTGGGTGGTCGTGAAGCGATCCGCGAACAGGTTGAGCGAAGAGCCGGCCTGTTCGAACAACGCCCAGAACACAAAGGCGCCGACGAAGAAGAAGAACACGGCACCGAGCCGCCGGGTCTCGACGTCCTTCGAGAACCCAAACCAGATCATCAGCGCGATCGGCCCGAGCAGGAACAGCGAGCGCAGCCAGGTGAAGCCCGGGCGATCCGAGAACCACGCCACGCCCCAGATCACCAGGGTGCCGAGAAACATCAGCACGGGCTTTTTCCACGCCCCGGGCGCGCGGACGGGCGGCGGGCCGACTTGCTTGAGCCCCTGGCCGAACACGACAAAGACGATTAACCCGAGCACCATGCCGACGCCCGCGGCGGCAAAACCCCAATGCCACGAGTGGTCGGGGTTGAAGCCCTGCCGGCCCAGCCAGGCCTTAAACCAGCTGTGTTTCGCGAGAAAACCCGTGACGAGCGGCGCGGCAAACGCCCCGACATTGATGCCCATGTAGAAAATCGAAAACCCGGCGTCACGACGCACATCCCCCGTCGCGTACAGTCCGCCGACCATCGCGCTGATATTGGGTTTCAGCAGGCCCGTGCCGAGCACGACCAGCAGCAGGCCGAGGAAGAACGTGGTATCGTTCGGGATCGCCATCGAGAAGTGACCGCAGGCGATGATGATGCCGCCGACGAGCACCGACTGCCGCGCACCGAGCAGGCTGTCCGCGATCGTGCCGCCGGGTATCGACATCATGTAGACCGACATCGTGTAGGTGCCGTAGATGAGCGACGCCTTCGCGTCACTCAGGCCGAGCCCGGCGCTGGCGGCGGGCAGGGTCATGAACAGCGTGAGGAGCGCGCGCATGCCGTAGTAGGAGAAGCGCTCCCAGAGTTCGGCGAAGAACAACGTGAACAGCGGCCGCGGGTGGCCCAGCATCTGCGGATGCAATGGTGTGACCGGTTCGGTCTCGATCGGAACCGGATTCGTAGCGGAAGGATTCATGCTGCGCGCGAGATTGGTGCGCGGGCACCGGGGCGCAAAGGCGAAAAGCACCGGCGACACCCGTCGCGACTACTCCATCGCCGCACAGGCCTGGTGCCGGGGGCACGTCACCAGGTGATCGTTGACCATGCCGGCGGCCTGCATGAAGGCGTAACAGATCGTGGAGCCGACAAACTTGAAGCCGCGGGCGAGCAGATCCTTGCTGAGCGCATCGCTCTCGGGGGTGCGGGCCGGGACGTCCTTCATCGCCCGCCGGCGGTTGACGATCGGCCGGCCGCCGACGAACGACCAGAGGTAACGGTCGAAGCTGCCGAACTCACGCTGGACCGCGAGGAACGCTTTCGCATTGGTGATCGTCGCGGCAATCTTGAGCCGGTTGCGGACGATGCCGGCGTCGGCGAGAAGCGTGGCGACCTTGCTGGCGTCGTAGCGGGCGATCTTTTTCGCGTCGAACCGGTCGAAGGCCCGGCGGTAGTTCTCGCGCTTCGCGAGAATGGTCGACCAGCTTAGGCCCGCCTGGGCGCCTTCGAGGATCAGCAGCTCGAACAGGGCGCGATCATCATGGAGCGGTACGCCCCATTCGGCATCGTGGTACTCGACGTCGAGCGGTTTTTGCGGCCAGGGGCAGCGGATGGGTTTGGGGTGATGAGTTGGCATAAGGAGAATTCTGGCTGAATCACGCGCCCGGAGGCGGCGGTGGGCGCGACTCATGCAGCCGGGCGATTTCGCCGCGCAGGGCTCGCACCTCGGTCACGAGATCCTCGGTGCCTTGCTTGTCGGACCCCAACAGTACGGACGCGACCACTCCGCTCATGGCGCCAAAAATGCCGACGCCGGCGAACATCGTGATCACCGCGACGGCGCGGCCGGCCACCGTGACAGGATAAAAGTCGCCATAGCCGATGGTGGTGATCGTGACGAAACTCCACCAGATCGCGTCGCCGGCGGTCTTGATGTTGCCGCGTCCCGCTTCGCACAGCAGGATGCCGATGGCGCTGAACGAAACGATCACGAACGTGAGCACGAAAACCGACGCGACGCCGGCGCGCGTCCGGCTGGCGAAGAGCAGGGCGAGCAGTTGGCGGAACGAGCGCACGGCCAGAAGCAGCCGCACGATGCGGAAGATCCGAAAGAGCCGGCCCCAGCGGAGGCTGTCGATGACCGGGATGCTGGCGAGCAGATCGATCCAGCCCCATTTCATAAACTGGAGTTTCGAGCGTGCCCCGTGGAAACGGTGGACAAAATCGATAAAGAAGATCGCGCAGACCGCGGTGTCGATGAACCCGATCACGCGGGCCACTTCGCGCGGGACCGGCAGCACGAGCTCGGCGGCCAAGGCCGTGAGCAGGAAAAGCGAAAGGATCAGGACAACGATTTGAAGCGGTCCCAGCTCGGTCCGGTGTTCCTCGCTCGGCATGACACCGAGCCTCGGGGCGGTGCCCGGCCGGGTCAAGCTGGCGCCCGTTGCGAGGATCCTGATGGGCGCAAAGCAGGATTTGAGCGGTCGCGTAAAGGAAACCGGGCAATTTCTTCCTGTAGCGGCGCTCTGTGAGCGCCGTTCTCCCCCGGACGGCGGTCACAGACCGCCGCTACAATTCATAAAATCGATCCTCTACCCGATCAAATCCTGATCTGTGCCCGATCCTGATTCATGCCTGGATAGTCCTTACTAACACCGGAGCTCGGACGGAGCGAAGCGACGATGGCTTTTCCGGCGGAGCCGGAAAAGCGCCTTATTGCGTTTTCAGATAGGCCACGACGTTTGCCACATCCTGGGCGGAGAGGCCGAGTTGCTCCGCGCTGAGCATCAGCGATCGACCGAGGGCGCGGCGGCTTTGGACTTTGGCGGCGGGAATCATCTGCGTGGCGCCGCCCGTGGATTGCACGATGAGCGGGTCGCCGATGCCGAGCACGAGCGCGGGCAGGAGTGCCCGTCCTCCCTTCGAACTTTACAACACCCGCTCCGGCACCGTTCGCACCGGCCAGTATCGCGCCCAAGCCGGCACCGAGGACGGATTCGCGCCCGGGCCGTGAGCACCTTACTTGGGCTTCGAGAAGCCCTCGGCGGTGAAGTGATCGTCGTCGCCGATGAACTCCCGCACCCGTTCGCGGTGCATGATCTCGAATGACACGCAGTCGGTCAGGCTCAGCCGTCGTTCACCGGCCTGCCGGCACCGCGCCGCTCCGAGATGGTGCAGTTCCGCATCCACCCAGATTATTTCGCACCGGACCAGCAAGGCGCGGTGCCAGGCTTCCACGGCCTCCCACCCCAAGCGGGTTTGAATCAATGCCCAAGCCTCCTGCACCACATAATTGCTCGTGATCAAGCGCCAGTGGTCTGCCTCGGCCCGCAGCAACAACGCGCGGGCGCGGCGGTGGTAGGAATCTTCCGGATTGAGCGCTGCGTAGAACCCGGACGTATCGATGAAAACGGTTTTCACCGCAGGGTATCCGCGTAATCGCGGTCATGCGGCTTCAGTCCCTTGGGCGCCGTCGGGCGAAATTTTCCGAGGGCCGACTCCAACGGCTCCACCCGGCTGCCCTGCTGAGCCAGATAATGCCCGACCGCTTCGCGCACCTGTTCGGCCAGCCCTTTGCCGGAACGGGCACCCAACGACCGCAACTGTTGGTATTGGTTTTCTTCGAGTTGGATTTGGGTTCGTACCATGACATCACTTTCAGCCATCATGATGTAACCGTCAAGTCCGGGTGCCAGGCCGGGCCGGGGTCCGGCCCGGCTTTTGGTCAATCGTCACACTCGTGGCGGTACGGTCGGTTCGTAGTCCCGGCTTCAGCCGGTATCGGGGTACTCGCTGGGCAACTTATTTCAATTCGCGTTAAAGTTGAGCTTAACCGTGTGCCGGAGGATTCGCCTGGTAGTGGCGCTGCTCGTCGGCGCCCGCGGGCGTCGTCAAGCGACGCCCCTACAAAAATCGTCTCATCTCGAAAGCGAATTGGAATTAGAGGCCGGATTCCGAACACGATTTTCCAAAGCGCTCCCGGGCCCGCGTCAAAGTGCGCCGTACGGCGCAATTTGGGGTTTCAGGCGTGGTCGTGGGCCGCGGCGGGCACCACGAGCTGTCCGAGGCGGGCCATGAGATCGCGGAACCACGGCTGGGTGACGTCGAACGCCTTGCCCCCCTTGATGCGCGGAAACTCGATCGCGCGCAGCACGTCGCCGCGCTCCTCGTCCTGGCCGATGAGGCCGGGCGTGCCGGCGAACGCGCACTCGACCGCTTTCGCGGCGCACTGCTTGATCAGGGCAAGGTCGCGGGCATTGGCCGGAGCCGACCGGGCAAAATAGCCGCTCTTTTGCACCATGACTTTCTCCGCTCCCACGAGTTTGGCGAAACGGTCGCCAAACCACTTGCCGGGATTAATCTTGTCGAGTTTTACATGGCCGAACGGATCGCGATCGACCTTTTCGCCGCGGGCTTCGAGTTCGGCCACAATCTCGGGCACGCCGGCGCCTTCGCTGACAAAGAGATTGAGGTTGCCCACCTGGTCCATCACGTGACGCAGGCGGTCGGCCTCGGCGGTGATGTCGAATTTCAACTCGGGCAGGAACAGTCCGTGGACGAGATACTTTTCCTTGATCAGCCCCAGGCCGGGCACGTACGTGGCGGCGTCGGCGAGTTGCATGTAATCCTGCGCGGCCGCGGCGGTGAGCCAGCCGCAATGCCGGCCCATGACCTCGTGAACGATCAGCATGCGGGGGCTGGACCCGTGCTCGGTGACGACGTTGCGGAAGAAGAGGGCGCTCTGCTCGGCGGCGGTCCACGCCCCGAGGCTCTGGCGGACGGGGATGATGTCGTTGTCGATCGTCTTGGGCAGGCCGACGACCGTGAGCCGGTAATTGTTGTGCTGGAGGAAAGCGGCGAGATCCGCGGCGGCGGTGTTGGTGTCGTCGCCGCCGACGGTGTGAAGGACGTCGACGCCGTCGCGCACGAGTTGGTCGGCGGCGACTTGGCGGGGATCTTGTCCCTCCTTGACGAGCTTGCGCTTCACGCAATCGGCGATGTTGGTGAGCTTGACGCGGCTGTTGCCGATCGGGCTGCCGCCGTAGCCGTGCAGTACGCCGGCCTGCGCGCGGAGTTCCGGCGTCACCTTGATCGAGTCGCCGAGCAGGAGGCCTTTGTAGCCCGAGCGATAGCAGATGATCTCAGTCGCCGGAGAGACGGCCGAGTAGCGTTGGATGAGGTCGGCGATGGCGGCGCTGAGGCAGGGCGCGAGACCACCGGCGGTGAGGATGGCGACTTTCTTGGGCGGCATGGGAGGAGAATGAAAGGTGAAGAACTAGAGTAGCGGTCGGCGGCGGCACAACGTTCCCTTTGTCACCGGGCATGTTTAGCAGGCGGGCTTCAACCCCGTTGGCGGACACTTATCCGCCCCGATGCTTTCGAACCCGGCGGCCTCACGCATGCTTCGAAATTCCGCGGTCACGGCCAGTCCGCGGACGCAGCCCCAGCGGACTGTCCTGGGGGTAATTGGCCTTGTAGAGCGCTTCAGCTATCGCTAAAGAACTTATCAGATAGCGCACATCCTATTAGTATTAATAAAATGAAAATCGAGAATCGGCGGTCCTTCATTAAGAAAACCGGCACGGCGTTGGCCGCCGGGAGCTTATTCAACTTCAATCTGTCGGCGGCCGGGGCCAACGAGAAGATCGTCCTGGCCTTGATCGGCGGCAACAACATGGGGCGCACGGACGTGCTGAGTGCCATCAAGGATGGCGCCGTGATCAAGACCTTCTGCGATATCGACGATGCCATCCTGCAGAAGGTCGGGGCGGACATCGCCAAGGCCCAGGGGAAGGCGCCTCTCCTGGTCAAAGACTACCGCCGTGTTTTGGAAGACAAGGACATCGATGGAGTGATCATCGCCACGCCGGATCACTGGCATGCCATTCCGACCATCCACGCGTGCCAGGCCGGTAAGGATGTCTATATCGAGAAGCCGCTTTCGCACACCATTTATGAGGGCCAGCTCATGCGCGACGCGGCGCGGAAGTACCAGCGCGTGATGCAAGTGGGAACCCAGCGCCGGAGCATGGATCACGTCCGGAGCGCGATCGCGTATATCGGCTCCGGCAAGCTCGGCAAAGTCTGCCAGATCAAAGCGTGGCATTACCAGGTGCGCGCGAGCATCGGAAACCCGCCGGATAGCCCGGCGCCGGCGACCGTCGATTACGACGTGTGGCTGGGGCCGGCGCCCAAGCGGCCCTTTAACAAGAACCGCTTTCACTACAACTGGCGTTTCTTCCTGGACTACTGCAACACCGAGTTCGGCAACCAAGGGGTGCACATGATCGACATGGCCATGGCGGGCATCCAGGCGCTGCGCGGCGTGGCAAACTGCCTGCCGAAACATGTTTCGGGCAGCTCGGGCATCTACTGGCTGGATGACGCCAAGGAGGTTCCGGACACGCAGGTCCTGACGTTTGACTACGGCGATCTGGCCTTGGTTTGGGAACTGCGCAGTTTCCAGAATGCGGTTGCCGAGGGAGGAAGTCGGAACGGCGCCGCCTTCTACGGCACCGACGGCGTGCTCTTCGTGGATGGCGCCGGCTGGAAAGTGAGCGGACCCAAGGGTCCGACGGGCCCCGGCGAGAAAGCGTCCGGCGGCTCGCATACCAAGAACTTCCTCGACTGCATGAAGAGCCGGAAGCAGCCCAACGCGGACGTGGAACTGGGGCGGCTCAGCACGACGATTTGCCACCTGGGCAACATCTGCGCCCGGCTCAAGCGCGAGGTCCGTTTCGATCCGAAGGCCGAGAACTTTGGCAATGACAAGGCGGCAAACGCGCTGCTCACCAAGGAATATCGCTCGCCGTACACGTTGCCGAAAGTCTGATCGAGGTGGGCCGGGCGCTCCGCGCGCGGCCTTTCGGATTACGGTGGGCGGGCGCGTCCCGGCGCCCGCATTGGCACGTGACG
>JBIJCX010000064.1:0-30116 GCA_044344465.1 Opitutaceae bacterium
GCTCTGCCGCCAGGCGAAGGGCGCGGTGAAATACGTGCTCTGCAACGGCGACGAAGGCGACCCGGGCGCGTTCATGGATCGGAGTCTGCTCGAGGGCGATCCCCATAGCGTGATCGAGGCGATGGCGATCGCGGGCTTCGCGATCGGCAGCGCCCAGGGTTACGCCTACGTGCGGGCCGAATATCCGCTCGCGGTCGAGCGCCTCGGCATCGCCATCGGCCAGGCGCGCGCGCGCGGCTTCCTCGGGGCGAACATCCTCGGCACGGGATTCGCTTTCGACCTGGAGATCCGCAAGGGCTCCGGCGCCTTCGTCTGCGGCGAAGAGACCGCCCTGATGGTCTCGATCGAGGGCAAGCGCGGCTCGCCCCGTCCCCGCCCTCCGTTTCCGGCCCAAGCGGGACTCTGGGGCAAGCCGAGCCTGCTCAACAACGTCGAGACCTACGCGAACATCCCGATCATCCTGACGCGCGGCCCGGCGTGGTATGCCTCGTTTGGCACCGCGAAGTCGAAAGGCACGAAGGTCTTCGCGCTGGCGGGCACGGTGCGCAACACCGGCCTGGTGGAAATCCCGATCGGCACTTCGCTCGGCGACATCATTTACGAACTCGGTGGCGGCGTGCCCAACGGCAAGAAGTTCAAGGCGGCGCAACTCGGCGGGCCCTCGGGCGGCTGCATCCCGCGCCAGCACCTTAACGTGCCCGTCGACTACGAATCGCTCCAGGAACTCGGTGCGATCATGGGCTCGGGCGGCCTCATCGTCATGGACGAGGACACGTGCATGGTCGACATGGCGCGGTTCTTCCTCGATTTCGTGCAGGACGAGTCCTGCGGCAAATGTCCGCCGTGCCGCATCGGCACGAAACGCATGCTCGAAATCGTCAACCGCATCTGCGACGGCCAGGGCGTGGAAGGCGACATCGAGCGGCTGGAGGAACTCGGTCGCATCATCCGCCAGACCTCGCTGTGCGGCCTCGGCCAGACGGCGCCCAATCCGGTGCTCTCGACGATCCGCTACTTCCGGCACGAATACGAGGCGCACATCCGGGAGAAGCGCTGCCCGGCCGGCGTCTGTCCCAATCTCGTGCGCGCGCCATGTCAAAGCGCGTGCCCGGCGAATGTCGACGTGCCGGGCTTCATCGCCCTCGTCGGCCAGGGGCGCATTGCCGAGGCGCTCCGGCTGCATCGCGAGCGCAATCCCTTCGCCGCGGTCTGCGCGCGCGTGTGCTTCCACACCTGCGAAGACAAATGTCGCCGCGGCCTGGTCGACGAGGCCCTGTCGATCCGCGGCATCAAGCGCTACATGGTCGATGAAGAGGTGACGATGCAGCATCCGGAGGTGCGACCGAACAAGACGAACGCGCAGCGCAAGATCGCGATTGTCGGTGCCGGTCCCGCCGGCCTGTCGTGCGCCTACTTCCTCGCGCGGCTCGGCTACCGCCCGCATGTTTTCGAGGCCGAGTCCCGCCCCGGTGGCATGCCCGTGCAAACGATTCCTGCCTACCGGCTGCCGCGCGAAATTCTCTCCCTCGAGGTTCGCATGATCGAGCGCCTCGGCGTGACCATCGAAACGAACCAGCGGCTCGGACGCGATTTCACGCTCTCCGGCTTGCGCGCGCGGGGATTCGAAATCGTCTTCCTCGGCGTGGGCGCACCGACCGGCCTGCATCTCGGCGTGCCGGGCGAAAACCTCACCGGGGTCGACGACGCCATCCGGTTTCTGCGGGAGTACAACATCCGCGGCTCGACCCCCGTCGGCCGCAACGTCGTCGTCGTGGGCGGCGGCAACGCGGCAATTGATACGGCGCGCACGGCGATCCGCCTCGGCGCGGAATCGGTCACGGTCGTTTACCGTCGGACGCGCGACGAGATGCCCGCCTATGCGGAAGAAATCGAGGAAGCCGAACACGAGGGCGTGACCATCAAAGTGCTCACGGCGCCGGTCGAGATCGTGGGCGAGGCGGGCCGGGTCTCCGGTCTCAAGTGCCAGGCCATGTCGTTGGGCGAGTTTGACCGCAGCGGCCGGCGGCGGCCGCAAGCGGCGACCGAAGCCCCCTTTGTCCTGGCCGCCGATCAGGTCATCACCGCGATCGGCCAGAGGCTCGAGCCAGCGGAGATCCTCGACGGCCTGCCGGTGACGCTGAACTCGAGTGGTTTTCTCGCCGTCGATCCGCAGACCGGGCGCACCTCGGTGGACTGGCTCTATAGCGGCGGCGACGCCACGCTCGGTCCCGCTTCGGTCGTCGAAGCCGTGGCCGGTGCCGAGCGCGCGGCGGTGGCGATCGACGCGCAGCTCACCGGCGCCACGCACGCGTTCTGGCGCCGGGAGAAGAAGTGCGACGTGGCGTTCGATCCCAACGCCGAACCGGTCAAATACCAGCGGGCGAGGATGGATCTGTTGCCCGTCGAGCGGCGCCGCCACAGCTTCGCCGAAGTCGAACAACCCTGGACGCACGAAGTCGCGGTCTGCGAAGCCAGGCGCTGCCTGCGCTGCGATTACCGGGAGGAGAATGCCTGAATGGATTTCCGATGCCAAAGCTGATCATTGATAACCACCCGGTCGAAGTGCCACCCGGCACGTCGATCCTGAACGCCGCGCGCACGGTCGGGATCAAAATCCCGTCGCTCTGCTACCTGGAGGGCGTGCACGTCTACGGTGGCTGCCGCGTCTGCGTCGTGGAAGTCGAGGGTGCGCGGGCGCTGCAGCCCTCGTGCACGACGCCGGTCGCCACCGACATGAAGGTGCACACCAACACCCCGCGCGTGCGGGCCTCCCGTCGCACCGTGGTCGAGCTGCTCCTGTCCGATCATGACGGCGAATGCCAGATCTGCGCGCGCTCCGCGGACTGCGAGTTTCAGGCGGTGACGCGCGATCTCGACGTGCGGGAGGTCTCATTCGCCGGGGCCAAGCACCGCCGGTTGGTCGATTCGAGCACGCCCGCCCTCGTTCGCGATTCGGGCAAGTGCATCATGTGCCGTCGCTGCATCACCGTGTGCAGTCAGATTCAGGAAACTCGCGCGCTGTGGGCGCAGGATCGCGGCTTCGAATGTGTGGCCGCCCCGGCCTTTGGTCGCCCGCTCGACAGCGTGGCGTGCGTGCAATGCGGCCAGTGCGCCGCCGTCTGCCCGACGGCGGCGATCATCGAAAAAGACCATATCGATCGCGTCTGGGCCGCGCTCGCCGACAATACCAAGCATGTCGTCGTGCAGACCGCGCCGGCCATTCGCGCGGGCCTCGGCGAATGCTTTGGCCTGCCGGCGGGAACACTCGTGACCGGCAAGATGGTCTCGGCGCTCCGCCGCATTGGCTTTCACGGCGTGTTCGACACCAACTTCACCGCCGACCTCACCATCCTCGAGGAAGGCACCGAGCTGCTCATGCGGCTCAAGTCGGCGCTCGTCGAACACGAGTCCGTCGCGTTGCCGCAGTTTACGAGCTGCTGTCCGGCCTGGATCAAGTTCGCCGAATATTTTCATCCCGATTTGCTGCCGAATCTCTCGACGGCGAAATCGCCCCAGCAGATGTTCGGCGCCTTGGCCAAGACCTGGTATGCCGAGAAGATCGGCCGACGACCCGAAGACATCTTCGTAGTCTCGATCATGCCGTGCACCGCCAAGAAGTTCGAAGCGCAACGATCCGAGATGAACTCGAGCGGCCTGACCGACGTCGATGCGGTGCTGACCACGCGCGAGCTGGGCCGGCTGATCACGCAGTCCGGCGTCGATTTCCTGGCCCAGCCGAACGATCGGGCGGACGCTCCGCTCGGCCTGAGCTCGGGCGCCGCCGATATTTTTGCGAACACCGGCGGGGTGATGGAGGCGGCCCTGCGCACGGTCTGGAGCATCGTGACCTGTAAACCCTTCCCCTTCGAAAAACTCCACGTGGGGGCCATCGCGGGATTGGCGGGCGTAAAGGAAGTCGCGATCACCATTCCGACGGCGGTGCCGGCGTGGAAGTTTCTCGAGGGCGTGACGATCAAGCTCGCCGTCGCTCACGGACTGGCCAATGCCGAGCGGCTGATCCAGCGCGTCAAGGCCGGCGAGGCCAGCTACCACTTCATCGAAGTGATGTCATGCCCCGGCGGCTGCATCGGAGGTGGCGGTCAGCCGCGCTTCACGACCAACGAGCTGCGTCTCGCGCGGACCAGAGCGATTCTCGCCGAGGACGAAGGCAAACAGTTGCGCATGTCACACGAGAACCCGGCGATCCTCGAACTTTACCGCGAGTATCTGGGCAAGCCGCTGAGCGAGCGGTCGCACCATCTGCTGCATACGCACTACCACGCGCGGGAACGAAACTGATCTCCGACCTGCCTGGCTCAAGTTGGTGGGCGGCGTTCTCGTCGCGCTCGGCGGCGCCTGGCTCATCCACCCGCGCCCTGAAACCGCTCACCTCACCCGCAGGCACCGGCGTCGCTCAGGATAATGCCACGGTGGGCGGTTACCCCATAGGATGCCGGCCTCCGCGGGTGTAGTTTGGAGCGCTTGGACGCGCTCGGTGAACCGCGCGGGGCAAAAGATGAAATGGCCACAACGCAGTGAACAACAAAACTATGACCGCACCGACCACGAACCCTGAAACCACATCTGCCGCCCGCGTTTGAGCGACCGGCGGGGCCAGGTCCATTCCGGCAGTAAACATTCGCTGTGAGATCCGCTGAAATTCACTTCACCCACCGCGTCGGCTGGCTGCGCGCCGCCGTGCTCGGCGCCAATGACGGTATCGTGTCCACCGCGGTCTCGACTCCGCACTCGCCGATCAAGTCGCGACGCAATTGATGGCCAAGGACGCACTGGGAGCCCACGCCCGCGATGAATTGGGCATCTCCGACACCTTGAGCGCGCGGCCGGTTCAGGCGGCGTTTGCGTCGGCGGGCAGTTTTACCGTTGGCGCCGTCCTCCCGCTCCTGCTGGTTCTCGTCGTGCCGCGATCGGCCCTGGTCTGGACGGTTTCCGGCGGGTCGCTCTTGTTCCTCGCGCTGTTGGGCGCGACGGCGGCCCGTGCCGGAGGTTCACCCGGATGGAAATCCGTCGCGCGTGTGACTTTTTGGGGTGCGCTGGCTGCCGCCGCCGGTCGGAAATCATCAGGTTGACCGGCCACGTTGCGGGTTGTCGCATGCAGCCACCTATCTAATCAGTGCCCGGATTGAAACCGTACAAACAATCTCCCGCTCGATCCGCGATCAGCGGGTTGACCCCTGGATTGCCCCGCGACCCGGCCCCGTCGATTGGCCTCGGTGCCTCACCGTCACACCCAGCCCAGTGCACGTTGCTGCCCGTCATTGCCCACGAGATCAGCGCCCGACCAGGAAATCCTTTTCCCACAACGTCACCCGCAGGTTGCCATACATGGTCGTGACCCACAGTTCGCCCGGCCGGACTTCGAAGAGATAGGGGTAGGCAAAGCCGCCGCGCTTCGCGATCAGGACGGGTTTCGTCCAGGTCTTGCCGTCGTCCGCCGACAGCATGAGCGACATCTCCTTCCGCTGCACACTTGTCGGGAGCTCGGAAAAGTCCCGGTCATCCCGCATCTGAAAGGTGGGATCGTCCTCGGGATAGCACCGGTTCCAGATCAGGATGAGCCGCCCGCTCTGCAGGCGCTTCAGCAGGCCCGGGGAGCTGCTGGTGTCGATGGCCGACGGCCGGATGGTGCGCCACGAGACCCCGGCATCCTCGGAAAAAGCCTCCCAGAAGACCTTCCAATTGGTGCGAATGAGCATCCACAGGCGGCCGTCGCGCAACTCCTCGACCGTCGCCTCCACCGCCCCGGAATGGTGGCCCGCCCCACCCAAGTCGATGATGTTGCTGCGCCGCCAGGAACGGCCGTCATCGATGGACGAATACGTCAGCACGGAGTGTCGTCCCGGATCGTGCAGCATCTGCATCGAGGTGAAAACGACCGCTCCCTCCCGGGTCTGGATGATGTCTCGCAATGCGCCCGTCCACGGATCGTGCAGCTTCTGCGGCGTCTCCCAGGTGCGGCCGCTGTCCACGCTGCGGGTGACCCAGGTAGGCCGTTTCGCCCCCGGCGCATCGCGCAGCTTCGAATCCCACTTGATGTTGATGTCGTCGTTCTTGTTCTCGAACGCGAGGATGACGACGCCGCTACGGGTGCAGAGCAGGGCCTTCTCGGGACGGAACACGAACTCCGAGTCCGCGGGAAACAGCGGGCTCCGCTGCCAGGTCTTGCCTTCGTCGGAGCTCGTCAGGACGTCGCGGGGCGGGTCGACGGCCAGGATCCTGCCATCCGGCAGGCGCACGAACGGGCCCAGCGGCAGTCCTCGCATCTGGGTTGCGTGCGGATGGTACCAGACCCCTGGCGCCTTCGTCTTGCCCGCCTCCGCGGCCGCGAGTGGGAGTGCGCCGCCCGCCAGGAGCAGGAGGGTGATGATGATTTTCAGTGCCATAAGTTTTGCGTCTGCCCCCTCAAGGGCATCTCCGATTTTGCTTGGTTTGGCCGAGGTGCGGCTCTCGGTCCGGATATCTCCAGGCGCCGCGTCCGGTTGCGATCACTTGCGCCGCGCCAGTTCCGCCAGATAGATCGCGGTAATCGGTTCGCCCGCGGCATTCTTCTCGTGGGTGGAATACCATGAGACCAGCCCGCGCCCGTCGTCGAGTTCCACGAAACCCGGATAGGAATTATCGCCGGCACTGGGGAGTTCGGCAAAGGGAACCAGCCGATTTTCGACCAACCAAGACAGGGAGGTCCGGGGCCCCGCTGCAGTCATACGCCGGCCACCGACCAACCAATCATCGCCCCAGCGGACCAGGAGCGGCCCGCCAATATATTCGGGTATCTCCTGCCGCGTCCAAGTCTCGTAGGGCGGCCGGGAGCGTACGAGATCCGATGCCGTCGCGGTCTTCCGGCATACGGCGGTGATCTGACCATCCGCCTCGATCACGAACGCGGTCTCATTACCCGCGGTTTCCTGGAAATGGGATCGGAAACGCCAGATCAGCCCGTCCTCGCTCTCGAGCAGCGACGACTGCCGGCCGCCGGCATATGCCCGCCGCCCGCAGAGGTAGGCTTTGCCACCGTGGGCCGCCGTCCGCCAGATGTAGTGACCATACGTTCCCTCCAGGGCGCGGGGTCCGTCCCACTTGGAACCGTCGCCCGTCCAGACGGCAAAACCGAGGTGCTGGTTGAAGTCGTATTTTTCGCGGGGTAGCAGCCCATCCCCGGCATACCAGGTGCCGCAGTAAACGAAGAGCCGGTTATTGAACGCGAGAAAATGCGGGTCGCGGGTGTCCCGTTTGGGGACGGAAAAGCGATGCCTCGGTATCCAAGTCCTGGCGTCATCGCTCGACAAGATGATGACGGAGGCGGTCGAACTCACCGCGTGGCCGTCGGGGCAACTCCGGAAGGTCAGCCAGAACTGGCCGCGCCAGCGGATGAGGTCGGTGAAGGCGTTGTGCTCGCCGTTGTGGAAAACGCGGCGGATATTTTCGACCCGGACCGCGGGCGGCGGTGCGGCGAGCGCCACCGTTGGAGTCCGGAGGAACGCCCCGGTGACGAGCAGGCACCCCAGCGTGCGGCCAAGAATCGAAGGAATCGTTTTTTTCATTTATTATACCTTTGTTGCCGGATCAAAATTTCCCCTTGAGCCCGACGCTGAAGATGACGCCAAACGCATTGGTTGAAGTCCGCTTGGCATAATCGGGGGTCTGGGATCCCCACTGCGTCTGGTAGGTCGGGGTGTTGAAGACATTCTTGACCGTCGCAAACAGAAACATGCTTTCGCGCAGCAAATAATCCATGCTCAGATCGAGCGTGGCATTGGGCTTCTTCAGGTAAGTGTAGCCGTCCGGCCCGCGCGTCGGGGCCTGGGCCGCCCGCAGCAGCCCGCGATAATTCCAGTTCGCACGAATCGTCATCGGGTTCTTGTTGAAGGTGATCCCCCAGTTGAGGCTCTCCGGGCAGTATTTGCCGAAGTCCGCCAGGTTGCTGCCGCTCAGCTCGAGCTTCGTGCCGTTTAGAAACGCCGTGAAATGGCGCCCCCATCCCCCCAGCGGCTGGAGCGATTGGTTGATGCTGAACTCAAACCCGCCAATCCGGGCGTCGCCGGTGTTGATGCGGGTGACGATCTGCCAGTTCTCGTACCCGGGCTCGAACCCGAGCGCGTCCAGATCCGCCTTCGTGGCCACTTTTGAAAAGGTCCCGAAGAAGTCCTTGATATCCTTGCGGAACACGCTGGCACTGAAGACGCCTCCCTGCCGGGTGTAGTATTCGAGCGACAAATCGTAGCAATCCGCCAGCCAGGGCCGGAGACCCGGATTGTTCGTCGTGAGCGTGCCCTGGATCTGGTTCGGATCCGTGACATCAAACTCATTACTCACCGTATTCGGAATGATGAAACTGAAGTCGGGCCGGCCGATGGCCTTGGCATAGGATGCGCGGGCCACGAGGTTCTCGGTGACATTAAAGTTCACGCTGACGCTGGGAAAATAGTCATCACGACTGCGGGTGGCATGGTAACCCCGCCGCGTGTACACCACGCCCAATTCCTCGATTGACCCGACCGCGCCGGCCTCGGCCCTGCGAATGCGGGCCCCGGCCGTGTTGTGGGCAAAGTTGCCATCGGCATTCTTGACCCACACCGCGCTGTTGTCCTGCAGCGGACCGACACCGTCATCCACGGTTTTTTCATAGCGCACCCCGGCGATCACGCTGAGGCGATCCCGCAGCAGGCGCGCCTCCGCCTGAAGATAAAGCGCGGAGATGGTTTCCTCTATATTGGTCGAGTTGACGATCTTGGCCCTTTCCGCCGTCACGATCTGCGCCGGGGTCTGATAGAAGAGATCCGGATTCTTCTCATAGGCCTGCCACGCCATGAGCGGGGAAACAAACGGCCGGATGCGGGCGCCTTGATTGTAGTAGAGCTTCTCCTTGGAGTATTCCTGATCGACGTACGGCGCCGCCGACAGGTCCCCGTTGATGCCGCGGTACGTATATACCTGGGAGATGCGATGCTGGACGTCGCGGACCTGCTGCTCCCGCACGCCTCCGATCTGCAGGGCCACCGGAAAGGCCAGACCGTCGAACTGGCGGCGAAGGTCGACGTTGCCGCTGGTGGATTCGTCCTTCACATCGCGCGGCGCGGTGGTGGCGGTGGTGATCTGATAGTTGGCGATATCGTACAGATCGACTTCCCGGTTGGTGTTGTCGAAGGCCTGGATGTTCATCCCCACCGCGGAGACATCGGTGAACAGGATTCGCACCGGCACCTTCAGCGACGTGGCCACCTGGTTGAAGTAACCCTTCGTAACGTCGCGGACGGACTTCCGGGCGAAGGATTTGCTGGCCCCGGCGTCGATCCGCCATTTCCCGTCCTCATATTTATAGCGCACGCTCGCATCGGTCCCGGCCCCCTGGGTGCCGACGAAATTGTTTCCCAGTTGGGAGGATCCCCGGCCGCCCGCTCCCGAGGTGAAGTTGTGGCCGAAGGTCAGCGGGGTGCCGCCTGCGACGGTCGCCGTGGCGGCCGTGCCCGTGCCCTGGATGAAATTCGTCGCCGAACTCGTGCCTGTGTTGTACCGGGTCTGCGCCGCGACGGACAACAGCCCATGGTCGTGGATGCGCCAGTCGACCTTCAGGCTCAGCGAGTCGCGCTGTGTGAGGTTGAGCGCCGGCCCCCGGTTCTGGATCAGGCTCAGGAAGGGGGTGGCGAACGAGGCGCCGGTGCCGGCGGCCGTCGCCGTGTAATCCCGGAAGAAGGCGGTATTGGGATATTCCAACACCGAGTGCAGAGCGGTGATGACAAAACCGAGGTTCTTGCTGATCGGATTGGTGTAATCGAAACCAAAACCGGGAAAGATTTTGAAACTGCGGCCCTCCACGGGATCCGGCGTGCGCTTGAGCGAGAAGAACTGATCGTTGCTGGTCAGGTTGACCTGATAATTGAAGGAGGGCCGGCTGCGCTCGAATGCGCTCTTCGTCACCAGGTTGACCGCGCCGGACATCGAGTCGGCCCGGGTGGAAGGCACGCGCGCCTTGCTGACCTCGACGCGGGAGATGCTGTTCATCGAGATCGTCGTGGCATCGATGGTGCGGGTATCGCCGAGCACCGTGGTGCCGGCCAGCCGCGCCCCGTCGTTCGTGAACACCGTCATGTTCGGCGGAAAGCCGCGCAGGGAGATCTCGTTGACCTCGGCCCCGCCGCCGTCGGCTGAGGTGACGCCGGGGAGAAACTTCATGAATTCGCCGATCTGGCCCGCCGTGATGTCGCCAAACGCATCCGTGGCGACGACCTGCTTCATGTTCTTGGCAAACCGCTGTTCGTTGATCGCAATCGCCGCTCCGTCGGTCTCCCGGGCGGTGGACACCACGAAGGGGTCCAGTTTAACTGTATCGGCGCGCCCGCCATAGCGGGCCACGCTGGTCAACTCGATGTCTTGGTTGAGTCGCTGACCGGCCGACAGCGTCAGTGGCACCTGCTGCACGTCGAGGCCGGTGTAGAACACTTCGAGCACGACGGAGCCGCTTGGCACATTCGCGAGCAGATAGGTGCCGGTGACATCGGTGAACGCGACCAGTTGGGTGCCCGGCACAGAAATGCGCGCGTTGTTGAGGTATTGGCCGGTCACGACATTCTGGACGCGACCAGTGACGGCCGCGGCTTGTTGCGCGCCGGCGACTGGTGTTTCGGCCGCATCGGCACGGAGCCCGGGCGCCATGGCCAAGGCAAGCCAGCCGCTATATAAAGCGATCCTGTTTCGTCGTTTCATGGTGATAGGGGTTTGCTGACATGAACCTGGATTTTCAGGGGGATTGGATCCATGACGGATTTAAGACGGGTGGAAACGGATTCAGACCCCTGCAGTCCCCCAAGCCTCAAGCCCGCCGGACTGGTCTGGGCACCGAAGAGCAGGCCAAGGAAAGGAACGGAACGGGTCAGTTCGCTGATGACAATGTCGGATGTCCAAGCCGTTGGCAATCGAAAGCACGTAAGCGGGGCCATCTCGCAATCAGCGGACTTACCCCTTCCCCCGCGGCGGGTGGCGGAGTTTGGGCTGTCGTGCCGCGGGAGGGATCCAGCGCTCCGTGCAGCGCTTGCCCCTACTTCCGCCGCGGCACCAGGGCCGCCTCCCCGTAAATCCAGCGCCGGCCAAAAGCCGCGTTCTTCACGTAATCCGGCCAGCCGTCGGGCGCCCGCACGTACAGATGCCGGTCAAGCATCGTCCGCCAATCGCCGCGCACGACCACGGCCACCAATTCGTCCGGCAATCGATCCACCCCTTCGGTGTACGCATGGTCGAGCAGGATCTCCCGCGCCGTCTGCGGCAACGCGGCCCACGCCAGCCCCGGATGCCGCCGCTCCAGGTGCGCGGCGAGCTTCGGCCCAAGCGCCTGCAGTCCGGCGCGCAACTTCGCCTCCGCCTCCGCCTTCGTTTCCCCGCGGGCGAAGAGACCGCCGTCCTCGACCACCCGGCCATACCCGATGCGACGGCCATAGCGGGTCGAATACGGATACAACCGGCCGTCCTCCCGCAGTCCGAAGTCAAACGGGTTCAGGACGGACTTCATGTACGCGACGAAATCATCCGTCACCGTTGTCGGCTCCGCCCCGCCGGCGACAGCAGACACCATGAAGGCCACCAGAATGAACGTGAGCCGTCTCATGGCGTCAGCGTGATGACCGGAGCGCGCCGCAGACGCTGCTGCGCATCCTCGATCAGAAATTCCAACTGCAGGTCCCCTGCCCCTTCGTGGAATTCAGGACTGAATTCGTAGGGAAAGATCTCATCGCGCCGTTCGCGCCAGGGTCCGTCGCCCTGGCGATACCGCAGCGTGGCCGCGATCACGTTTTCCGGCAGCGCGTCAGTGTAAACATAGCCGCTGGTCAGGCCGCGGCCGAACGACAGCAGCATCGCCTGCACGCGTCCGAACGGCGCGTCCACGGTCGCGAAGCTCCCGGGGCCGAGCGGTGGGACCGCCGCATCGAACAGCCGCGCGTGTAGCACCGTCTTCGCGCGCGCGCCAGCGATGGCATAGGCGACGATGCCCTTGGCCGGCACGTGCAACCGGATCTTTCCGTCGGCAACCACCGCGTCTTCCGGCGCGCCATTCTGCACGCGGCGAGCCGCCGGCAGCGGGCCGCGCGCGTCAACCAGTCCGGGGTTGAGCGTGACGTTCGCGGCCTCCGCCGCAAACGACTGGTTCAAGAACGCGAGATAAAGTTTCCCGTTGCCGTAGCCGGCGAGGTAATCGATTTGGCGGTTGTCGATCGCGAGCAGCCGCCGCGGGAGCCACAATCGCACGTTGTCGTCGCCGTAAAACCGGCCCGGGCGATCGCCGTAGACGCGCACGCGAAACGAAGTCCCGGCCATCGCGCGCGCGGGAAAGTCGATCTGGCCCTCGGAGCGGTGGAATCCGTCGCTCACCATGAAATCGAGCAGCTCGCCCGCAAACTCCCACGCGTGGCCCGGATTCACCGTCGCGAAATTCAACTGCCAGATCGGATGCTCCACGACATCGGGCTGTTCGATGACGAGCGACGGTTTGGAGCGGTTGTCACCCGGGTACATCCCGAACCGCCCGACCATGCCCCAGCGCGCGAGATCGCGCAGGAAGTCGTCGTGGGCCAGCGCGGCGAGCCGCATGAGCTGGCCGTGATGGTTCATCCAAAACTCGCCGCGGTAGCCCTGCGACTGAAGACCGGTCAGCGCCGCGCGCCACGCCGGCACCGTCTGCGTCGGGGCGGCCAACGGGCGTGGTGGCGGGAACCCCCAGCGCTTGTGGCGGCCGATCGAGTGATCGTGCACCAGCGCCTCGCCCCCGGCATCGACGGTGACCTCCGTGTCCGGCACGGCCGGCGAAAGATTGAGCGTCGTCGACAAGCCATAGGCGCCTTCGACCGCCGCTTCGAGGTAACGCGGCTCGTGCGTCGCCTCATAAAGATCGAGGTAGTCCATGTAGTCGTCGCCGCCGGTGGGCCGGCTGCGGCGCAACTGGGCGTCGGCCGCCCGGATCGCGGCCGCGAGGTCGGCGCGGTCGCCGGTGAAGCCAAAGCGCGCGAGCGCCACGGCGAACCCGGGTCCGGCGAAACCTTTTTCCTCCGCCGCCGCGCGCATCACCGGGGAGCGGCCCTGGAAGAATCCGGCGAGGCTCAGCAATTGCGGCGCATCGAGGTACGAGCCGCCGAGCGCGCGGTGGCGGGATTTCACCTGGCCGTTGTTTTCGACCTCATAGGGCGCGAACAGATTCTGCCGGCGCGAGAGCGTGTATTCGATCTGCGGGAGCACGCGCCGCCGATAGAATTCCTCGTCGTCCGTCACCACCGCCGCGGCGAGGCCGAACAGCGGCGAGAAGGGTTTGAAGAGGCCGGAGTTGTCGGTCCAGTAGTCGTAGTATTTCTGCTCGGCGTGCCACATCGCGTGGTGGCGGCCGTTGCGGTCCACAAGGTAGTCGATGGTGTTTTCGAGGGCGGCGTTGAGCGAGCCAGGCCCGCGGTTGTCGCGCTGATCGCGGAACGCGTAGAGGGTGCGTGCGATCATGCGGTAGGTCGCCTTCCAGTCCCCGGCCTGCAGCACGTAGTGAATCCGAAATTCGCGCGCTTCGCCCGCGGCCAGCCGCGACTCCGCGCCGCCGAGGATCGGCGCGAACGACACGGGCTTCAAGCCGCCGGACGCGCGCTGGAGCATGAGCCCGAAGCGGGAGTTCTGGTGCGTGGGGATGCGAAACGGCGCCTCGCGCGCGTCGACGACGAGGGCGGCATTCCAGCCGGCGGCGGCGAGCTGGGCGCGCGGCAACTGGAGTTCGCCCTCGCACACGAGATGGTTGAATTGCCGCAGTCCGCGGCCCGCACATTCCTGCGGAATCTTCTGCACGTCGCCGGCGGGAAGGGCCGGCGCACCGGTAAATGCGACGGAATAAAAGCCGGGCGCCTTCGCGACGAGACGATGCGTGAGCTGCGGGCCGGCTTCGCCCGCGGGCAGTGTGAGCTCGGCCGACACGACGAACCCCGGCTGCTCCGAAAACTCCCAACGCAGCGAGCGACCGGCGAGCGTGGTGCGGACCGCGCGCACGGCGATCACCTCGCCGGCGAGGAACGGATCGGTCGTCCCGCGCGCATACGGACCGGTCACGCGATGGAAAACCTTGCCCGCCGCGTCGCGATACTCCCACGTGCGCGCGCCGCTCGCATCCGCCGTGACGCTCGCGCGGCCGCCGATCAGATCACGCAGCTCGGGGGTGGCGAGCCGGGCGTTGAGCGCGGCGAGCTTCTCCTCGTAATTGCTCCACCGGATCGCCGTGCGCGGCGCGAGGTGGTAATTGAGGTGGTTGCGATCGTAGCCCGGATCGCGGGCGCTGAACATGACCGTGAATTCGGGCGTCAGCGTCTGAGCCGGCACCCCTTGCACCTCAACCGCCACCGAACCATCCGCCGCGACGGTCAGTCGGTAGCGCGCATTCTCCAGCCGGGTGGTCGCGCCGGCGCCGACTGCGGCAGCGGCGAGCGCAAGCACCAGGTGGCAGAACACAGTTCGGTTTTTCATTGCCCGGCCCTTCGTCAATTCAGCAACAGGCGGCCGACGGGAGATTTCTCTGCGGGTCCGGCCTTCGACTCCGTTTCAAACCAGAATTCCAGCGGTGCGTCGCCCGAGACGGGAATCGTGAAGTCGAAGGGATACGACGCGTCCGCCGAGGTGTGAAACGCTCCGTTCCCCTGCCGGTAGTGCACCGTGCAGCGCGTGACGGCGCGCTCAACATCGGGCAGGTAGACGTAGGCGCTCGTGAGTGCCCCGGCGCCAAACGACAGCACGACGCCGCGCGCGCCGCGCCAGCCAAGGTCGCAGACGCTCTCCGCGGGCAGTCGCGCCGCGCGGCCGAGCATTTGATCCTGAAACTCCACCCGGGGTTCAACGCCATCCACCATCAAGGTCGTGATGCCCTCGGCGGCGACCGCGACGGCGATCCGCCGATCGGCCGGCAACGGCACGTCCCGAACGCGCCGGTTGTTTTCCCAGACGGCAACCTTGGCCGCTTGGCCCGGTGAAACAGTGAAGTGTTCGCCTGACAACGTCACCGTGGCCTTGAGCGCCGCCTTCGATTGGTTGGTGAGGGCGACCGCAAATTTGGCCGGACCGCGGGCGGTGATGTAATTGAGTTCTGGATGCTCGACCGTGACGGCGCCGCGCGGCAGCCAGAGCCAGAGACCGGTCGTGTCGTGGATGCGTCCCGGGCGGTCGCCGTAGACTTTCTGTTGCAGGTAGCCGTATCCCTCGGCGTAGCGCCCGGGAAAATCGACCGCGCCCTTGGACTTGGCGAAGGCATCCGTCACGAGGTAGTCGAGCACCAGGGCGATGTGCGGCCAGATGTGGTTGTAATGAATCGAGGTGGCGGAATTGAGCTCGTCCTTTCCGCGGCGGGCGAAGTCGGGTTTCTCATACGCGGTGTTGCGGGCGGTGTTGAGATGATAGCCGGGAAAGCTGGTGTAGCGGCCGATGATGGCGGAGCGGGCGATGTCGTGCAGGAAGCGGTCGCCGGTGTGGGCGGAGATCCGCAGCATCCACGGCGCGTAGCACGCGAGGAAGATGCCGCGCGCACCCTTGCTGGTCGGGGCGGACTCGCTGGTGAGTCCGATTTCGGAGGTGCGCCAGGCCGGCACGGTTTCCGGCTCGGCTTTGATGCGGGGAAAACGCGGACCGCTGCGGTAGGCCGGCGCGAGCCCGTCCTCGTGCACCTTTACGTCGCCGTCCGGGATCCGGGGCGCGAGCCAGACGAACTGGGCATAATCTCGGGCGCCGCGATGAGCGGCGCTTAGGAAACGCGCTTCGCGCGTTTCCTCGAAAAGTTCGTAGAGCTCGATCCACTGCGGCGTGAAGGCCGTCCAGAAGAACAGGCCGCGCGAGTCGGGATCGCTGTAGTCGCGCTGGCGCACGGCGACGCGTTTCTGGAGGTAAACGTCGGCATCGCGGATCGCATGATCCAGCCAGCGCTTTTCCCCGGTGGCACGATAGAGTGCGAGGGCGTGCGACCAGTTGTCGCCGCGAATCTTGCCCTCGAGGTTGAGCACGCGATCCTTCCCGAAGAGCGATTCTGCGGCATCGCGGAAAAACGGCGTGCGGCCGCCGGAGATGGCGTAGAGGTTGGCGTACTCGGTGAGCGGCGCGCCGAGCCCACCGAGCCGGGACGAGGCCGACTGGCCTTTCACCTTCGGATCGGTGGTGAAGAGGAAGCGTTCGCGAGAAACGAAGTACTCCATGAGCGGTCGCGCGAGGGTCTCGTAGATGTCGCGCCGGTCGGTGACGAGGGCGAGGCCGAGCGGATGGAGGGCGGACACGTTTTTCACGGCGCCGGGGACGTCGGTGTCGTAGGCGAAGCCGCGGAGCTCGCGGTTGAACTTCGCGTATTCGCTGAGACCGAAGTCGAGCATCCGCTCGAAAGTGGCGTTGAGGGATCCGAGGGCGTTGTGGCGGACGTCGGCGAAGCCGTAGAGCGAGCGCGCGATTTTTTCGTAGGTGGCGGACAGGTTTGCCTTGGCCACCACGAGGCGCAGCACGAACTCCCGCGTCTCGCCCGCCTTCATCCGCGAACCGGCGCCGCCGAGGATGGGCGCGAACAACATCGGCTGCGCCAGGCCGCGCTGGTTGCGCAGCGCGACGCCGAAGCGCGAGTTGGCCAGATTCGGCAAGGGTTGAAACGGGTACTCCGCGGGATCGGCGACGACGCCCGTGGTCACGCCGCCCTGCGTGACGAGCGTCGTCGGCAAGGGGCAGCGGTAGCCGGCCTCGAGGAACGACTCATGCGGAAAGCGCCGCTCGTTGTAGATCAGGGGCTGCCACGACTCCTCGACTTCCGCCAACGGCGTCTCCGGCGCGCCGGTGAAGCCAAACGAGAACCAGCCGTCGGTTTTGGCCGTCGCCGTCAACCTCAGCCGCGGAGCCGTGCCATCGGCCGGCAGATCAAGTTCGGCCCGCATCTCGGCGACGTCGTTGCCCGGGAAGGCCCAGATGATCTTGCCGCCCTTAATCTCCGCGGTGGCCGCACGCAGCGTTGAGCGTCGCCCCGCCGCGAAGAGATCGGGGGTTCGTCCGCGACCGTAACCCCGGTCCGCCGCCGGGTCGAAACCGTCCTCGACGTGTTTCGCCGCGGCCGGGCCGGAGGTCTTGGCGCCCCAGGTCAGCACGTTGTAGATCGAGCCGGTATCGCTCAGCTTCATCGCCTGCTCCGGAAATTGGCCCCAGCGCATCTCGAGATTTGGATCCGCCGCCGCCGCCAGCACCGTGATCACCGGCGTGAAGATCCGCACGGCTCCGTCGTTTGAGCCCACCTCGATCGATCCCTCCGGGGCCAACGTGAGCCGGCCTCCCGGCCCGTTCAGCGAGGCGGCGACACCGGTCGCCAGCGAGGCGGCCAGCACGACGGCCAGCGCAACGCTCCGTTTCAAGACTGCACGACAGGAAGCAAGCGGGGCCATGGGGGGAAGCAGCATATCACCGTGCACTGCACACCGGTCAGGGCAGGAGACAAAACCGGATGCTGTCAACCGTTGACGTCAGTCGCGCTTCCCGTCTGCTGGAAACGCCGCCGAAGATCGGTCGTCCCGTGTCCGCGACCGCCCCGACTTTAACGGCCAAACCTCAATCCGATTTTCCAACCATGGCCCGCTCCGGCTCTGTCAGCATGCGTGAAATCGCCCGCCAGGCGGGTGTTTCCGTGTCGGCGGTTTCGCTGGCGCTGCGCAATCAGGCGCGGGTTTCGGAAAAGGAGCGCCGGCGCATTCAGACGATCGCGCGGCGCCTCGGCTACAAGCGCGATCCGGAAATTGCGCGGCTGATGGAGCACCTGCGCACGGCGCGCGGGCAGCGGCGGTCCAGTTCCCTGGCCGTGATCATTCCCGAACTCGATCGCGAAGGTCTGGCCAGCTATTTCCCCATCACGGAAATGCTGAAGGGAATCCGCGCCCAGGCGGAGGAGGCGGGGTTCGGCACCGAGCTTTTCTTCCTGACCGAGCCCGGCATGACGCCCGCGCGTGTGCGGAGCATCTTGGTGGCGCGGGGGATCAAGGGCCTCATCGTCGCACCCTACGCCAGCGGGGTGGGCACGCTCGACATGGATGTGACGGGGTTCTGTGCCGCGACGGCCGGCTATAGCATCGTGCAACCGCAACTGCACCGGGCGTGTCCGAATTACCTCCAGATGATGGACGAGCTCATCGATCACCTGCAGCGCCTGCATTTCCATCGGATCGGGTTTGTCCTGACCTATTCGCGCGGCGGGATCGGCCACAAGCTGTTCACCTCGTCGTATCTTTATTACCAGAGCCTGCTGCCGGCCCGGGAGCGAATCCCGATTCTGCCGCGTGAGCAGGTGAACGAGCGCGAGATTGCCGCGTGGTTGAAACGGCACCAACCCGAGGTGGTGATCGGCTCGGGCCGGGTGTTCGCGCTGTTGCAGGGCATGGGGCTGGCAATTCCCGGCGATTTGCACTTCGCCAATCTGGATTTGTCCGAGCCGCCGCGCCAGGCCGCGGGCATGGATCATCGGTATCAACTCGTCGGCCGCGAGGCGGTGAAACTCGTGCTGACGCAGTTCACGTTGAATCTCACGGGGCCACCGGCGAACCCGAAGATCGTGCTGGTCGACAGTCACCGTCGCGACGGCTTCACGCTGCCGACGGCGCCGCTCGATGTCGGGGCGACCAAGCCGCCGCGGCAGAAGCGCTTCGTGCGAGCCGAGGGGAACTGATGGGCCGGGGCCGACCGGTTAACGGTCGACGAACCGCGCACTTGGGGCCACCTTTGCCGCCCCTACGCTGGAGTCTGATCCAATCAACGATGCGTTCGACCCCAATCTTAACGCCACTCATCGCCGTCGCGGCCGGGCTGATGGCACTGCTCGGCGCGACACCGGCACGCGTCGCGGCGGTCCAGGCAAAAGCAGCCGATCCGCTCGAGTCCGGTTTCGCCACCCCGCCGGCGGACGCGCGTCCGCTGGTGTGGTGGCATTGGATCAACGGCAACGTGAGCAAGGCGGGCATCGAGGCGGATCTGGCCGACATGAAGCGCGTGGGCATCGCGGGGGCGCAGATGTTCGATGCGAGCATCTACCTGCCGCCGGGACCAATGCGCTACGGCACGGAGGCCTGGCACGAGCACGTGCAGCACGCGATCCGCACGGCGGCGCGGCTCGGGCTGGAGTTTCACGCGATGAACACGCCCGGGTGGTCCGCGAGCGGCGGGCCGTGGATCGCGCCGGAGCGCTCGATGAAGAAGCTCGTGTGGAGCGAGACGCCCGCTGACGGCGGCGCCGCACGCCCGGTGGTACTGGCGCGGCCGACGATTCCGCCGCTGAAGTTCCGCACCCCGCCGCGCGTGCCGCAGCAGAACTTCTATCGCGACGTCGCGGTGTTGGCCGTCCCCGCTGATGCCACGCGCCGCACCGCCGACTGGAACAAGAAGATCAAGCTCGAGGAAAAGAGTCTCACGGCCCTCCCGCTCGCGCTCGATCCCGCCGGCTGCATTCCGCGCGGGCAGGTGCTCGACGTCACCGCGAGTTTCGACCCGGCCACCGACACGATTCGCGCCGCCCTGCCGCCCGGGCGGTGGACGATCCTGCGTTTTGGGTTCACGTCGACGGGTTCGACCAATCATCCGGCTGCACCCGAGGGCCACGGACTCGAGGTGGACAAGATGGATCCCGACGCCGTGTCGATGTACTTCGATCATGCGCTGGGGCGGATGCTGCGCGAGGCGGGGCCGCTGGCCGGCAAAACGTTTCGCGCGATCCTCTTCGACAGCTTCGAAGGCGGGCCGCAGAACTGGACCGACACGTTTCCGGCCCAGTTTCGTGCGCTCAAGGGTTACGACCTGATGCCGCTGCTGCCCGCGCTCACGGGCCGGATGATTGAGTGCGAGACCTTCACCGAGTGCGTGCTGCGCGACTTTCGCGGGGCGGTGGAGGAGTTGATCGCGCGAAACTACTTCGGGACGATGCGGCGGCGGGCGCACGAGCACGGGCTGATCACGTATGCGGAGGCGCAGGGCGGGCCGCTGAACCCGGTCTTGTGCGCGGAGCACGTGGATGTGCCGATGAACGAATTCTGGATGCCGGAGGCGACGCCACGGATTCCGCGGATCAAGTTGGTGGCGTCGGTCGCCAACGTGCTGGGGCGGCCCATGGTCGCGGCTGAATCATTTACGGCCACGCCGGAGAACGGCCGCTGGCAGAACACGCCGGCGCGGCTGAAAGTGGCGGGCGACACGGCATGGACGGCGGGCATCAACCGGTTTATCCTCCATCACTACACCCATCAACCCACCGACGACGGACCCGGCTTCGGGCTCGGCCGTTATGGGACGAATTTCGGCCGGCTGAACTCGTGGTGGGCACTGGCGCCGGGCTGGGTGGAGTACGTGGCGCGGGGCCAGTTTCTGTTGCAGCAGGGGCGGACGGTGGCGGACATCGCGTTCCTGCAGAATGAGGATCATGGATACGCGTATCCGGCGAAGATGGTGGTGGCACCGCCAGGGTACGACTTCGACATCGTGTATCCGCGGCACCTGGCGGCGATGACGTGGCGGGACGGCGCGCTGCGGTTGCCGGGCGGGGCGGCGTATCGCGTGCTGGTCTTGCCGGAAAACTGGGCGGCGGATCTGCCCACCCTGCGACGCCTGCGCGACTGGGTGCGGGCGGGCGCGGCGATCATCGGTTCGCCGCCGGTGGCACCGGCCGGAGTGAAGGATTTCGAGGCACGGACGGAGTATCAGGCCGTCAGCTCCGCTGCCGGCCTGACGCGCCGTGCCGGCGCGACGCTGGAAGAAACTCTGCGGGAAATCGGCTTGGCTCCGGATGTGCGGTGGGTGTCGGCGGGGACAAACCCCGCCCCACCAAGAAGGCAGAGCGACGGCACATCGGCCTCGGAGGAGGAGGGGGCGACGGTGACGGCGGTGACCTTTCGATCCATTCACCGGCGCACCGCGGCGGCGGACATTTACTTCGTGTTCAATCACTCGGATCAACCGGCCGTGGGCGACGCGACGTTTCGGGTGGCGGGCCGGAGGCCGGAGTTCTGGGACGCGGTCGCCGGCACGCAGGCCGATGCCCCCGTGTTTCGCCCCGGAACCGCGAGCACGACGGTGCCGCTGCACCTGGAGCCGCACGGTTCGATGTTTGTCGTGTTTCGCCGGCCGCTGCCGAAACGCTGGATCGAGTCGAGCGCGCCGAGGTTGGAGACGTACGGCGGCAGGTTGCTGGCGCCGGCGGCGGACGGAACGGTGCAGCTGCGAGCCAGCGACGGAAAGGCGATGATCGTGGCCGCGCCCGCCGTGATCGCACCGGTCGCGATCGCGGGACCCTGGCGGGTGGCGTTCGAGTCCGGACGCGGGGCGCCGCCGGAGATCGCACTGGCGCGCCTGCAGTCGTGGACGGAGCATCCCGATCCCGGTGTAAAGTTTTTTTCCGGAGTGGCGACCTATCGCACGGGGTTTTCGACGCCGACGGCGCCCGCGGCCGGGGTGATCGCGTTGCTCGATCTCGGCGGGGTGGCGGACCTCGCCGAAGTGCGGGTGAACGGCGCGCCCGCGGGAATCCTCTGGCAGCCGCCGTTTCGCGTGGACGTGACGCGCCTGCTGCGCCCCGGGGAGAACGTGCTCGAGGTGCGGGTGGCCAACCGTTGGATCAACCGCATCATTGGCGACGAAGGCGTGCCGACGGATCTGAAGTACCAGAAGCCCGGCACGAACAAGTTTACCGACGGGAAACTCGAGCAGTTGCCTCCGTGGTTGTATGATCGCTCGCGGATCGCGGAAAAGCGGCGCGTGAGTTTCACAACGTGGAAGCACTACACGGCCGATTCGCCGCTCGTGCCGGCGGGGCTGCTCGGCCCGGTGCGCCTGGAGTGGCGATCGGTGATTGCACCGTAGCCGCCACCGGGCGGAGGCGGTGAGTCATATGGTCTTTCGCGGCGGCGCGGCTTGGTGTTGCATGCGTCTCCGGCGGGGGATTATCTGCTGCTCAGTTGCGTCGTGCCCGCCGTGAAGTTCGGGCTCATGCGTTCGTCCAGCGGAAATCCAAGTTGTTCTTTCTGCCCTCCGGACCCGATCGTGACCGCCACCGAAACCACCGAAACCGATGAAATCAACCGCTCCCGTCGCACGGCTCGCCCGTATCGTTACCTTGGTGCTCACGCTGCCGCCGTTGTTCGCCCAAACGGCGGTGCCGACGGGCAATCAACCGGCCAAGCCGTCCGAGTCGGAACCGATCGAGACGCTGTCAGCCTTCGTGGTGAACTCGAGCCGGGACACCGGCTACCAGGCCACGGCGACGCTGGCCGGCACCCGGCTGAACACGCCGGTCAAGGATCTCGGCGTGGCCATCTCGATTTACACGAAGGATTTTCTGAACGACATCGGCGCGACGAGTTCGACGGACCTTCTCGTTTTCGCCACCGGCATGGAGGCCGCGGGTGAAGGCGGCAATTTCGCCGGGGTCGGCAACGATCTCAACGAGCCCCGCCCGGCCGGCAACGGGCCGCGCGTCGATCCGCAGTCCAGCAGCCGCTCGCGGGGTCTCGCCTCGCCCACTTTCACCCGGGGCTATTTCACGACCAGTATTGCCTTTGATTCATACAACACCGGCACCGTGACGGTGAACCGCGGTCCAAACGCCGCCCTTTTCGGCGTGGGCAGCGCCGCGGGCGTCGTCGACACGGCGCTCCTGCAGCCCGAGTTCCTGGGCAACAAGAATTCGATCGTCGTGCGCTACGGCGACAACGACAGCCTGCGCACCTCGGTCGATTTCAACCGCGTGCTCATCCCCCGGAAGGTTGCCGTGCGGCTGGCAGCCCTCCGCGACCGGGAGGAGTTCAACCAGCGTCCGGCCTTCGAGGAAAAGAAGCGCCTGTATGGGGCGCTCACCTACACGCCCTTCAAGTCCACCCGGCTGCGCGGAAACTATGAAGCCGGGCGCACCTCGGCCAACCGCCCGATCTCCTTCCTGCCGCACAACAGCGTGCCGGCCCAGTGGTACGCCGCTGGCCGGCCCAGCTACGACTGGTCGTTCTACGACGACCCCGTCCGCAATCCGAGCTCGACCAATCACGGCAGCGCTACCGAGGGATTCCTGAACCTCAACAACCAGGCCGGCACCCAGCCGATCTTCGTTTACGCCAATCCCACCGATCGGCAGCCCGCGTATGGATTTTTGGGCACGACCGCGAGCACGTCGGCCAACGCCGCCAACGCGGTCAAGAACCAGGTGTTCAACGCCCTCGTCAATCGCAACCTCCTCAGTGATTCCATTCGGTTTCTGCACACGCCGAATGTCTATGAAATCGCCGCGGGATTCTGGACTGGCGCGAACGTGCTGCCGGGTCAGCAGCCCGGCTACGCGCCCGCCGGCATCAAGGCGCAGGGCTTTACGGACTTCAGCGTGTTCGACTTCCGCAACCGGATGCTCGACGAGTCCTCGCGCCAGGGCGACACGTTCCACGCCTTCACCCTCTCCCTCGAGCAAAGCGCTTGGGAGAATCGCCTCGGCATCGAGATCGCCTACGATCGGCAACGCAGCGACCGCCGCTCCAAGAATTCGTTCTTTTCGCAGAGCAACTCCAGTCACGTTTATGTCGATACGACGGTCACCCTGCCCACCGGCCAGCCGAATCCCAATCTCGGCCGCCCCTTCGCCGTCTACGGCCTGTCCAACTGGCAGGACAAATTCGAGGAGCGCGACGCCAAGCATGTCACCGCCTACCTCCGCTACGATTTCAAGGATCTCAAGCGGTCGTGGACGCACTGGCTCGGTCGTCACACGCTCTCCGGCCTTTATGAGGACAACGCGGTCAGGACGCTCAATTACCGGGCGAACACCACCGTCCTCGGCGCGGCGGCGGACGCGAACACGACGGCCGATCTCGCGTCCTCGGGTCGCCGCCCCGCAATCATCGTCTACATGGGGCCGTCCATCATCGGGAACAACAATCCCCTGAAGCTCGAGCCGATCCGGATCTCCGAGATCAACGCCGGTCCCACGGTACCCGTGCGTTACTTCGTGCGCGCGGCCAATGCCACGGACCCCGGCGCGTTTGTGGATGCCCCGTCATCGCTCGCCGAGATCGCCGGTTCGGGATCCGCCCAGCACGAAATCATCAAGTCTACGGCCGCGGTACTGCAGAGTCACTGGCTGAAGGAAAACCTGATCACGACGTTCAGCTGGCGGCGCGATCAGGATTATTCCGCAACGGCCAACACCGCCTACGTCCCCAACCCGCAGGATCCGAAGGATCCCGGCAAGTCGCGTTACGGCTTCGATGACTTCGCGATCCTCCGCGAGGATCCCCCGCCCTACGTCGACAAGGAAATCAAGAGCTACGGCGCCGTCCTGCGCTGGCCGCGCCAGCTCATGAAGCTGCCCGCCGGCGGTGATTTGAGCGTGTTTGTCAACGGGTCGTCGAACTTCACGCCGATTGGCGGACGCATCAACGCGTTCGCGGAGGGCAAACCCTCTCCGCAGGGCAAGACCAAGGAGTATGGCTTCATTCTATCGGCGCTCGACGACAAGCTCACCCTGCGCATCAACTGGTTCGAAACCACGATCGAAGGCGCGAGCAGCTCGCCGACAAACTTCACGGTAGGGACCGTCAGCTCGATCCTCGGCACGGCCGCCTCCTGGGCCATGGAGGGCAATATCAACCCCGTGATGGCGGCCCAGCGGAGGACCGACATCGAACTGCTCTTCAGTCCGTTGCCGGCCAACTACCGGCAGCTCTACAATTTCAGCATCAACGGCACGGCGCCAAACATCACCGTGTCGGGCAACCTGAACACCAGCCTGTCTGGATCGGGTGACACGACCGATTACACGGCCAAGGGCACCGAGGCTGACTTCGTCTACAACCCGACGCGGCACTGGCGCATCCTGCTCAACGTGGCGAAGCAGCAGACGGTGCAAACCAACACCTTTCCCTTTATGAAACGCTTCGTCGCCCTGATGAAGCCAGTCTGGGACCGCCTGGGCAACACCCCGAAAGGCAATTATCCCACCGGTTACCAACCCGGCGCTCCCCTCCCCGCCACCACGCAGACCTATAATCAATGGCTGGATACCAATGTCTACGTGCCCCTCGCCACGGCTCTCGCCACGGAAGGCTCGGTCAGCGCCGAACAACGCAAATGGCGGGCCAATCTGGTCACGAGTTATGCGTTCGGCTCCGAGCCCATTTTCGGCCGGGCGCTGAAAGGATTCTCGGTCGGTGGCGCGTTGCGCTGGCAGGACAAGTACGCCCTCGGCTATCCCACCACGCGCAAGCCGGACGGCAGCGTCGTCATCGACATCGCACATCCTTTCTACGCCTCGGACGACACCAACGTGGATTTGTGGACGGGTTACGAGCGCCCCGTCTGGAACAACCGGATCAAGTGGAAGGTGCAGCTCAACGTGCGCAACGCCTTCGGCGACACCGACCCGCTCCCGGTCACGATCCAGCCGTGGGGTGAAATCGCGACCGCCCGGCTCGCCCCGGAGCGCCGCTGGTATCTGACCAACAGCTTTAGTTTCTGACGAAACTCCGCGCATGAGTTTTTTCCGTCTCTCTTCGCCGGCTCTGCCTCGGCGGTGGGCCGAGCGCTCCGCGTGGGGCCGGGCTGGCCGGCATTTCGTCTCGATTCATCAGGAAGCCGCGCGCGGAGCGCACGGCCCACCTCGCTTCCCGGTCCGCTTCATGGTGGCCGCCTGCCTTTTCGCCGCCACGGCCGCATCCGCCGCGGAGACGCTCTGTTCGAACCTGGCCGAACTCCATGCCGCCATCGGCGCCGCGCGACCGGGAGATAGCATTCTCATGCGCGAGGGCACCTGGACTGATGTCGCGATCCGCTTCGTGGGCGAAGGCACCGCGGATCGTCCCATCACCTTGCGCGCCGCCATCCCCGGCAAAGTCGTGATCACCGGCCGCTCGCGCCTACAACTGTCCGGCCGCCATCTCGTGGTCGACGGTCTGCGGTTCGAGCGATGTATCGGACCGGCGCAATTCGACGTGATGGAGTTTCGTGCCAGCTCGTCCAAGACGACCGGGCACGCGCATGACAGCCGGCTGACCAATTGTACCTTCGTCGATTGCAGTCCGCCCGACAAGCAGACCAACACGCGCTTTGTGTCGTTATACGGCACCAACAATCGCGTCGATCACTGCTATCTGGTCGGCAAGACCAACCTCGGGCCCTGCCTCGTGGTCTGGCTGGCAGGCAGTCCCGCCGGCCACCGGATCGACCACAACCACTTCGGGCCGCGGCCGGAGCTCGGCTTCAACGGGGGAGAGACGATCCGGATCGGCGACAGCACGACGGCGCAGACCAACGCCCGCTGCATCGTTGAATCGAATCTCTTCAACGGCTGCGACGGCGAGGTTGAAATCATCTCCAACAAGTCGTGCGAGACCATTTATCGCCACAACACGTTCCGCGACTGCGCCGGGACGCTGACCCTGCGGCACGGCCACCGCAATGTCGTCGAGGGCAATTTCTTTTTCGGCAATCGCAAGCCCATGACCGGCGGCGTGCGCATCATCAACGAGGACCAGCGCGTCATGAACAATTACTTCGTCGATCTTGCCGGCGAAGGGACGCATGCGGCGCTGTGCCTGATGAACGGCATTCCGAACTCGCCGGCGTTCGGTTACGATCAGGTCAAGCGCGCGTTGGTGGCGTTCAACACCGTCGTCAATTGCCGCGAGAGCATCGTCATCGGTTACATCTCCCCCAAGCGGACGGAGCCAGTTCTGGCTCCGCAGGATAGTACCTTTGCCAACAATCTCATCGTCTCGACCACCGGTCCGCTCGTCCGCACGATGACTGCGCCCGGCGGCATGCGGTGGGAGGGGAATATTTTCTTCGGCGCCAGCTCCGGTTTGGCGGGCCAGTCGGGCGTGACCGAGCGCGATCCGAAATTGATCCGCGCTGGCAACGGGCTGTGGCGGCCCGCGCCCGACAGTCCGGTGGTCGGGGCCGCGGCGGGTGAGTTTCCCGCCATCACGGCGGACATCGATGGCCAGCCGCGGCTCGCAAAAAGGGACGTTGGTTGCGACCAGCACTCCGGCGCTCCGGTCCTGCATCGGCCGTTAACCGCCGGCGACGTCGGGCCGGTCTGGCGGAAGTGATTCCGAGGTGGGCCGTGGGGGGGGGGGGGGGCCCCCCCCCGGCCGGGGGCCCGCGCCCCGGGCGGTCCCACGGGGGGGGGGCGCCCTGGCCCGGGGGGGTCCCCCACGGTCCACCCCGGAGCAGGGATGGCACGGTTGGATCGAACAAGCTCTTGCTGACCGGCCGCGACCGCCAATACTAATCTCAATGAAAGAAACCGACTCAGCCATCGAAGCAGCCGAACGGGCGGGGTTCGATCTGAATCTAATCGACATGAATCTTTCGCTTTCAGCGCAGGAACGGTGGCGACAGCACGATATGGCGCTGGAAGTAATCCTCGAACTCCAGAAGGCACGAGTGGCTCGCGATGCAAAACTTCAATCGACTGCTGCAGCGACTCGCTGACTCCGGTGTGAAATTTGTGATCGTGGGCGGCTATGCCGCGGTCACCTATGGCTCTTCGCGGTCACGCGGGATTTGGACTCCACCAGGGACCTTAAAAACGGGTCAGGTTGGAACCCTTGCGATCATCGGCCGGCGGCCGACTGACTTCGGCCCTTTGCCGGGCCAGTGAAGTTTGCGAGCGGCGGCGGCAAGGCCGCCCTCTCTACGCCAACCACAGGATTTCGGTCGACCCGTTTTGGCGCCTGACTCCATCGGTTTGCGACTCACTTTTCCGTGAGGTATGGCAGGCCCTGACACATGACTTCGATGGGTATTATCGACATCGGCAGAGCTTTGAAGTTTCTGACGGAAATAGTCTTCTTCGCAAGAGCCGCAGCCTCTTTCGGAGTGCGGACAAGCACAGCGAATAGTTTTTTGGGTAACGTGAAAGCCCCTTTGCAGCGCCACTCGCGTTCATGGATCCAACTTATCATGCGCGTCTTGGTAACTTCGAACCTGACAATCCTCCATTGTTCATTGGCGGGAATGGCCAGCTGGCTCATTTCGTCGCTGGAGAGGTACAACACCGGCCGGCACCCGTTTCTGTAAGCATACTTTTTCGATACAACTATCCCATAAGGCTCGTATCTGGGGGCCTCCGCGTCCGAGTTCTCCTTGTCCAAAATAAATTTCAGGGCGGAGAACGGAACATCCATGAAGCAAGAGGCCTTGCTTGGCCCCTTGATGAAACGCTTGGTCCCCCAAATCTCCCCGCATTCTAGAATGCTTACCAAGTTCTCATACGCCGAAAACTTGTCGGTGCTCACAGTGTTCTTTGTGCCACGCTGCCGCTGTTGCCAGCGGAGCCCGCAAGCGTCGTGACTACGCCGCCCGCGGTGATCTTGCGAATCGTGCTGTTGTCTATGTCGGCGACATACACGTTACCAGAGCCATCCACCGCCACGCCGTTGGGGGACTAAACCGCGCAACGCTGCCCGTGCCGTTCGCGCTGCCGCTGATTCCCGCCGAGCCCGCCAGAGTCCTAACCACGCCGCTCGCGCTGATCCTGCGGATCGTGTGGTTGTATTGGTTAGCACTGCATTTCTTGTCGAAAGCTACGTTCGCGGCATCCCAGACCCTCGACGCCCGATTCAGGAACACCAAAAAAGAGGTAATCTTTCCTGGCCTCGGATTCGAGGGCACAGAGGCTTTCGTTGTGCTCGGTTCATCATGAGCTACCGCTGCCGGTACTCGGTGCGCTTGCCAAGATCTGCGAATTTCGCTGGATGTGAGACGGCTTGTGCCTGGGAAAAATTCGAATTTGCTCGCCTTACCTTCATGCCGCGAAAAATCCGTCAGCTCATCTGCGATTTGGAAGCGGCCGGCTTCGTCGTGGTCGACGGCGGCAAAGGCTCGCACCGCAAATTCCGGCACCCGCGATTCCCTGGCGCCGTGATTTTGAGTGGCAAAGCGGGCAACGACGCGCACCATTTCCAAGAGAAGCAAGTCCACAACGCCATCCGCGACGCCACCCGATGAAAACCGAAGACCGCTATTTGAAATTTGTCCGCTGGAGCGACGAAGACCGCGCCTACGTCGGCTACTGCCCCGACCTCTTCCCGTGGGGCGGCGTGTGCCATGGCGCAACGGAAGAATCGGCCTACCGAAAGCTCCGACGCCACGTCCGCGAAGAGGTGACGCAACTAAGTCGCGCCGGTCGAGAACTCCCTCCGTCGAGCACACGCCCTATGCGCGAGGCAGTATTGGCCTGATTAAAAGCACGCAGCGCAGTGCCCCTGGGGCGTGAGAGAGCGCCCGAGCTATTTGAGCGCGTCGATCTTGGCCGCGAGGTGGAGTTTTTTCATTTCGGCGTCAGTCAACGCGCGGTTGAAGACGGCGAGACCGCCGAAGCGGCTGATCGTCGCCTCGCCGAGCATCTTTCCGACGGCGTCGCGCGCAGTGACGGCATAATCGCAGCACCACGGAAATGCGCTGCCATCGGCGCGACGAGTGACACCACCTTCGCTGCAGTTGTGCGGCACGAGTTTGTTGGGACCGCCGTACGCCGGCATGTTCATCTGGAGCGCGTACTGGCGCGTGCCGGGGTCGTCGTCGGCGCCTTTGCCTTCGCTCCACATCCCGGCCGATGGTGCGGTTCTGCTGGTGGTTCGCGATGTGCACGACGGCGAACATGCTCACCTGCACGATCGGACCGCTGGTGTTGAGATCCCCGGTCTCCGCGTAGGGGATTCTGAAATACTGTTTGCCGTTCAGTTCCGCGGCGTAGCCCGAGAACTGTCGGCCCCGGACCCGGGGCATCGGTCCGCCGACCTCCGGCAGCGGATGCCTCTGGAGCGTGCCGGAGGCGAGCCGCGGCGGCTCGATTTTAAATCTCCTTTTCGGGGACAGCTTCGGTTTGACGGGCCAGTCTGGCGTCATCAATCGCGATCCAAGACTGGTACGGGCCCGATGGTTTGTGGCGGCCGGCTCCGGGCAGTCCAACAGCCGGCACGGCGGCGGGTGAGTTTCCAGCCATCACGGCGGACATCGATGGCCAGCCGCGGATCGCAAAAAAGGACGTTGGTTGCGACCAGCACTCCGGCGCTCCGGTTCTGCATCGGCCGTTGACCGCCGGCGATGTCGGGCCGGTCTGGCAAAGGTGA
>JBIJCX010000672.1:0-2534 GCA_044344465.1 Opitutaceae bacterium
CACCGTGACCAGTTTGCTGCTCGCGGGTCTGGCGCTCTCCCTGGCCAACACCCGGCGCAATGCCCGGACGATCGCCGAGCGCCTGACCATGGATTTGCGCCAGAGCGAGGAGCGCTGGAAATACGCGCTCGAAGGCCCGGGCGATGGGGTCTGGGACTGGAACGTCCCGGCCAGCACGGTGGTGTTTTCCACGCGCTGGAAGGAGATGCTGGGGTATGCGGACAGCGAGATCGGCTCGGGCCTCGAGGAGTGGGGCAAACGGGTTCACCCCGGCGATTTGCCGCAGGTGATGGCCGACGTCCGGGCCTGCCTCGAGGGCAAAACCGCCGCGTATGTGAGCGAACACCGCGTGCGCTGCAAAGATGGCAGCTGGAAATGGATCCTCGACCGGGGCATGGTGGTGAGGCGCGACGCCTCCGGCCAACCGTTGCGCATGATCGGCACCCATGCGGATATCTCGACCAGAAAGGACGCCGAGGAGGCGTTGCAAGTCGCGCAGCTCCGCGCGAGCCGCTTCGCGCAGATGCTGGCCAGACTTGCGGAGGCGACCGTCCCCCGGGATGCCGCTTGCATCATCCTCGAGACCGCGGGGGATATCCTGCGTTGGGATTGTGGTTTCATGGCTTGGTGGAATGAGGCCGACGGCACGTTGGAGAACATCCTCGATTACGACCTGGTCGACGGCGTGCGGCAGCGTCTGGCGACGTCGACCCTGGGCCGGCGGCAGCCTTCGCCGATGGCGCGGCGGGTGATCACGGAAGGAGCGCAACTCCTGCTGCGTGAAAGCGCCGACGACGGCGCGGACGTACTCCAACTCGCCGGCACCGGCCGGCGTTCGCTGTCGGTGCTATACGCGCCGGTCCGGCACCGTGGGCGAATCATCGGGGTGGTGTCGATCCAAAGCTACGAAAAACATGCCTACACTCAGGAGGCTCTGGGTCTCTTCCAGACCCTGGCCGACCAATGCGGTGGAGTCTTGGATCGCATCCGCACCGAGGACGCATTGCGCCAGAGCAAGGAGCGGTATGACAACCTCGTCGCCAGGATCCCGGTCGGCGTTTACGTTATCCGCAGCTCCCCCCAAGGGACGCTCGTCTTCGACTATGTCAGCCCCAAGGTGGCGGAAATGTTGAACCTGAGTCTGGCCGAAATTCTGGCTGATGCCCAACGCGCGTTTCGGCAGACGCACCCGGACGATTGGGATGGTCTCGTGAAACTGAATCTGGAGTCCTTCCGCAGACAGCGACCCTTTGATTGGACGGGACGCATCCTCAACGGGGAAAAAGTCAGGTGGCTGCACGTCGTTTCGACCCCCGATCCGCAGGCCAACGGCGACGTCCTGTGGCACGGTCTCGTGGCCGACATCACCGACCGGAAGCAGGCCGAGGATGCCTTGGTCGCCAGTGAAACGAGATTCCGCGAGATAATCAGCGTTTCCCCGGTGCCGATGGCATTGAACGATGACCAGCAGCGCATCACCTATCTGAACGCGGCATTCGTCCAGACGTTTGGCTATACTCAGGCCGATATTCCCACGCTCGCCGACTGGTGGCCCAAAGCTTATCCCGACCCAGTGTACCGGCAATCGATCGCCGATGTCTGGACCGCCGAGATTGAAAAAATGCAACGGGAGGGGAGGATCTTTTCGCCTGTCCAGCTGACGGTGAGATGCAAGGATGGTACGGACAAATTCGTTCTCGGCAGTGCCACGTCGGTGCTCAAATCCGCTGACGGCATCCACCTCGTGGTGCTGTTCGACATCACGGCGCAAGTCGCAGCGCAGGCGGCGTTGAGCGTCTCGCTGCTGGAAAAGGAGGCGCTGCTCAAGGAGGTCCACCATCGGGTGAAGAACAACCTGCAGGTGATCTCGAGCCTGCTGCGGTTGGAGGCGGGGCGGAGCAGTCATCCGGCGACCAAGGGGGTGCTCCGGGAGATGCAGGGGCGGATCCGCTCGATGGCGCTGTTGCATGAGACGCTCTATCGCTCCGGCAATTTCGCGGCGGTCGACCTCGCCGACTATCTCCGGCAGCTCTCCACCCAACTGCACCGCTCGCTGTTCGACCGCCCCGGGAGCATCCAGCTGCACGTGAAGGTCGAATCCGTGCCTGCGGCGATCGATCACGTCATCCCGTGCGGGCTGATCGTCAACGAGCTGGTGACCAACTGCGTGAAGCACGGATTCCCGGAGGGCCGCACCGGGGAGATTCGGATCGAGCTGCAGCGGGTGGCGGGTGGAGCGGAAGTTTGCCTGCGGGTCGCCGACACCGGCGTGGGGCTGCCGGAGAATTTCGATCCGGCGCAGCTGCAGTCGCTCGGGCTGCAACTCGTCTCGGATTTGGCGCACCAACTCAGCGCTCGGCTGGCAATCGGGCCGGGGCCGGGGGCGGCTTTTGCCATCACTTTCACGCCCGACGGGAGCGTCGGCGCCGCCCCCGAGCCAGCGAAGGCGATTTCGTAACCATTGACGCGTGCCATGAGTAGAACCCTGGACAATTTGAAACGCGGCGGATCAACCGGCGCTCTATCATCCGCCC
>JBIJCX010000674.1:0-2532 GCA_044344465.1 Opitutaceae bacterium
GTCGTTAGGTGACACCACTTCCAAGGAGCTGCGCGTAATCGGGCCAATTACGACCTGATTCGCTGCGCATTTCCGATGTCGTCGGCTGCGGACGAATCGCCGCACACAACGAATGCCGTCCGGTTAGCCGGAGGGCGGAGAGTCGTATAAATTGTGCGGATTTCATGTGAAGTGGCAGGAAGACGATTGAGTGACTGAAGAGTTACAACGGATGTTCCAGGAAAGAATTCAAGGGGTGAACGAAGGTTTTTTCTGATTTCTTCTGACGATCGGCGGGGGACGGGCCGAGGTTAACTGAATCCCCTTGGGCTTGCCATACCGCTTTCCTCAGTAAGCCTGACTCCTCAGTCATGTTTGAAACTCTCTTTTCCGAACGCGGGTTGTCGCTCGACCGACTCAAGGTCTTGATCGAGGTACGCGACGCCGGCAGCATCGCGCAAGCGGCCCCGGGTGACGCCGTGCGGCAAAGCCAGTACAGCCGGCAGCTGCGGGAGCTTTCGGAGTTCTTCGGCTGTGAGGTCGCCCAACGGCGCGGAAAGATTCTAAAGCTCACCGCCAAGGGGGAGCGACTGGCCGAATTGGCCCGCGAGCAGTTGCGCTCTCTGGATGACTTTCGATCGGAGTGCCGCGGTGAATCGGCCGTGTTCTCCATCGGAGCGGGCGACAGTCTCATCCAATGGCTCATCATCCCGAAGATCGGATCGCTGATTGAACATTTCCCCGGCACGCGCTTCGCCACGTCGAACCTGCGCACCAACGAGATCGTCCAGCAGCTTTCGGACTGTCGCCTCGACTTTGGCATCATCCGCAAGAATGCCCTCGCTCCGGGTCTTAAAGCGGTGTCCCTCGGCATGGTGACCTACGTGGCCGTCATCCCCAATGAGCTGATGCCGCAGAAGAAGAAGGTTACATTACGTCAGGCCCTGCATGATTTGCCGCTGGCAACCCAGACCACAGATGGACAGTTCACCTCCGGTCTGCGCGATTTAGCAAAAACCTTCGAGGCGCCGATCACCCCAGCGCTTTCCTGTCAGTCGTTTCCGCAAACGATGGCAGCGGTCCGGACCGGGCAATTTTGGTCAATCGTTCCTGAAATGGCCGTGCGTGATCTTTCGGCCGGTGCAGTGCACCGGGTATTCGACGATGGCCTGCGGGCTCTCGCCCGCGAAGCGATGCTTGCCTGGAACCCACGGCTGATCCGAATCCGTCCGGGCGCGTCGAAGGTAGCGTCCGCCCTACAAATGGCGTTGAGGGTGTCGTAGATCCTATCGCGGCGGCGGGGACGGCGGAAGCCTCCGTCACCAGTATCAGTTGCGCACCATCACGTGTCGTGACGCAAGCGCTTCTGCGCGGTGCCCAGAATCCAGCCGCATGTCGGTGAGAATCCGAACATATTCTTCGCCGGTGTGAAATCACACACCGAAAGTCATCCCATCACATCCACGTGCGCCGCTTGCGGCGCGCCATTCATCCCGGAACCGCGAGCGGCCGGACGCCAGCGGTTTTGCGCCCAGCCAGCCTGTCGCGCGGCAAGTCGAAGAAGGAGTCAGCGGAATTGGCGGAAGAATGCCGACAATGCCGACTATCACAGCGGATCCGAAAACGTGGAACGCGTGCAGACCTGGCGAAAAGCCAACCCGGACTATTGCCGCCGACAAAGGCGGCGCAAGGGACCGGGCACAGGTGATCCGTGCGATTCTCTCGTAGCCGCACTGGAGCGTTTTGCGTTACGAGATTCCTGCGCGGCGTTACAAAACGCCTGGGACCCGCAAGTCGTTGCACTGGTGGGCCTGTTGGCCTGGTTACGCGGCGGTGCGTTACAAAACACCATCGCGCAGGATCTGACCGCACTCATGCTCCACGGGCATGCCATTCTCGATGCCACGGGATTCCATCCCGCCTCTGCTGCCACAGTTCCCGCCAATGATGCCGGCAGTAAACGGGTCTAAATCGGCATAGCTGATGAGCGGGCAGTCGCAGCTACCCCTCGCGGCGGCGGGAAGTCTAATACCCGTCGCCGCCTATGTTCGGATGTCGACCGAGCATCAGCAGTACTCCACCGAAAACCAACTCGACCGCATCAAGGAATATGCCGCGCGCCGGAATATGGCGCTGGTCCGGATTTTTGAGGATGCCGGCAAGAGCGGACTCAACGTCCGCGGCCGCGACAGCCTGCGGAAGATGATCGAGACCGTCGAAACCGGGTCCGCCGATTTCAAGTGCATCCTCGCCTACGACGTCAGCCGCTGGGGTCGATTTCAGGACGCCGACGAGAGCGGCTACTACGAATATATCTGCAAGCGTGCCGGTATCAACGTGCACTACTGCGCTGAACAATTCGAAAATGACGGCTCGCCCACCTCGAACATCATCAAGTCCGTCAAGCGATCCATGGCGGGCGAATACAGCCGGGAACTCTCGACGAAGGTGTTCCAAGGGGCGTGTCGCCTGATCCAGCTGGGATTCAAACAAGGCGGCGCCGCCGGGTTTGGACTTCGTCGCGTCTTGGTCGATCAATCCGGCAATGTCAAA
>JBIJCX010000673.1:0-2532 GCA_044344465.1 Opitutaceae bacterium
GTACAAGCGACCTTAAAGGCGATGCAGCGACTCAGCCGCGCCGTGCTCTTCGCCAACGTCCCCGGCGCTCCGCGCCGTAAACGTCTCGGCAAGAAGACCCTCGGGCTGATTTAAGTGCCATTCGGCTGAAGCTCCGCGCTACTCCAGGCTGCCAGCGGGCTGCTGCGCCTATTTCGCCGGCAGGGGAGGGGCGGCGAGGAGCCGCACGTCGAACAGCCACCACACGCCATCGCGCCGGTCGACCCGGCCGAGGAATTGGCGGCCGGGTTGGACGGCGGCGAGAAGCTCCGCCGAGACTTTGAAGTCACGGGTGCCGGCCGGAAAAATCCCCGGCAACTCGAAATGGCTCACGCGCAGCGCACCGGCCGCCGGCCGCACGTCCGTGATCGTGCCGCGAATCGAATAACCCTGAAGCTGCTCGGCCGTCGGCGCGCAGTCGCAGTTCTTCTCCGCCTCGAGCAACTCGCCCTCGGGAACCGTCACGAGCAGCGTGGCGACTGTGGAAGGGGAACCCTCCCGCGTGTAGGCGGCGATGAACTGGGCGGTGGTTTTTCCTCCCGCATAATCCCGGCGCAGGGCGAGCCGCGGAAATCCCTTCACCGTACCGGCTGCCGGCGTTGTGAGGGCGACCGGTTCGGTGATCGTGAAGTCCGGTGTGACGCGGCGCAGCCAGAAGCCGCCGTCGGCGCCCACCCACGTCACCAGCAGCGCACCGTCGTGGAGCAGGAGCGTGGCGACCCGCCCGGCCGGCTTGGCGCTGTCGATTCGCAGCGGCATCAGAAAACGGGCGCCGGCATCGGGCGAAAAGGACGCCAGCACGCGGGGATCGTTGTCGGCCCCGGTGAACCACGCCGCCGCCACCCGCCCGCCGTCGCTGGCGAGCTGGGGGCCGTTGACGGGGCAACCGTCGATGCGCCAGTCGTCGCTGGCGAGCGCGTGCGGTGTCTCCCACGCGGTCCCGCGGAAGCGCGCGAGCCGGATGTCGCGCACCTCTTCACGGGTCCGGCCGCGGTAGGCCAGCAGAGCGCCGCCGTCGGGAAAGGCGGTGAGCGCGGTCTGGCAGCAGTCGCAGACCGACTCGTCAATCAGCGTATCCGGTCCTTGGTCACCGACGATACGGGCGTAGAGGCGCTGCGTCCTGCCGCCGGCCTTTTTGCCGCGGCCGTCGAGCCAGGCCGCGAGGACGCGGCCGTCGGCGAGAGTGGCGAGGGAGACGAACTCGACCGAGTCGCTAGACTTGGTCAGGGCCAGCGGTGCGCTCCAGGTGGCGCCGGCGTCGGTGGTCCGGCTGAGGAACGCGCGATACCCGGGACCGTCGTGATCGTGGGCCGCGGCGGTGGCGGGATTGTTGACGAACCACACTGCGGTGGCGTGCCCGCCGGGGCCGACCGTGAGCGCAGGGAAATCGGCCCAGTTGACGAACCAGTTGGTGCCGCTCGCGATCGTCCGTGGTGCGCGCCAGATGTTCGTGGCCGGATCGAGGGTGGAAACGCGCAGCGCCATGGGGCCGGGCGCAGCCGTTTGCCCGGCTGGCGACGTCACCGGTTCGAGCCATGAGAGCCACACGGTGCCATCCGGTGAAGTGGTCAGCGACGCGCCGCTGGCCCCGGCGCCCGCGGGCGAGGCGATTTCCTCGACCCGGATGACGGGCGGCATCGGCTGGACCGGCGTGGCGGCACGCCCGTGGGCGGCCAGCAGGAGGAGGATGGGGACAAGGAGACGCACGCAACCAACATGGCATGCGATCGCCGGGTGCCAAGTGCGGGCGCGAGAAAGGGGCGGCCCGGGGGCGCGGCGCATTTTGTGGACGCTCTCGCCGGCGAGCTCTCTTGCCGGCTGAAGCCCCAACTACAAACACGGCGGCCAGGAAACAGGATGCGCCGTCGCGGCGGCGATCACTTCGCCGCGCGCGATGTGACCTTGATGGCGTTGAGCCAGAATTCGCCGCTCCGCGATTCGAGGGTCGCCGTGATCGCATCGCCGGACCGCAGCCGGGCATAATCGGCGGGCGCCACGTTGAACGACATCGTCATCGCCGGCATGTAGCGGGGAATCGCCTCGTGCTTGACGCGCACCTGGTTGGAGTCGGGGAGCAGCTTTACGACCGTGCCACGGAGCGGATGGGTCTGCGGCGCGGCGGCGTCACCGGTGCCGGCGGTTTTTTCGGTACGGCAGCAGCAGACTTCCTTGCCCTCGCAGCAAGCGCAGCCGCAGTTTTTTTCCGTCGCCGTGGATTTCGCGGCCGCGAAGAGCGCGGCCGGGAGCAGGGCGAGAAACGGGAGGAGGAATTTGGTTTTCATGAGAAAAAGATGAAGTGGCTCAGAGCGAGAGGTCGAGCTTCAGCCAGACAAAGCGGCCGGGCTCGTTGACCCGGGTGGTCTGGGTGAAGCCGGGGATCATGCTCCCGGCGCGGCTGATGTGTTCGGCGAACGTGTGGTCGAGCACGTTGTCGATGCCGGCGGAGAGGCGCGTGAGCGTGGTGGCGCGCCAGCTGGCATTGAGGGCGAGGATGCCGAAGCCGGCCGAGCGGCC